>CAYLXD010000196.1:0-2518 GCA_964387515.1 uncultured Pirellulales bacterium | reverse complement strand
GCCTTTTTTAAGTCGCCCCACGCCTTTCGATAACTTATGTGCAGGTATTTACTGGCTGCACTCAACGAGCCTTTGGCCTCAATGGCCTCGAGCAGGCGCCACTTGCCGTCGCCGAAAACACCTTCAGCGGTTTCCGTGCTTAGCCAAAGCTTAAACTTCGCCCTTAACCCCGTTAGAAGTTCCCGCTGTTGGCGGCTCTTATGGGGTTGGTGACTTACTTCTAACGGGGTCAATTTTTTCATTTTTTTTGCTCCCACTTATTGTTACCTGAAGCAGCCGAGCTGGCATTTGCGGATTTTTATGTTGTGCTGATTACAAATACGCCCAATCTCAGCGATTTCCACCTTGAATTCCTGTGCCAGCTCGAAGGCCTCGGCACACGTCAGCTTCTTAATGCCGTCGATTTCCCTGACCCGTCCGACAGCAGCGTTAATAAGTTCTTCTTTTTTCCCCATTTTAAACTTCTCCATAAGGTTGAACTTCGTTATGCATACCTTGACATATCGAAAGCAAAGAAATGAAACATAGAATTGCCCCACAAGTCAATATAATTTTCTTTTCCCCGCCCCGTCAGTCATTAAGAACTTATTAAGTTGTATTTTCTGCTTATTTTGGTAGAATCTGTCTTAACACCGGCTTTCGCACCTTTTTAGGAAGGTTCAGTAATGGATTATGTAGTGGTAATGGCAGGGGGCAGGGGCGAAAGATTATGGCCCCTCAGCCGCCGCAGCAGGCCCAAGCAGGTCTTGAAGCTGTTCGACGGCCAAACCCTTCTTCAGCAATGTCTCCAGCGATTATCCCCCATATTCGATGCCGGGAACATCATTGTCCTCACCAACGCCGCCTATGCAGACCTTGTCCGTGAAGACCTGGCGGAATTATCCTTTGATAATGTCATTGCCGAGCCGGTTGTGCGCGACACGGCAGGTGCCATCGGCCTGGCCGCTTCCATCCTTGCGAAGCGCGACCCGCAGGCAGCAATGGCCGTCGTTACAGCCGACCAGCTCATTGAGCCGCCGGATGTATTCCAGCAGGCCCTCAAAGATGCCTTCGCGTTTGTCGATAAAAACCCCGATAGTTTGGTTACTTTCGGCATCCAGCCGACCTTTCCGAGTACCCAGTTCGGCTACATAAAATGCGCCGCCCCGCGTAAATACCCTGGGTGTGAGAACGAAATTTATTCAGTGCAGGCCTTCGTGGAAAAACCGGACGAAAAAACTGCAAAGCGGTACGTCGATGCCGGACAGTACTTCTGGAACTCAGGTATATTCGTCTGGAAAGTCCAAACCATCCTGACAAATTTAGAGAAGTTCCTGCCCGAAGCTGCTGAGCCGCTTATGAAAATCCGAACCGCCTGGGACGGCCCAGACCGTCAATCTGTCCTCGAGCAGTGGTTCCCGAAGCTGCCGAAAATCAGCATAGACTACGCCGTTATGGAAAAGGCTGAGGCCGTTCACGCAATAAAATTGAATTGTCGCTGGCTTGATGTGGGCTGCTTCGCCGCCCTTGCCGATGCCATCAGCTTCGACGAGAACAAAAACGTAGTCGTAGCCGGCACCAGTGAGATTCTTGACTGTAAAAACAATATCATAGTTACAGAGGATAAGGGACATCTCATCGCCGCTGTGGGCGTCGAAAATATAGTCATCGCACACGCACCTGACGCGACCCTCGTATGTCACATTGACCATGCCCACAGGCTGAAAGAGCTACTCGAACTGATAAAGCAGCACGGCGGCCAAAAATTCCTGTAACTATCCGACGAAATTAACAGGGTCTAATCAAAGACGATGAGATATTTGGCCATAGATTACGGCACTAAGCACACCGGCGTGGCAATCTGCGACCCCTCCGAGACAATCGTTTCGCCCCTAACGGTCGTCGAAGGCCAAAAAGATTTGCTCGACCGAATCGTTCAGCTCGTCGAGACCGAAAACGTCGGAGCCGTTGTGCTGGGTCTTCCTTTGAATATGGATGATTCGACTGGCCCGCAGGCAGAGCTCGTCTTTCAATTTGCCGAGCGGCTAAGGGCTCGTCTGGGTATTCCCGTTCACTTTCAGGATGAGCGCCTCACCAGCTTTGCCGCTGAGCAAAAGTCAGCCCACTTCTCTGCGGGAAAAAAGAAACAGAAGCGCCTCGATGCCATCGCCGCTGCTGCGATACTCGAAGCATTCCTCGAAAACAAAGCAAGGCCATCGTCAAAAAAACCATGAAGCTATTCGCAACAGGCACCCTTTCGGGCCCCGCGTGTAGGAAGTTGCCCGCATCGTTGCTTTTATGGCCTTGCGTATATTGCCTGCTGCTGGATGCAGCCAGATACCGTTTGCAATATTGGCCGTCTCGTTGATTTCGTACTCGTAGCCTCTTACCACTGCAGCGGGAATCCCGGCAGTTGTCTGCCCGAACACAAGGGCTGAAGCGGCGGTTAATTCGTATGCTATAAGGTCTATCCCGCCGAACTTCGGCTTGCCGAACAAATCCTTTTTAGCGAACATCTTTGCCCTCGGCTCAATCCCGG
>CAYLXD010000195.1:0-2553 GCA_964387515.1 uncultured Pirellulales bacterium | reverse complement strand
CGCTGAGGCATTTCAAAGACGACGTTCGGGAGGTTAAGGCCGGGCTCGAGTGCGGAATAAAGCTGGCTAAATTCGACGATGTTAAAATTGACGATGTCCTCGACTTCTACGAAATTGTTGAGGTAGCCAGAACACTTTAAATTGAATATTAACAACCGAAACAATAGTCAACAGTAAATAGTAAATGTCGAGATGCCAACCAGAAGACAGCAAAAGCTGGCCCGAGTCGTAAAAGAGGCTGTAAGCGATGCGATCGCCAATCATCTCAACGACCCCCGCATTGAGGGGTTCGTGAGCGTTACAAGAGTAGATGTGGCCCCGGATTTGCGCACCGCTGACGTATATCTTAGCGTTTTCAGCAGGAACCCCGCCGGCCAGGAGAAAACCTTTGCTGCGATTACGCACGCCAGAAGCCGAATACAGTCGGTGCTGGCCGGCGCGATAAAGAGCAAATTCTGCCCCGTTTTGCGTCTTCATAAGGATGAAAAATTCAAAAAAACCCTGGAAACCATGAACCTCATAGACAAGGCCATCAGCGAACTGAAAAACAACGACTCACCCGAAGCAGAGAGCCGCTAAACTTTTATCCGGTAAAAAACTTTTATGAAAAATAGCAGCGAGTATTCCAAAAAATTACGCAGGTTATACGGCTCATTAAAACGTAAATATCCCAAAGTTCAGCCGGTTACCCATGACGACCCGGTCGAGGCGATTGTTTACTCCATCGTCAGCGAGAATCTCACCGCGCGAGCCGCA
The DNA here is from genome assembly GCA_964387515.1 of uncultured Pirellulales bacterium. Lineage (GTDB taxonomy): Bacteria > Planctomycetota > Phycisphaerae > Sedimentisphaerales > Anaerobacaceae > CAVXEF01. The sequence continues at coordinate 1,797 of CAYLXD010000195.1, read as the reverse complement.
CAGACCGCAATGAAGAGGCTGGCTGAGAATTTCATTGATTTCAACGATTTGCGTGTCTCACGAAGTGAAGAAATCATTGAGGCACTGGTGGGCGAGAACACGCCGGAGGCAAAACAGATTGCCTCATCACTGACCAAGGTCCTGGCAGCGATATTTAACCGATACAATACTCTCAGCCTCGAAGCCCTGAAGAAGACCGGGAAACGGCCGGCAAAACAGACCCTCGAGCAAATGGACGGCACCAGCAGGTTCGTTGTAGACTATAGTGTGCTCACGGCTCTGCACGGCCACGCCATACCCCTGACCGGTAAGATGCTCGAATATCTAAGAGACAATGAGCTCGTACATCCTGATGCCGACGAGCAGGAGATTGAAGGGTTCTTAACAAGGCAGATTCCCGCCCGAAACGGGTATGAGTTTTACCGGCTTTTGCGGGCCCAAAGTGAACTGCGCAAAGGCCGCGGAAAAACCACTCGTAAAAAGAAAACCAAAACAAAAAAAACGAAAAAGCAGTAACAAAGAGATTTCTTATAAGGACTTAAGATGGCTGAGAATACACTAAATTTAGGCATTCCAACAGGCAGTCTGCAAAAGGCAACCATCGAGCTTTTCAACAAAGCCGGCTTCCATATTGCCGAGACCGAAAGGGGTTACGCGCCGCGTATCGACGATGAGCAAATCCAGCCGATTTACCTGCGCGCACAGGAGATGAGCAGATACGTCGAAGACGGCATCCTCGACGCCGGCATCACCGGCTACGACTGGATAACCGAAAACGGCTCAGATGTGGTGCAAGTTGCCGAACTTGCATACAGCAAAGCTTCAAACAAACCGACCAGATGGGTCCTGGCCGTCTCTAATGAATCGAAAGTTAAAAAGCCGGAGGACCTGCGGGGCTCGCTGATTGCAACTGAGCTTGTTAATGTTACAAAGAAATATTTCGCAGACAAAAATATCGATGTAAAGGTGGAATTCAGCTGGGGCGCTACCGAAGTAAAGGCACGGCTGCTCGACGCGATAGTAGAACTGACTGAGACCGGCTCATCGCTTGAGGCGAATAATCTGAGGATAATTGATACCGTGCTGACCTCGACACCACGGTTCATTGCAAATAAAAAAGCCTGGCAGGACAAATTCAAACGAGAAAAAATAGAAAACATCTCCATACTGCTCAACGCAGCGATTGACGCCACAAGCAGAGTCGGTTTGAAGATGAACGTAAGAAAAAGCGACCTCGAGAAAGTTTTGAAACTGCTGCCTGCTGAAAAAAGCCCGACGATTTCGAGCCTGGCTGATAACAATTATGTGGCAATAGAAGTGATTGTCGAAGACAAAGTGGAACGCTCTCTTGTACCGGCCTTAAAGCGGGCCGGCGCATCAGGCATAATCACCTACCCCCTGAACAAAGTCATTCACTAATCCGGGCGGACCAACTACAGTTCGTCATTTGGTACCGGCCGGGTCGAGACAATTAAATTCAAAGAAGAAACCATCCGGCCTGCTAATACCGTAAAATGTGGACGAGCCGAAATATTTGCGCACAGCATCGAACTCAGGTAAAAGGGCCGGATTAATCAATTTATTTAGTCCCGGCGGGCCAAACGTAAACGACGCCGAACCAGGCGATGTGGCACCGGCCTTGCCGCTTTGTTTGAGCATCCACCAGAACGATTCGCTCGATGCTGCACTGTCTTCCAGACCTGCAAGGCCGACAACCGATGGGATATCAACCTTGGCCGAGGTGAACCACCCGGAAGAACCGACCCATTCGCTCTCGGAACTGCTCAATGTACGAAT
>CAYLXD010000194.1:0-2587 GCA_964387515.1 uncultured Pirellulales bacterium | reverse complement strand
CAATATCTTCACCGTTTATGCCGGCAACATACCACTTATTTCCGGCTCTCCGCGCAACAACAGCCAGCTTTCCGGGAAATCCCTCTATAAAGCGGGTATCATCCCAATACGAAGGAATCTCTCTCATAAAGTCTTTAACATAATCCGGCACATTTGCCATCCCTTCCGGAGTCTGTGCATAATGCTGTATCCCTGATGTGAATATCACCGCCAGCGCCAGTTCAAAACCGTTCGTTGTTATTCGTTTTATGCCGGGCACCTCGGTAAAGCAAACCGGCGTAAAATCCATCGGGTCGAAAACGTTTCGTGTGAACGGCAGAATGCAGCAATGATTAGGTTCGAGGTTTGCATTACCCTGCCCAAAAGTTACATACTCAAATCCTCTTATCGCCTCCATTGTGAGCAGGTGCGGATAAGTCCGCTGCCACCCTCTTGGTATCGTGGCCCCGTGACAATTAACCACCAGGCCGAATTGGGCCGCATCTTCAAAAATATCCTGATAATATGCCATAACAGATTGACCGTCGCCGCCGAAGAAATCCACCTTAATTCCCTTTATGCCCATTTCTTTCAGTCTGCCGAACTCTTTAATGCGGCCTTCGTGAGTCAGCAGCTTATCTTTAGGATGAAGAGGGGTGGTGTTCCAGTCTCCTGCCGAATTATACCAGAGAAGAAGCCCTACATTTTTTACGGCAGCATAATCGGCAAGTTCCGCAATCCTATCATAGCCAATCTGTGTATCCCAGTATGCATCAATCAGGCAGTATTCCCACCCCATATCCGCCGCGAAATCAATAAAGCGCTTCTGCACATCGTACACCATCGAACCATCCTTCAGCATAACCCAGCTCCACGAAGCCCTGCCCGGCTTTACAAATGAAATGTCCTTCAGTTTACAAGGCTCAGCCAAATCGGTTCCTAATGTCGATTCTACTATTGTTTTCAAACTGTCCCCGATAGTAATAATCCGCCAGGGCGTAAACCACGGCAGCTCTGATTCAGGCTTCACCGGCCCGCTGGCAAAAACTTCCGCTGCCTGAGGAAATCCGATGAAAAACTCATTGCTGGCCGAATGTTGTTTTAACCGGCTGCCGCAATAGTTCCTGTCAGGAGCTGTTTCACTAATCAGCATCCAGTATTTGTCGTAGTTAAATAGCGCCGGGAAAACCCAGCCCGCATCGTTGTAAGGCAGCTTGTCCGTCTCAATACCCTGCTTGTAATTTTCCTCATAAGAAGGCTGCGTCCGGCACCATCCGGATTTCGCCTCAGCTATTGGCTGAATCCACGCCTTTGTGCCGGCCGCAAAATGAAACGACGTGGTCTCTTCTTTGATTTTCTTTACATCTTGCGATTTTTCCGGGAAATAATATCGAAACGCTGCACCATCATTTGAGACCTGAAAAATAACATCAATTTTTCTGCCGGAAGCGTTTTTTAAATGAAAGACTCTTTTGTTCGCCGCATAAGAACAACGACGTCTTTTGCCTTGCAGCATTTCATAATCGGCTTTGACTGCCTCAACACTCGATATGGACTCCAGCGTCAGGTCTTTTGAAAAGTCCTCATCCTCCCTGATTATCCCTAATTTGGACTCCTCAAGAATAGCTGTGCCGGCGAATTCGACCCGGTAATGGGCGTTCTTATCACTGCAGACCCAGAAGTGCACGGAGATTTTCCCATCGGGACTGTTCATTGCACATTCCTTTGCTGCCCGGCAGGCCTGCACCCAGAACATAAAAAGCAGTGATACAAATATTTTACTTACTGTATTCAATCTTCAAATCACCTGGCAGTATCTGTCCGTTCTTTACATATCCTTTTTTATTCCCTTGCAGCCAGGAGCAATAGGTTGTCCATGTAATCATATACCCTGTCAGCTTTTTTGTCATACTTGGATAGTATCTGCGAATTATTCTTCCGACAACATTATTTTTGGGTTAGCCCCCACCCCCGCGGTGGGGGGAATATTTGCTTTGGTTATCACCCGGCCTGCCGGGGGTTGCCTGTTTAGCTGCCCGCCGTTCCGGCGAGATGGGGGTCAACGCTAACGTTCATCTTACTTCACTGGAGTATCTTGAAGTGCAAGAGCCACCAGTGACAACGACCCACGTAAATGTCATTCGGATCATCCGTGACTACCTTGCCCTTACACATCTCCACAACGCCCGAGCCATCAGGGTAATACCCAATCCAATTCTCCTTATTGCGGACGACGCAATTAACAAGTTTGCGTGGTGTTTCATAGATACCAGGCATCCAGTAGACAATTGTCTGCATCAATGGATTGACCTTGTATATAGTCCTGTTCAAAGGTATCAAGGTTCCATTTTCTAATTTCTTCGCTGGATACCCCCCTACCTGCTCCCCGAAGATAGAAGGCCAGACACCAAAGAAAAAAATCACGACGGCCACAAGGAATACTGCACCAATGGTCTCGACAGTCTGCGCAGTGCCTTTTTCATTATTTGTACCTTTCACTCGCGTCCCCTTTCTATATTGGTTACTAGGGCTGGCCACCGTTTTCTCTGCACTGTCCCCAGCCATTAATAGCTGACTATCCTTATTATCCTAGAAGGCTTTACAGACG
>CAYLXD010000193.1:0-2593 GCA_964387515.1 uncultured Pirellulales bacterium | reverse complement strand
ACCAATTAACCAATTAACCAATTAACCAATTAACCATTTACCATAATATGGGTCGCCGAAAGCAAACCCAAAGCATAACCGTTCGAATAACAAAAAACTTCGATAGTCTGAATCTGAATGTCCCTAAGCTCAAAAAACTGGTAAGAACCGTTTGCAATCGTTTTAAACTCCGCAACGCAGTGGTCGGCATCGTGGTAGTGAATGACGCCGAAATCCGAAAAGTAAACAAGCGCTTCTGCAATCGCAGCTTCTCAACGGATTGTTTGAGCTTCGACTTATCGGATGATGACACAGGCTCTGCGAAGTCGTTTGAGCTGCTCGTAAATGCCGAAAGAGCCGTCAAAGAGGCCGGCGGCCGCGGCCATTCCGCCCAGGCGGAGCTTGCCCTGTACGTAACCCATGCCCTGCTCCACAACCTCGGCTTCGACGACTCTGACCCCATACTGGCAAAAAAAATGCACGATACCGAGGACGAAATCCTGCAGCAATTCGGCTTCGGAATCGTGTATAATACATAGCGCTCTGTCACATGTGATTTGAGGAGTTGTCATTCCGCACTTGCCTGCCCCGACAATCCGTAGGCCGGGGACACTGCGACAGAGAATGTTTTGGTTATTTGAATATTGGAATTTTGAATTTGTTTCGGACCTGTCCGCCGTAGCTTTCAGCGAAGGCGGATTTCGATATTCGGATTTCGGATTTGAGTGGAAAAATTAGCTTTTCTACTATTTAGGTTGCGCAGTACCAATCGAAAGGGCCTGATGTGACTTTTGTTGGCTGGATTATCCTGCTGATTGCCTTACTTACAGCAAGTGCACTGTTCTTTTCCGTCAATGCGATTGCCCTGCGAACGTTCTCACGCGTAAAATTGCAGGACGCCTTCGAAGCGGTAAAAAAAGAAGACCTTACGAATGGCCTGGTAAAAGACGCCGAAAAGCTCATCCTTGCATGCTCGTTGTATCGCCTTATTTCGAATATGTGCATACTGCTGCTCTTGCTGGCTGTCTTCGCAAGGCTGCGAAACGGCCCTCCGCAGTTCATCGACTACGTACTTACATTCATTATCGCAGCCGTCATATTTTCTATTTTCACCCTCGCAATCCCGCACGCCTGGGCCAAATACGCCGGCGAAAAAATCCTCAGCAGAACTCACCGCCTGCTTACCCTCTGCGCTGCTGCTACCTCGCCCGTCCTCTACATCCTTCAGATATATGATGCCTTCGTCCGGCGGCTTGCCGGAGTTGCCAAAACAACGCCCGACCAGCTCCAGGAGGAAAAGCAGGAGGAGTTCCTCAACGGCCTTGAGCAGCGCAGAATGGAAGGCGTCGTCGACGAAGAGCAGCAGGAGATGATTGAAGGCGTACTCGAGTTAAGCGACACCACCGCCGGTGAAATTATGACACCGCGAACCGATATCGTTGCCGTTGAGGTCAACTCCGATTTGCAGACCGTCCTCGATATCATCAATTCCGCAGGCCATACCCGTGTCCCCGTTTACGAAGAAAATATAGACAACATCATCGGCCTGATTTACGCAAAAGACCTGCTGAGCGAAGTCGGCAAAGAAAAGGCCGGTTTCAAACTCCGTGACAAATTAAGAAATGCCTATTTCGTCCCTGAGACGAAACCGCTCAGAAGCCTCCTTCACGAGTTCCAGAACAAAAAACTCCATATCGCCATCGTCCTCGACGAATACGGCGGAACGGCCGGCATCGTAACACTCGAGGACATCCTCGAAGAGCTTGTTGGAGAAATTACCGATGAGTACGAAGAGCCGGCGCCGAAGCCCATAAGGAAAATCGACCGCAGCACTATCGAGGCCGACGCCAGAATATACGTTGACGATTTGAACGATGAGTTCGAGCTGGACCTGCCCGATGACGAAGACTACGACACCCTGGGCGGCTTCGTCTTTTCACACCTGGGCTATGTCCCAAAGACCGGCGAGACCTTCGATTACCGAAACCTCAAATTCACGGTAACCTCCGCCGAGGCCAGAAGAATAGAACGCATCAGAATCCACAAAGCCTCTGATAAGCAAAATGCTGACTAAAGACTCCGCTATCTGCATACGGGCCGTCGATTACTCCGAAACCTCCCAAATCGTAACGTTTTTCGCCAAAGCCACCGGCAAATTCACCGCCATCGCAAAAGGCTCGAAAAGGCCGAAATCAGCCTTCGATGGCCCTATTGAGGTTTTCTCGTTTGGCCGAATCGTCTTCTCCGACTCGAACAAGGAAAAGCTCGCCACACTAACCGAATTCCAGCAGCAGCCATCTCTTACGGGCCTGTCTAAAAACCTTTTTGCATTAAACTGCGCCTCATTTGCTGTCGAATTGCTAAGCAATCTGACCGATGACTACGACCCGCACCCTCAGCTTTTCGATGGCTTTATTGATTTCCTGCGCAGCGTCAATGAACCACGAGCGACGAGCGACGGGCGACGGCCTGCCCGCCGACTTGTCCGGCGTAGCTTTAGCGAAGACGGAAGCCTTGGCGAAGGCGGGGCGACGATTTCCCTGTTGATACTGTTTCAATTTACTCTGCTGAAAGAGATTGGCTTAATGCCGGTTTTGAACTATTGCGTCAATTG
>CAYLXD010000192.1:0-2596 GCA_964387515.1 uncultured Pirellulales bacterium | reverse complement strand
CACAGCCGAAGTATGGGCGAGATTCAGCACGTAATTGATAAATTCACCCAGTCCCGGAAAATAGATTCGTTTGAACTGTTGCCCACCGCAGCCGAGCTAAAAAAACAGCCCGTCAAACATCGGTTCTGATAATCAGCTCGTCCGCAGATTAGCAAACCCCGTTAGAAATAAATCGCCAAAACCGTCTGCCTTGCCTTCGGCAGTAATTTCTAACGGGGCAAAAAAAAGGACTGTAAGTATAACATCTGCAGCCTTTTTATGGGTTTCGAGTATGCCCGGCACACAAAGTAAAGGTGCTTGTGGGCTTAGCCCACAAGCACCTTTGAGTTGCCGCTGCAGGATGAATATACCCTTCTATGGTGCTGGTTGATTCGGGTTTGTGCAATCGAGCCAATCTCTCGCAACCACTGCAAGGTCGAAAAGATTGGTTTTGCCATCCGGTTGCGAATCCGGCCCGGAGATGTCGCCTTCGTTGAATCCCCAGCCGCCCAGTTCATCATCTTGGAGAGTAACCTCGACAGATACGCCGGTGTTGGGGTCGGTGCTGATGGAGCAGCCTATCATGAGAGTCTCCGTACCTTGGCTGTTGCTATCATTCACAGCCGTCACGGTGACAGTTTGAGGCGTCTCCCAATTGCCGGTGTTAAACTCCAGTATACGCGGCGCACCTGCCCCATTTCCTAAGTCAAGTCGTGCCGAACTCGGGATGAGGGAAACGTTGGCATCAGTAGGCATACTACCGGTGGCAGGCTGAACAGTAAACTCGTACTCAGAGACTCCTTCACCTCCAGTCTCGCTCATTACTATGGAATCCGCACTAACCTCCAACGCTGGAATGGCATCGGTATGCGTCCAGGTGGCGTACTGCAGGCCAACCTTTGCGCCGCCCGCAGCGTTCTTTATCAGTTCCTGGACGATTTCGCTCTCCATGAAGTTATTGACATCGTTTGCATCAGCACCGGTCATAGACGCGAAACTGCTCCGCAGGTTGTAGCCATCTGTGCCAATCTCGACCCACTCGAGTGAGGCGAAGTTACCGTCAATCTTGTTGTTGACATTAAAGTTATGCTCCGTAACGGTGAGGCCGTCCATGACGTTGTCGGTAACAGGCAGTATTCGTCCGCCGGCTGGATTTTCTTCGTCAGCCATAGTGTACATTTCCACGCAATTACCCTGGCCGTTCGGGTCCCAATACCAACTCCACAGATAAATGATAGGTGGCTTCCATGAGTAACTATATGGCCACGGATAGTATGGCCACCACGGCCTCCATGTGTAGTGGAAGCATTTCTTAAAGCCCCAGAACCACGGACCACCCTGCCATCTCCAGTAATTCCACCACGGCCCATAGTAGTATTTATAGTAGGGCCAGTAGTTCCAGTAGAGCCGCCAGCGCCACCAGGGCCACGGGTAATAAGGCTGGTAACGCCATATCGGACCATACCACGGCCGGAACCAGCAGCATTGGTGGTGCCACCACCACCAGCCTCCCCACCAACCGTTTGGAACGACTACAGGTATCGCCACACGATTTATATCCACCGGTGTGGGCAACAGCCGCAGCCTGCAGTCAAGGTACCAGTAATGGGGGAACCATTTGTGGAACGACAGCGCACACGCACCCATCGTGGCCACATCCGTTCCCAGACCACTGGGGCCTATGCCCGCGTCATCCACCTTGATGGTGTGTTGAGCAAGAGGCAGGTATTTAACGATTATCAGGGCTCTCTGTGAATTGCCTCGTGTTCCCATATCGAGGATAGCGACGAGAGTGCCATCAACGCGAACCTCAGCCTTTCCATCGTTGTTGTCGCCGTTTAGATGGATGGAAACGGCTGTGCTTGACACCCTCGTTGTTGTTGAGATTGCCTGTCCACTCTGGCGCATCCAGATCTCATTGGCGCAGCCGTCAACTGTTCCCGCCATCGAGCCGCATCTTGCCCAGTCGCCGAACACCGGATAACCAGGTTTATTGTAGTCGGCATCCCGCCAATCGAGGACTCTATACCCCTTGACGTGCTTGCCGACGACATAACCTCCCGGAGGAGGGGGTGGGTTTTCAAACTCCAGACTGTTAAACGTCTCATTAAGGTAAATGCTAACGCCGGGGTTAACGCCGGGCCTCTGGTACAGGACGGTAACTGCCTCGGCCGGTGAAACCACCAATCCCCCTAACAAACCCAGAACAATACAGACAACTAACAGTTTTGATTTTACTTCTCGCATAGCTTAATCCTCCAAAAAAATGTTCTTTCCAAAGCAAAAATGCTTACCGGTTATAACTTCTCCTGCGGCCATCGCCGCAGGTCATTTCCTCGCCATTTACTTTTTGCGCACAGTTTGCGCGCAGTTTGCATACAGTCAGTGCACAAAATATAATTATTTGGAAAAACTGAGAGAAAAACTAAAATAAAAGAAAAAGCACATTCAAACACTCCTCGCCTGAGTAACGGTGTCTAAGGCATTACTGCTTAGCAAACCGCTCAGCAAAAGTCAAGAAAATTATCGAACGACAACTATCTTTCTCACAAACCCCGAAACGCAAGTTTAATAACCTCTTCTATACCAAGCGGTTAGATTTACCTGATTATCTCAA
>CAYLXD010000191.1:0-2607 GCA_964387515.1 uncultured Pirellulales bacterium | reverse complement strand
CTGAATCTCGATTATATGTATGACCCCGCCAAGGTCAAAGGCGATGTTACGCTTAAATTGCAGGGACCCGTCAAGGTCAGGGAGTTGTATCCGCTTGCCGAGTCTGTGCTGAAGTTCAGGAACTTTGTGATGACCCGTAAGGGCAATCTTGTCACCATAGTTCCTTCCGGAGAAGTTTTGGACATCGACCCTACCCTGATGTATGACGAGAAAGGTAAGGTTGAATACGGAGATGTAATCGTAACCCGGCTATTCGACCTGCAATACATAGATACTGCCAGTGCGAAGAATCTTCTGGGCCAGATGAAGCTGGGCGCAAATATCACGGATATCACAGACACAGGCACGCTAATCGTTACCGACTATGCATACCGTATGGGCCGTGTAGAAGAACTGTTGCAAATTATTGACAGGCCCGGCGAACCGAAGCAATTCAGATTCAGACAGTTAAAATACACGATGGCAAAGACCCTCGCCCCGAAAGTTAAAACACTTGTGGAGCAGTTAGGGACAATATCAGTTACGATTGCGCAGCGGGAGGCACCGACAATCACTCGCAGAAGGGGAGAGTCGACAGCAGCCTTCAGACGCCGGCGGGATGCCGCCAAAAAAGCCGTAGCCGCCAAACCCACTCCGACCACGCCTACCGTTTATCTTGATGCGGACGAACGGACAAACCGAATTCTAATGATAGGATTTGAGGATGAACTGAATGTTGTCGATGAGCTGATAGATACTCTTGATGTGGAGCAGCAGGACCTGCGAACACTTCGGTTATATGATATTCAGCACGTTGACGCCCAGGAGGTAAGGAACAAGCTGCAGGAGCTCGGGATAATCGGCGGCGAGCGAGGGGGGCCTTCTGCAAGAACAGCGCCGACTAAAGCCGCCGCGCCCGCGGCGCCGGCTGGGGTAAGCGAGGGCCTCGTGGAAGAGCCCCAGGTAGTGATAATCACATCGACCAATTCCCTTTTAGTGAACGCGACAGCCGAACAGCACATCCAGATAGCAACGATTATCAGCTATGTTGACAGTGAGACGCTCGCAGAGGCGATTCCATACGAAATTTATCCGCTCGAAAATCAAAACCCAATGGATTTAGCGGCTGTTTTAGAGCAGCTTATTCAGGAGACCATCAAGGACAAGGAAGGCAAAATACAACAGGTCGTAAAGAAAGAAGAAAACATCGAGATTGTTGCAGACGAAAGTACGTTTTCCCTGATTGTTTACGCCAGCAAGAAGAACCAGGAATGGATAAGGAAGCTGATAAAGACTCTGGACAAAAGAAGGCCACAGGTGCTGATTGATGTTACGCTTGTCGAAATCAGCAGGACGGATACCTTTCAGTATGATTTGGAACTTGTCTCAAGCTTCCCAAATTTGGACTACACCAGCGGTCTGGTAGACCACATTACAGGCGCTACATCTACTCGTTCGATTATAGATGCCATCGATGCCGCAAAAGGTCGGGATAAATTCCAGGATTTTTCATCTAAGGGAGGTACAGGCAAGGGTTTCTACGGTGACCATCATATCCAAGCACTTTTGACACTGATGCAGACGAAGAACTATGGGCGTGTACTTGCCAAGCCGAAGATTTTGGTTAACGATAATGAGCTGGGACATATTGATACAACGGATACCATATATGGAGCTAGGAGCTCCGAGACTGTTGGTACCACCGCTGAACTCAAGAGTACAAGCTACACTTTTGACCAATTTGCGTCCGGGATTAAACTTGACATCACACCTCATATTAGTGAAGGTGATTTGCTTCGTCTTGAAATAAAAATGACACGTTCAAGTTATCAAATAGCTCCGGGAGAGAAGCTCGCACAAAATGAACCACCACCGGCGAAAAGCGAGAACAATATTGAGACAATAGTCACAGTACCGGATGACAGCACAATAATTCTTGGCGGTATAATGACACTGGGTCAGCACAAAGACGGCGGTAAGGTCCCATTGCTTGGCGATATTCCTCTTGTCGGAGGGCTGTTTAGGAATATAGACAACAGCGATACCGAATCCAAGCTGTATATATTCGTCAAGGCAAATATCTTGAGGCCGAGTGAAATCGAAAAGGGTCTGCCCGATTTAACAAGAATATCCGAAAGAAACAGGGTGGCGTTTGAAAACTCCGAGGGTAAGTTCCAGCAGTATGAGCAGTGGCCCGGAGTAAAGTCTGAACCGATGGACCCGCTGCGTGTCCTCGAAGCGGAATAGCTATATGCGTTAAACGGTTGCGGTTGCGCGGCTCGCCACGGTTGCGTTTAACGTAAGACGAAAGACGGGACGAGCAGCGCAGCCGAGGGACGAAATACGCAATGTTATGAAGGATTTACTGATACAAACTGCTAAGCGAACGGGATTAGTTGACGCCGGGAAACTGGCGGAGTTTCTTGAAAGTAACTCCTCCGGTGAGCGAATAGATGAGTTTTTGCTTCGCAGCCCGTATTTTACCGAGGAAGAGGTTTTGAAGCTCTTCGCCGAGACGCTCGGGTGGGAATTTCTGGCTGATATTCCCGAAAAACTGGTGCCGCCCGAATTCATAGAGGCTGTGCCGGCGACGTATGCTCAGCACCATTATCTGATTGGGATAAGAAG
>CAYLXD010000190.1:0-2635 GCA_964387515.1 uncultured Pirellulales bacterium | reverse complement strand
GAAGACCCTTACTATGCCTTTATGCAGATTATGGTGCTTCTGCACGGCCATCGCAAGCACAAGAAGGTTGGGATAAGTCCGCGTGCATCAATCTCGGACAGCGCGAAGATTGGAGTGGACTGCCAGATTCACGATTTCGCGGTCGTCGACGATGACGCGAAGGTCGGCAACGGCTGCATAATCTATCCCAACGTGTATGTCGGGCGGGGAGTGCAGATAGGCAATGACAGCATATTGTATCCCAACGTTACGATTTACGACGAGTGCAGAATAGGCAATCGTGTAATTATAAATGCCAACTCGACGATAGGCGAAGACGGGTTCGGCTACGCCAGCCATAAGGGCGTCCACCACAAGATACCTCAGATAGGTACCGTTGTTGTAGAGGACGATGTCGAGGTCGGCACCTGCTGCGCGATTGAGCGCGGCACCCTCGGTGACACAATCATAGGTCAGGGCAGTAAATTAGGCGATTTGGTTACAGTAGGCCACGGCACGAAGATAGGGCCATATTGTCTGCTGGTGGCCCAGGTTGGTATTGCCGGCTCGACGACCCTCGGACATCACTGCATAGTGGGTGGGCAGGTCGGAATCGTTGGCCATATCAATATCGGAAACAATGTTACGATAGCGGCCCAGGCTGGTGTTATTAACAATATCGACGACAATCAGATAGTCTTAGGCTCTCCTGCCATCGAAGCCAACCAGGGCAAACGTGCCTATAGTATGATACAATACCTGCCCGATATGCGGCAGAGCATTCGGAATCTTCAAAGTCGGATTGAGCGACTTTTTTCATCCAAGCAAGAGGATTCTTCGGACAAAATTGGTGATTAGTAAATGGTAATTGGTTAAATAGTAACCAGTTACCAAAATACGATAGATATTATGAGCAGTGAAGTGGATTCGAGAGGGGCTTCAACTGAGTCCTTCGACAGTGAGTTCAGGACCCGCCGCGGGTTCAGCCGAATGTCCTCACCACGAGATACGCTGGGTTTGATTGCGGGTGAGGGCAAGTTGCCTTATCTGGTGGCTGCGGGTGCCAGAAAGTCGGGCTTGAAGGTAATATGCGTCGGCTTGGCAGGTATCGCAGAAGCTTCGCTGGCCGACGAAGTCGATGTATTTTACAGAGTTGCGATTGCCCGGCCAGGCAGCTGGATACGCAGGCTGCGAAGACACGGCGTTAGGCGGGCGATTATGGTCGGACGGGTTGCGAAAGGACGTATCTTTACGCCGTGGCGAATACTGCGATATCAGCCGGACTGGCGCTCAGTGCGGATATGGTACTGGCGGCTGCGAGGCAGAGACAAACAGAACGATACGCTTTTGAGCGCTTTGGCCGACGAGCTGGCCAGCGGAGGAATAGTGCTGGAGAACTCAATAATGTACTGCAAAGAGCATTTGGCGACGTCGGGGACGATGACACAGCATCAGCTGAGTTCGTCGGTCGAAAGTGACATTGAATTCGGCTGGCAGATAGTCAAGAAACTCGGCGAACTGGACATAGGGCAGGCAATCGCGGTCAGAGAAAGAGAAGTTATAGCTGTTGAGGCGATAGAAGGCACGGCGGAAATGATTGAGCGTGCGGGACGATACTGCGAAAAAGGCGGCTGGACACTTATCAAGACCTCGAAGCCAAATCAGGATATGCGATTCGACGTGCCGTGCGTGGGGCCCGAGACTATAAGAAGTTTGGCCGAGAACGGCGGTAAATGCCTGGTTGTGGAAGCTGGTAAAACGATAATCATCGACAAGCCAGAAACAATCAAGCTTGCCAATAAACTCGGCATCAGTATTCTGGGGCGCTAGGAGTGTGGATTCGACACTTCGACAAAGCTCAGTGCAGGCAAGCCCACCACAAGTGGAGAGCGGTTTCGATAAATTAAGGCGGGGTGGATTCGACAAGCTCACCACAAGAAACTGCACGCTGTATATTCACAAGGGTGTTCGCAACGACACATTTGAACAAACCTTATTAGCCGGCAAAGAAGCGCTGCACGAACGGTATCATCCAACTTTGGTCCGGTCGTCCAAGTTTACGAGGGTGTATAAATTCAGCGTCGGATTCGGCGGCGCTGAAAAGGTAGTTTACCTTAAGGAGTATTTTTACCGGTCGGTTTGGGATTTTGTTAAGCATTTTTTTCGTCCCAGCCGGGCCAGGCGAGCGTTAGAGGCGGCGTTTATGCTGGCAGAGAACGGCTTTGAGAACCCTGCTGTTATCGCGATGGGGCAATGCAGATTTGCATTTTTGACGACGAGAAATTTTTTAGCGACCCTTGAGGTCGAAAACGGCCGGTCGGTTTATCAAATGGTTCGACCCCGCTTCGCTAAAGCTACGCAGGGCAGACAGGCTCACCACAAGTTGCGGGAAAGAAGGTTGTTTATAAGGGCGTTTGGACGTACTATCGGCAGGATGCATGCGGATGGGATTTTTCACGGCGATTTGCGATTGGGCAACATGCTGGCGCGGAAAGAGCAGGACAGTTGGCATTTTTTCTTTCTGGATAATGAGCGGACGAAAAAGTTCCGGAGACTTCCGGCCCGGCTGCGTTTGAAGAATCTGGTGCAGATAAATATGTTCGAGCCCTGGTTGGCGAGCGACACAGACCGTATGAGATTTTTCGAGGAGTACTGG
>CAYLXD010000189.1:0-2654 GCA_964387515.1 uncultured Pirellulales bacterium | reverse complement strand
AGAGAGAGAGTTCTCAGCCTGTATAACTATCACGGTAAAAACCGTGCTTGCTTTCCGCCGGGCCCAAAGACCTTAACCCTCCTTTGAATCACCCTCAGGTCATCAAGCCCAGCTTGGGGGAGAAAACTCATCGTGAGCATTTATCCGCCTCCGGCGGATTTATGGTTATCACAGCTTAATATCAGCCGTGATTGCTCTCTACTGTGTTCATCAACACGCTGGCTTCTCTCAGTTTAGCCGTCTACTTTGAAATCCTCTGTTTCTTGTAGAGGCTCTTTGCGTTTTCAGCTTGTGGTGAGCCTGTCGAATCCGCGGGAGATATTGCTTTTATGGTGACAATGCCTTCAAGTCCCAGGACATTCGCCACGGTTTGCCGGAAGAGGTCATCATCGGCCTCATCGGTCAGGACCGCTGAGACACCCAGACTGCGGGCGGCTATCTCCTGTGCCCAGTCACCGGCCCTTGTAAAGACTATGGTCGGAATATCAGGTTTCGCGGCCTTAAGGCCCTTTAGAAACCTGCCGTCGGCCATGTCTTCCAGCTCCCAACTGCTGATAACGCTGTCAACCCTTTCAGTTTTTAAAGAGCGTGCAGCCTCCATTCCAGACTGCATTGCTATCACTCGGATCGGCAGCTCTCGCAGAACTTCTTCCCTGCCGTCCAGCCCTATTGTTAATACACTTGCTTCTACAAGGACAATCATTTCGTCTTCCCGACTTATTCATTTTCATTCACCGCTATCCTCCAACGGTTATCATCACAATCGCCTCCGTAGTTTTTTCTTCTATCGCGGTAAATATTAGCGAGCCGCGTGCCGGGGCTTGCTTTGACGTGAAAGAAATTTTTAACTGCCTTGTATGCAGTCGCTTACAAGATGCAAAAATTTTAAGCGGTTCTTGAAGTGCTTTTGGCAAAACGAGCCGTTGTGGTCGCTGCCGGCCGGCAATTATTACAGCAAGTTTTTAGGTATAGAACTGTTATAAAAAAACCGGCCGCTTTGGCCGGTGCTGACCAAACCGGTCGATGCTTGCCTCACCAATTTCCGAAAGCCCACCGGTTTATCCGGTGGGTTAATATCCTATTGCGAACTTCTCACCCTCTCTATCACTGAAATCTGAAATCGTTTCCTCGTACAGTTTAATCATCCTACGTGATTTCCCTACGCTCGAACACTCCGCAACGACACATGGCGCCACAACAGACCCGCTATCAAGATACTCTTCGGTGTTCTTCCATACTTCCAAGCCATCATAGAGGTCGTTGAGAATCTCAGGCACCGCGGCAGAGGGCAATGTCAAGGTTATCATTTTGCTCATATTCAAAATTCCCTTCATTCAAGAAAGATATTCTGTCTGTGATAAGCCAAAGCAGTTGGATCTGGTTTAAACTTCTCAGGTAGCGTTATTTTATTCCCTCCTAAATTCAGAAAAGCGACCTTATACAGGTTGTTTCGATATTCCATTTTCAACTCTTTAGATAATATCATCCGGTATTTATCATCAATAGAGATCAATCCGCGGTCAAAAGCTCTATCGTGTAGCACACATAAAGAAAGACCGTTTGTCGGGTCTCCTCTACGCTTCTTTTCAACAGACCACGGAATAATGTGACTTGCGTTAAGTAGTTTTGCAATACTTAAACGGCACATCGAACACGAAAAGTTGTAGCTTGATAAAACAGTTTCCCTAAAAAAACTTTGGACCAACCTGACACGTACCCTGCTCTCTTTTTCCGTGGGCTTATCGACCAACAGTTCAGCTTTATCAATCATTTCATCATAAAGAGGTTGTGCAATTAATTTATTGAAAGCTTTTTGGCTCTCATAAGATAATCTTTCCCAGTTTCCATTAAATTCTTCCCAAATTTGGCGGTCCCCCGTGCTCGTATGATACAGTCCTTTAATGCCGCGATTTTTATGGGTTGGGTCTAAACTGGCGAAATTAACCAGTTTCATTGCAACAGAACTCGGCGTTCTGCCTAATTTATTGGCTAACTGAATTATTAAAGGGTTTGATTTATGCAGTTGACCAAAGGGCAGTTTACAATACAAATTAAATGCGACTATCAACTCGGCCCTGTGCCATTCTTTTCCGATTGGCATATATTCTCCCAAAAACCTTTTATATTCTCTGTGTTTTTGGGGAAATTTCAAGGGTCTTTAAAGTCACAAAAAATTATTTTTGTTCACGGCTGCTTCCGGCATATTCATCGTTGTCGTTACGGCCGAGTCAAACCTGCCACACATACAAAATTCTGGCAGGACAAACGCCGGGGAAATGTCGAACGCGACAAACGCAATCTAAGAAAACTCCGCAAAGCTGGCTGGAAAGTCCTCGTCGTATGGGAATGCCAGACCCGCGACCCAAAAAAGTTATCCACCAGACTTATAAAGTTCTTAAAGTCTTAACCTTCCGTTCTGCCTCCTGCTAAAATCGCCATTCGTAGCGAAGCGCAGATCCCAGAATGTCTTTATCTGGGACCCAGACGGGGGACCCAAAATCCACTCAGCCCAAAAAACAACATAAAATCTTGAATTCGTGAAAAAATAATTTAGCCTTTTCAACCAGCGAGATACGAGTCACTAGCGACGAGCCACGACTCACAAACCCCTCATTCTCAAATCCTTGACTCTTAAAGCACTCCATAAGTATATA
>CAYLXD010000188.1:0-2665 GCA_964387515.1 uncultured Pirellulales bacterium | reverse complement strand
GCCAGGAAATTTCCCAATCCCCTGACAAAAAACGGTGAGTACGATAAGCTGATATGGGCGGGGGCGATTGTTCTGTCGCTCTGGTTCTATTTTTTAGGAGCGATAGTCTATTATTTCGTGGTGATGCGAGACAAAGCTAAGAAGGCTGAGAAGAAAGAATAGTTTTTTCGTCTTGAGCTACCGGCGGTATGGATTAGCCAGGCGCGCAAAGGGGCGTTCGCCGAGGAGGCTAAGAAACTAACCCGCCTGCAGCGGATAAAAAGGAGAATGTGATGGCGTATACGATACTTCTTATCGGAGCGATACTTGTCGGCATAGGGTGGATAGCATACGGCATATGGTGGTATAAAGAACGCGAGCGTGAAAAAGAGGAACCTGAGCGGTCGACGGAGCATCTGCAAAAAGTTAAAAAATCGTTCGAGGAGTATACAAAGAAGATGGAAGAGTACAAGCTAAAGCCCTACGAGCGCAAGGACAAGGCAGAAGACAATAAAAGCGGGGCAAAATAAATCCACCTGAGGCAGATAAAAGATATGACGACACAGGAGATAATTGAATTGTTTGATAAATATGTTATCGCCAATTACAGCCGGCTGCCGCGGGTGATTGTCAAGGGCGAAGGCTGTTACTGTTTCGACTCGGACGGGAACAAGATATTAGATATGTTTCCCGGCTGGGCTGTCAGCGGAATAGGGCACTGCCATCCAAAGGTTGTCGAGGCGATACGGAAACAGGCCGGCGAACTTCTGCATATAGATAATACGTTTTACTCTGAGCCGCAGGGCAAATTGGCGAAGCTACTCAGCGAACGAGCGTTCGGTGGAAAATGTTTTTTCTGCAACAGCGGCGCCGAGGCGAATGAAGCTGCGCTGAAACTGGCCCGACTGTACACGGCAAAGGAAAAATACAAATTTATCACGGCAGAGGGCAGCTTCCACGGGCGGACCTTCGCGACAGTAACTGCTACGGCTCAGCCGAAATATCATGAGGGATTTCTGCCGCTGCTGCCGGGGTTTGTTTATGTGCCGTTCAATGATGTTGAGGCGATGGAGTCGGCTTTCAGTGATGAAGTTGCAGCAGTGATGGTCGAGCCAATCCAGGGCGAGGGCGGAATAAACATTGCAAGCGCAGAGTATCTGGAGAAGATTCGCGAACTCTGCGATGCCAACGGTGCGGTTATGATTCTGGACGAGGTGCAAACAGGAATCGGCAGGACGGGCAAATGGTTCGGGTATCAGCATTTCGATGTTGAGCCGGATATTATAACGATGGCCAAGGCGCTGGGCGGCGGTGTTGCGATAGGTGCGATGATGGCCAAAAAAGAGATTGCAGCTTCACTTGTGCCTGGCAAACATGCATCGACATTCGGCGGCAATGCCCTGGCTTGCGCAGCGGCAGTCGCGGTCATCGAGGCAATAGAAGAAGACGGCTTGTTGGAAAACGCTGTCAAACTTGGTCAATACACCAAAGATAAACTCGAGCAGCTAAAGCAAAAGCATTCTATTATCGACCATGTCCGCGGGATAGGGCTTATGATAGGCGTTCAATTAGTAAGCGGCGGCAGCAAAATAGTCGATAAGTGCCTTGATAAGGGTCTGCGAATAAACTGTACCAACGATACGGTTCTGCGGTTTATGCCGCCGATGGTCGTCAGCCGCAGCCAAATCGACGAGGCCATCGAAATTCTCGACGGCGTTCTGACTGAGAGCTGAGCAGAGGACAGAGGACGGAAGACAGATGGCAAAAGACAGAATGAAGAATTTTCTTTCGATAAATGATTTTTCGGCTGAGCAGCTAAAAGAATTGCTGCGCGAAAGCAGTGACCTGAAGAAGCTATACAAAAACGGTAAGCGGGATTTATGTCTTGTCGGCAAAACGCTTGCGATGCTTTTCGAGAAGCCGAGCCTGCGGACGCGGATGAGCTTTGAAGTTGCAATGACAGACCTGGGCGGCAGCGCGATTTACGTTAAGCCAGAAGATATCGGCGGTATCGGTAAGCGAGAACCGGTCAAAGATATTGCGAGGGTTCTGAGCCGATACGTTGACGGGATAATGGCACGAACATTCGAGCATCAGACCATTATCGAGCTGGCTGAGTTTGCGACGGTTCCGGTGATAAACGCGCTGACTAACCGGCTGCATCCGTGCCAGGCGATGGCCGACGTACTCACCATCGGCGAAAACTTTGGGCGATTAGAAGGGATAAAAATCGCATTCATTGGTGACGGCAACAACGTTGCCCGCTCTCTGGCGATGGCGTGCGCGAGGCTCGGTATGAAGATGGCGGTTGCTTCGCCTGCCGGTTACGAACTCGACGATGAATCAATTGCGGAGGCAAATAAGATATCAGCCGACAGCGTTCGGCAGACGAACAATCCGGCTGAGGCAGCAGCGGAGGCTGACGTTATTTATACCGACACGTGGGTAAGTATGGGCCAAGAGAACGAAAAGCAAAAACGTATCAAGGCCTTTGGCGGTTTTCAAATCAACGCCAAGCTGCTCGAGTCTGCACCGGCCGACGTTAAGATTATGCACTGTCTGCCTGCTTATCGGGGCTTTGAAATCACCGACGAGGTAGCCGAGTCGGAAAATTCGATTATGTTCGACCAAGCCGAGAACCGGCTTCACTTTCAGCGAGCGCTGCTAAAGAAACTGCTGAGCTAAA
>CAYLXD010000187.1:1356-2739 GCA_964387515.1 uncultured Pirellulales bacterium | reverse complement strand
GTTTCCCTTTGTCATTCCCGCGAAAGCGGGAATCCAGATGTTTTTATTAAAGCCGTTTTGGGTTTTGTTATAGACTAAATCAAAAACCTGTCCCGAGCAAAGTCGAAGGATTAAAATGCAAAAAGCAAAATTGTGGAGACAGAGATTTTGTTGTCACCAGGATTTATAAGGGCCGAGTGCTAATTGTACTCGGCCTTTTCCTTTTTGTTCGTTAGCTATTGCACCCCAAATCAAACTCGAGGTTGCCGCCCTTTAGGTTCCTTAAATCCTTTTCCATAGTGCGCATGAACTTGATGCGCCATGAATATTCTCTGACCATGATTGACCCGCCTGCCTTTTCACGAGTAACCCATCGAATTTGTTTATGAGGTGACCTATCTGTTGATGAGTTCTCAATGTGAGGTTCTTCGCCTCAGGAGTTATCTTCTGGGCCACAGCGAGGTAATCATCCGAGAAATCATGGATCATGCGGCTAACTACGTAATGACTGTCGAAGAATCGATCCACTTCTATGCCCTGCAAAATCTTTTCAACGCATTCCATAATATGCTCCTTTCAAAGTACCCGCAAAAACTATATTTGACGATTGTTACCTAATTATTTCTCTCAGGGACAAAACCGTACAATATTCTGCATATTTCCTTAGCCTTAGGAGAGGCAAATTCAGTCCTATCGTCAATCCTTGCAGGATGAGCCCATCTTAGTAAACGTTTTTCTGTTGTTTTTGTTAGCCTATCACGTTTATGTTCACAATCGATGAGTTGAACTTTAATTTCCTGCGCTAAGGTTTTGGCTTTTCTTTGGGCGATCATTTCATCAAGGATTTCAGATAGACGAGTCTGGTCATAGTTTTCAAGGATTAGTGGAGAAACACGCTTTTCCTGGGTTTCTTTGGGAGGTTGTAAATGTGGAATTCTTGGAATAATAGCTCTTACTACTTCGGACATGCTGATATCCAATTTTTCTGATAGGAAACGAAGAGTGTTGAAGTCAGTTTCCGTAACCCGTACCACAAGTTCTTTAGCGAGTTTTTCAGTTGACATTTGTAAACCCTTTCAAAAAAAGACTTTATGAACTTAAGATTCAGCATTATTGCCTATTAGCCACTATTTACGCACTTATTGTATTACATTAGGCGGATTAATGCAAGGTATTTTCTGGTTTCTTTTCATTTTTTTTACGCTTGTTAAATACTGTGAATAGTCGTGGGGAAATGCCTGATCCCATTCCGAACTCAGAAGCTAAGCCCGTGCGGCCGATGATAGCCCCCGCCTTCGCGTAACACGCTACGGCGGGCAAGCTTCGGAGGACAAGCAGGACAAGTTTATAAAGGCCAGTGTGAATGCCGCTCGGCCTTTTACTTTAAAAAATCAATCAAATTTG
>CAYLXD010000187.1:0-1256 GCA_964387515.1 uncultured Pirellulales bacterium | reverse complement strand
AAAACAAACCCAATTTCCCGGATGCTCAAATGAGCGTAAGCTCAGTAAAGATAATAACTAATAACAACGAACTATGAACAATGAACTATTCAAAACAAACCCAATCAAACCCAATTTTATCCGTCGTTTCAGGTGCTGCATTCTTGAACCATAATTTCTTTAAGGTTATCCTATCGCAATCAATAAGAACAATAAGTTTCAAGGGAAAAGCATTTACGAGCATATATTAAACTATGCATTTGAATCGATTTTACTGTGAGAGGCTGGAAGAACCGGATGTTGAGCTTGCCGGCGGCGAAGCACATCATTTGTACAATGTGTGCAGGCTAAAAGTCGGCAACAAAGTTGAGCTTTTTGACGGTGCTGGGACATTGGCAACGGCTGTTATCGAAAAGGCAACAAGCAAATCGGTGCTGTTAAAAATCGTCGACCTTGAGAGGATAGAAAGGCCTGACAAGCCTGAAGTTATAATAGCAGTAAGCTATCCGAAAGGCGAAAGATTCGATTGGCTAACAGGAAAATGTACCGAGCTCGGTGTCGATAGGATAGTGCCTGTTATTTTTGAACGGACCGTCAAACAACCGAGGAACCCAAAGGCTGCTGAGCGATGGCGAAATATAGCAATCGCAGCAGCCAAGCAGTGCCGTAGAATCTTTCTGCCACAAATTGATATACCCGTGACTTTAAGTGAGGCTCTCTCGGCTTTGAAAGAACAGTACGATAAGGCGGAGATTTTGGTTGGCAGCCCGGAGTCGAAATCTCCGGCCTTGATTACACAGCGATTCGACGCAAAGGATGTAATAGCAATCATCGGCCCCGAAGGCGGAATAACAGAAAATGAAAAAGCTCTTTTAGAAAGTTACAGAGCAAAATTCGTTCGACTCACCAGTACTGTTCTTCGCATCGAAACCGCAGCTTTAGCGTTTGCAGCAGTCCTTACAGCTACGCGTGATAACCGGTTGGAAGAAAAGTAATGGTTTATCTCTGGTCAATCTTACTGATTTTGGTAAACGCCTTCTGGCTTTTGTTAGTTGTCTTCGGCCTGCCGGGCAATTGGCTTATCGTTATATCGAGCTGTTTATTTGCGTGGTGGCGGGCCGAGGACGGGATTTTTTCTATCTATACCCTCGTTGCCATCACGGCCCTGGCGGTCCTGGGAGAATTAGTCGAATTTTTCGGCGCGATGGGCGGTGCGAAAAAAGCCGGTGCAGGCTGGCGAGGCGCTCTCGGTGCTTTGTTAGGTGCCGTTACCGGTG
>CAYLXD010000186.1:0-2745 GCA_964387515.1 uncultured Pirellulales bacterium | reverse complement strand
TCCCACAAATCAAATTTAGCGCCATTCTTCCAGGCTGCTTCGATAACATTGGCCAGTCGTCTGTCCCCTCGGCCGATCGCTGATTCCAGTATACTGCGTTCTATATCGTGGAACTTAAAGTGCAGAAATTTTGCGTGAAGTCGTCGCTTCTCAGAGAGGATTAACTGTTTTGCCTGCTCGAAATAGATTAGCGGTTTTTGTGCCAGCCAGCCGAACGGCGTATGCGGCTTGGGTACGAGCCAGCTTATGGTAATGTTGATTTGTCCTGTCTTTCCGTCAACTTTTTTCCGCAGTTTTGCCAATTGAAAGGATAGTTCTGCAATATTTTTTATATCTTCTTCCGTTTCGCCTGGCAGGCCGACTATAAAATACAGTTTTAACCTCTGCCATCCGGCCTCGTATGCCGCCTCTGCAGCCGCAAACAAATCCTCATCTTTAAGAGGCTTATTGATAATCTCTCTTAATCTTTCACTGGCCGCTTCAACAGCAATCGTAAGGCCGCCCTTCCTTACCGAAGTTATCATTTCCGGAAGTAGCTTTAACTGTCGGTCGACGCGCAGACTCGGTACAGAAAGCCCAACGTGTTTGTCTCGAAAATACTCATTAAGTTTGGCTGTCAATTCTTCAAGTTCCGGATAATCAGCCGTTGATAAGCTAAGCAGCCCTACCGTATCGAATCCGGTTGAATGGTAGCAGCTCTTTGCAATCTCCGTTATTTTTTCGACACTTCGCTGCCGGACAGGCCTTCTGCAAAAGCTCGCCTGACAAAAATAACACCGCCGTGGACAGCCTCGCATAATCTCAACGCTGACACGTTCATGGACGGCCTGAGTGAATGGAACTATTGGTTTAAGCGGCACCGGTGCATTTTCGAAGTCCCTGACCACTGCATTTTTGAATTGAACCGGCAGACCCGGCACGAGCGCCTTGAAACTTTTTATCTTTTCGTTGTCGTACTCGAATTTATAAAGGCTCGGAACGTATGCCCACTCAAATTTTTTGGCTGCCTTTAATAAAATCTCTTTTTTTGAAGTCCCGTCCTGTTTCTCGGATTTTATAAGTTCAGCCAATGCTGCAACTGCTTCTTCACCTTCACCGAGCAGAAACACGTCCACAAATTCAGCGATCGGTTCACAGCAGTTTGCCATCCCTCCGCCGGCAACTATCAACGGGTCGCTTTCTTCTCGCCTGCTGCTTCTGACCTCAAGGCCGGCCATATCAAGAACGTTGAGCATATTCGTATAGCACAGCTCATTTGTCAGACTAAAGCCGATAACGTCAAAGCTTTTTAGCGCCGCTCTCGATTCAAGACTAAATAGCGGAATGTTTTTCTCCCGCAGAATCTTCTCCGCATCAATCCAGGGTACAAAAACTCGCTCAGCTGCTACATCGTCAAGACCGTTTAGGACATCGTATATTATCGCCATACCCGTATTGCTCATCCCGATTTCATATACATCGGGAAAACAAAGGGCGACGGTAAGCTCACATTTTGCAAGGTCTTTTTTGATTTGGTTTATCTCGCCGCCGATGTATCTGCTCGGCCGGCGAACAAATGGCAGAAAAAACCTCTCTATCTGCTCCTCCAGCAGCTTTATTTCTTTCTTATTCATTGCACTATTATACAATTAGACGATTATAATTGAACTCGTGTTTTATAAAGCTTGGCTGTGATTTTATATGAGTAGAACCGGCAAAATCCTGTTCGCGGCATTTTTTGGCGCGATTTTAATCGTGGCCATATGTCTTTTGATTGCGCGTAACAAACCAGCCTCACCGGTCGAAGTTGACAGCGGCTACAGGCTTGTAATGGGCACTTTTGCAAAGGTTATCGCCGTCGCACCCGATACCAAAACAGCCAAAAACTGCATCGAGGCCGCCTTCAAACAGCTCGAGCACATCGAAGCCCTGATGAGCTGGCGAAAGGAAGGTTCCGAAATCGCCCGTGTAAACCGCGATGCCTACGCCGGCCCGGTTAAAGTGAGCGACCCGACATTCGAGGTCCTGCAAAAGTCCGTCGAGTTCAGCAAACTCTCCGAAGGCGCATTCGATATAACCGTCGGTCCTCTTATGGACCTTTGGCGTAGTGCCGCCGATACCAATCGTGTCCCGACCGAAGCCGAATTGCAGCAGGTACATTCCAAAGTCGGTTTCGAAAAGCTCATACTCGATGCCGACAATTTGACCGTCCGTTTTGCTGTTGATGGTATGAAGCTGGATTTGGGCGGCATAGCAAAAGGTTATGCTATCGATAAAGCTGTCGAAGCAATGCAAAAAGCTGGTGCCACTGGAGCAATGGTCGATGTCGGCGGTGACATTCGATGCTTTGGTAAACCGGCGGGTAAAGACAAATGGCTCATCGGCCTGCAGAACCCCGCCACCGCAAAAGACGCTATGGATACAGGCACTTCCTTACTGGCGTTAGAATTGACCGACTCCGCCGTCGCCACCAGCGGTGATTATCGTCGATTTGTCTTGATTGAAGGCAGAAGGTACAGTCATATCCTCGATACCGCCACCGGCTGGGCCAGCAAAGGCCTGGCAAGTGTAACCGTTATTGCTCCCAGCGCAGCCGATGCCGATGCCTTGGCCACCGCCGTTAGCGTAATGGGCTTGGAAAAAGGCCTTGCTTTTATCGAGCGGACACCTGATGTCGAGGCAATTCTTATCACCCCCGCACCCGAATTCAAGCGAACCCAAACCACCGGCGCTGAAAAATACATAAAATAAACAGTTCGTCATTCT
>CAYLXD010000185.1:0-2758 GCA_964387515.1 uncultured Pirellulales bacterium | reverse complement strand
AGAGGAAGTATGCCGAGATACTGCCACCGGTCTTTATCATCGGTCCTGGCAACTCCCAAAGAACGATAACCTTTGGCCGCAAATTCACTAACAGTTTTTTCCACAGCCTCCTGAACGGCGGCTTTGTTGGTTACAAGTTCAAATATGACCTGAGGGGCTCCTTTACTGACCTTAAAAGTTTTTCCGCTGGAATCCTTGACTGTGGTTTCTGTTCGTTTGTGAACAGGATCAAAAGGTTGAAAATGGACAGTCTGATACAAATCCAGAACCTTAGAGTCTTTTAGGCCGTTTATAACAGCCAAATCTATAGGGTCTTTGTCTTCAGCCCGTGAAGCAAGGGCTCCACAAAGTATAATCTGCTCTTTATCCGTATTTCCAAAGCTAACCGCATCGCCGAGAGTCAGCTTGTTTTGAGTCAATGTTCCTGTCTTATCTGAACAGAGAATATCAATACCAGCAATTTCTTCGATGGAAGCTAATCGGCGGACGATCGCCTGTTTAGCCGCCAGCAGCTTAGCACCTACTGCCATAGTCACCGACAGTACCGTCGGCATGGCCACCGGAATAGCTGCTACCGTCAACACCAGGGCAAACCGCAATGTTGTCAACATTTTTTCATGTCTGAAGAGTGCGGTTATAAGAATTAATGCAACCAGTGCCACAGCGAGAATTATCAGGTAATCTCCGATTTTCAAGACAGCTTTCTGGAAATGGCTTATGGTTTTTGCTCCTTCGACCATTTGCGCCGTTTTACCGAAATAGGTATTGGTTCCGGTGCCATAAACAATTGCTTCAATTTCACCTTGATTCACAATAGAACCGGAATAAACATTATCTTCTTTTTTTCGCTCAACGGGCAGTGATTCCCCTGTCAACGTAGACTGGTCGACTTCTATAGGGTCGCCATCGAGAAGTTTCGCATCGGCAGGTATTATTTCTCCCAGACGAAGGCGAATGATATCGCCGGGAACCAGTTCTCGAGAAGGTATTGTTTTCCAGGCACCGTCTCTTCGCACGCGGGCATTCAGAGCCAATTTCTTCTTCAGCGCCTCGATAGCATTTCCTGCTTGATATTCTTCCCAAAAGCCAACTACTGCGTTCATTAAAAGCAAAACCAGGATAATCCAGAAATCAGCCCAATGACGCACTATTGCAGAGAGTATTACGGCAGCTTCAATCATCCATGGAATCGGTCCCCAGAAATAACTCAAAAACTTGAGAAATGGATTTCCTTTCTCCTCTGTCAATTCATTATACCCATACTTGTTAACACGGTCATTAGCTTCGGAATCGCTCAGACCTTGTTCAGGGGATACGTCTAATTCGGATATAAGATCTTTTAGGGTCTTATTTTCAGTATCTGTTTTTTTTGCCATTTGGTATTTCCTTTCAGGAGACCATTAAGATCTATACCTGCTTACAGGAGTCGCATTAATGGTTCTACATCCTTGATACTCTTGAGAACCTCCTCCTTCTTCACCTCAAGTGTTTTTGTGTCAGCGGCTTCCATATTGAGCCGTATGACAGGTTCCGTATTTGATGGTCGCAGGTTGAACCACCAGGATTCATATTGTACAGTCAGCCCATCAAGATGATCGATGGTTGCATCAGCATAAACTTTCTCAAGTGTGACAAAAATTGGCTCTTTATCTCTTACCTGCAGGTTAATCTCGCCCGTAGAACGATACTTTCTGAGGGGCTTGACTAAAGTGGAAAGGGGCGGGTTCTTTGCAGATAAGAAGTTCAACATCCATATCATTGTAAATATAGCATTATCTGTAAATCCCATATCCCGGTAATAATAGTGCCCTGAAAGTTCACCGGCAAATACCGCGTTTTCTTTCCTCATCAGTTCCTTAATGAAGGCATGTCCGACGCGGCTTCTTAAAGGCTTTCCGCCGAGTTGGCTTATGGTCTCAGGTACAACTCGGCTTGATCTGAGGTCATAAATAATCACAGCTCCCGGATTGTTCGCTAAGAAAGATTCTGCGATGAGTGCTGTTATCAGGTCTTCAGGAATTCTGTCACCTTTTTCATCTATAAATCCACAGCGGTCGGCATCTCCATCAAATGCTATACCAATATCGGCTTTTTCCTTAACAACCCTATTCTGCAAGTCAAGAGTTGTAGATTCTATTAATGGATTGGCGATATGATGTGGGAATCGGCCATCTGGCTTCATGTACATGGAGATTAAATCCCATTGCGGAAATCTTTCAGCCAAGGCGAGGACCTCCTGGCCGGCCGTGCCATTTCCGGCATCAACCACAATTTTCAATGACTTTGGATTGTGAACAAAGCTGCTTAATTTGTCAATATACAGCCCAAGGAAATCGAGTTTTTGAGACTCTCGGTTGCTGGTTTGCTGGAGAACAAGGTTTTTACTTTTTCTTACCAATTCTTCCAAAGCTTGTAGACCTGCGTCGCCACTGAGCGGGATAGCACTTTCCCGACAGAGTTTGAAACCATTAAATTCGGCTGGCAAATGGGATGCGGTTACCATAGCCCCTGCATCGAAGTTGCCCATGATGACGGAATAGTTCAGCATAGGAGTCGTGACCATGCCGATATCCGTAACCAAAGCTTCTGAGCCAAGAGCTCCTTTGATGAAGGCTTTTGCGAGGCCTGGCGAAGACAGTCGCATATCACGTCCGACAACAATGTTTTGGGCCTTCAGCAAGTTTACAAAGGCCGCTCCAATTTTAAATGCGATGTTCTCATTCAACTCATTAGGATATGAACCCCGAATATCGTAAGC
>CAYLXD010000184.1:0-2761 GCA_964387515.1 uncultured Pirellulales bacterium | reverse complement strand
TCAAAGCCGTTCATTGTCCGGTGATGATAATCCACAGCCGCAACGACGAAGTTGTACCGTTCGAGTTCGGCCTGGAACTGTACGAAGCTTCGAATGAGCCGAACAAATTCGTCGAGATTTTCGGCAGCCATAACGACGGTTTCCTGGTCTCGAGTGAACGATACAAAACGGCTTGGCTGAATTGGCTCAAATTCCTCAAAGAGTACAGCAAAGACGCCGGCCGCCAATGGGCCTCCTGAGAAGTGCATAAGATTTTGCCCGTGACAAGTTGGCCTTCGAGTTCAACCGCAAGGCGAGGGAGCACCACTTTTTCGCCAAAAATCGGTTGACAAGCTGGCCAAGCTGTTTAAAATGTAGAGTTTTACCGGATTAGTCTGAGGCTTTCTATGAAGAGTTTTATGGCGAAAAAAAGCTATGTCGACAGCAAATGGCTGCTTGTTGATGCCGACGGTGCGGTTCTGGGACGAATGGCGGCGAAAATCGCACCAATACTGATGGGTAAAACCAAGCCCACATATACGCCCCACGTCGATACGGGCGATTATGTGATTGTGGTGAACGCCGAGAAAATACAGGTTACCGGCAAAAAGGCACAGGACAAAGAGTATGACTTCTACACGCATTTTCCGGGCGGGCACAAATTCGTCAGCTTCGCAGATATGATGGCGAAAAAGCCTGAAAGGGTGATAGAACTGGCCGTAAGACGGATGCTGCCGAAAAACAAGTTAGGCAGAAAAATGATGAAGAAACTGAAGGTTTATCGTGGGTCACAGCACCCACATCAGGCCCAGAGGCCCGAAAAGGTAGAAGTTTTTTAAGAGAGAATACAAATATGGCAGAGACACAGGCTGGCAGTGTAAAGCCTTCGCAAAAGTCCGGCAATAAAGAGAGCCAAAAAGGCGGTTACTGGTGGGGCACCGGCAGAAGAAAAAGTTCGGTTGCCCGAGTGCGGATAAGGCCGGGCGGCGGAAAGCTTTTGGTTAACAAAAGAACCCTTGAGAATTATTTCACGAGAGAACAGGACCGAAAAGCGGTGATGGCTCCTCTAAAAGCCGTCGAGGCAGAAAAACTGTTCGACGTTTTTATCAATGTCCGGGGCGGCGGAACAAGCGGACAAGCTGGCGCATCTTTGCTTGGGATAGCGCGGGCCCTGAAAAACTATGACGAAGGTTACATCCAGCCTCTTCGGGACGGCGGCCATCTTACTCGCGACGGCAGAATGGTCGAGCGCAAAAAAGCCGGCCAGAGCGGCGCAAGAAGGAGATTCCAGTTCTCGAAACGTTAATTGCAAACTTAATTGCCGATGATTACAATAGCCGCCGAGAGCTGATACCGGCGGCTGTTTTTTTTAGGAGAAAGGATAGGAAATGATAAAAGTTGCCATAATAGGAGCAAGCGGCTATACCGGTGCCGAATCAATAGACATAATCCTGCGTCATAACCAGGCAAAGCTTGTTTATCTAAGTGCACTGCCCGAAGAATGCGGAGCAGTTGAGGAAGTTTTTCCGCGTTTCAGGGGTCGATGTAATTTACAAATTGAGCCTCTGGATATCGACAAGCTGTCGGGCTTAGCTGATGTGGCGCTGTGCTGTCTGCCGCACAAAGTTTCTATGGGATTTGTGCCCAAACTTCTGGACGCAGGACTGAAGGTTGTCGACTTCAGCGCGGACTATCGCATTAAGAGCACTGAAGTTTATGAAAAGTTCTACCAGGTAAAACATACCGACACCGCTAATCTCGAGCGGGCGGTTTATGGTCTGCCTGAACTTTTTCGCGAGGATATTAAAGGTAAAGATTTAATTGCCAATCCCGGCTGTTACCCTACCGGGGCGCTGTTAGCGTTGGCACCGCTGCTGAAAGAGGCCATCGTTGAGACCGATTCGATTGTCGTCAATGCGGTAACCGGCATATCGGGTGCCGGTAAAAATCCGTCGGTTAAATTTCACTATCCCAATATGAACGAAAACATCTTCGCTTACGGCATCGGCACGCACCGCCATATGCCGGAGATGGAGCAAATCGCAGGTCAAATCGCCGGTACCGATGTCAATATACTGTTTCAGCCGCACGCAGGGCCTTTCGACAGGGGAATTCTTTCTACGGTCTATTGTCAGCCCAAAGGCAAAACCAATGGCGAGCAACTGACCAAGCTCTACAATGATTTTTACACCGATGAGCCTTTCGTGCAGATACGCAATGACGCTCCAGGGGCTAAGGATGTGGCTTGGACGAACTACTGTCATATCTTCATTAGCTGCGTGAAGGGCAAAATCGCAGTTTTTTCGGCAATCGACAATCTTGTCAAGGGCGCCTCCGGTCAGGCAGTTCAAAATATGAATATTATCTTCGACCTCGATGAGACTGTAGGGCTGTTGTAGGGACAATGATGGCTAAAGGTATCCTAAGGGTTGCCACGTGTCAGTTTGCCGTCGGGGCTTCAATAAAAAGAAACGCCCGGCGAATCGGTGAGCTTTTGCGCAAAGCGAAAAACGCTAAAGCTGACATAGTTCATTTTCCGGAATGCGCACTGAGCGGGTACGTTGGGGCGGATTTCCCGAACTTTGACGGCTACGATTGGGAGCTGCTTAAGCAAGAGACGCAAAAGATTATGGCCCTTGCCGAAAAGCTGCGGCTCTGGGTTATATTGGGTAGTACGCACCGATTGACCCGGCCTAATAAGCCGCACAACAGTTTGTACCTGATTTCTCCGCAGGGCAAAATCGTCGGCCGATATGATAAAAGATTCTGCATACCCGGCGAA
>CAYLXD010000183.1:0-2762 GCA_964387515.1 uncultured Pirellulales bacterium | reverse complement strand
GCTGCTCCATCCGCATATCACCCCGCATCTCCAGCTTCATAAAAACTCCCGAAAAACTCTATTCAACTTTCTGATTTCCTGATCACCTGATATTCTGATACCCTGACTTCTATTATACCATAAATCCGCCGGTAGATTTCGACAATGTTCGGCGTACAATTCCAAAAGTTAATAAAAGTATTAAAACTACTCTAATTCCTGTCTTCCGAGTATAGCGTCGGTAAGGATTTTACCGCTTGCGTACTCAATTGTACTGCCGGCCGGAAGCCCTCGTGCCAGCCGGGTGATTTTCACACCTAATGGCCTGAGCACCGAGCTTATGTAAAGTGTTGTCCCGTCACCTGCCATATTCGGATTGGTCGCCATTATCACTTCTTTCACACCGCCGCCGCGAACCCTCTCGACAAGCTTGTCGATTGTCAAATCGCCGGCTTCGATTCCTTCAAGTGGAGCGATATGTCCGCCGAGAACATGATAAACCCACCTGCAGACCTCAGTTTTCTCAAGGCTTATAACATCTTTGGTTTGCTCGACCACACAAATCGTGCTCTTGTCGCGTCTTGGGTCCGAGCAAATCTCGCAGACTCGCTTTTCCGAAAGGTTATAGCAGACTTCGCATCGCTTGATTTTGTTTTTAACATCTCGTATCGCATCAGCCAGCCTCATCGCCTCGGCTGGCTCAGCTTTTAGTATATAGAAGGCCAGTCGTTCCGCCGTCTTTGGCCCAACCCCCGGCAGCTTCTCAAACTCCTCGATGAGTTTATTCAAACTTTCAGTATAGACACTGCTCATAATTCACATTTATCCGCCTAAGGCGGACCGCATTTCACGTGGGGTTTTCAACCTCTTCTATCCCTGTAATTGTCGCACCTAACTCCATCAGCACTGTTTTTACCGCCGGGTCGCTTACTATTTCATTTTTCCTTTGGCTGTTGGTTTTGCCTCGATGCTCGATGCTCGATTCTTGATTCTCGGTTCTCGATGTTTGGTGCTGGATACTTGATGCTCGACGCTCGTTGCTCGATGTTCGTTGCTTGTTGCCGGGTTCAGTCTTTGGGCTTATTGGTTCTTTTTTTTTAATGCCGGGCGCGGAGCCGCCCTGCGACTGTGACAGGAGCGAATCGACATTCAGAAAATGCTCACTAAGCGCCAGTCTCAGAAGCGAAGCCTCTAAAAGCGCCCTGGCCGTTTCGCTGTTTTTAATTGTCCATCGCAATTTCTCCAGTGTCGTTATGTTATAGACAAGCCCGGCGATATCGAACTTTTCCGCCAGTTCACCCGCGTGCTTTCTGTGCTCGGTGCCGTATGCCAGAAGCTCACTCTCGACCCCAGCCGATTTGACTACCATCAAATCCCGCATATTATCGACAAGGGCATCGGCTATTTGCACCTCCGAAAGCCCCGTACTGATTAAATCCTCGATAGCGGCGAGTGTGCCTGCCGCGTCGCTTTCACCTACTCTGGCTACCAAGTTCCAGACCTTTTCGCTGTTGGGACAGCCCAAAAATTCTTCAAGAAGCTCGGCCGTCAGAGGCTCGACTCCGGTACTTATTAATCTGTCCAGCAGGCTCAGGGCGTCTCTCATAGAGCCGTTTGCCATTTTCGCAATCGGCAGAACCAAATCTTCCTCGTATTTTATTTTTTCCTGCTGCAGTATGAATTTGAGCTGTTCCGCAATCGCCGCCGCGCTTATATTTCTAAAATCGAATCGCTGGCATCTTGACTGAATTGTCGCAATGACCTTGTTCGGCTCGGTGGTCGCGAAGATAAACTTAACGTGCGAGGGCGGCTCTTCGAGTATCTTTAGAAGCGCGTTGAAGGCTGATATGCTCAGCATATGCACTTCGTCGATGATATAAATCTTGAACCTCGCCCGTGCCGGCCGATATATCGCATTTTCCCGCAGTCTGCGGACCTCCTCGACGCCGTTATTTGACGCGCCGTCTATCTCGATAACGTCGATATCCTCGCCGAGATTTATCGCTGTGCAGCTTTCGCATTTACAGCAGGGCTCGGTGGTCGGCGAATCGGATGAAAGGCAGTTAAGCGACTTTGACAGCACCCGTGCCATAGTGGTTTTGCCGACGCCGCGTGTGCCTGTGAAAAGATACGCGTGTGCGACTCTGTCGCTCTTTATAGCGTTCTTGAGTGTCTGCGCAATCGGGTCTTGTCCGATGATGTTATCGAACGTCTGCGACCTGTATTTTCTTGCAAGAACCGTGTATGCCATAATCTATTTTCTATTTTGTATTTTCTATTTTCTATTTATCGCTTCGCAGCGTTCTTGTTGAAGATGCAAAGAGGGAAGTCAGCTCTTTGCCCTCGCTCAGCAAAGCAGTCACGCGTGATTGTGAGAGAAGCTTTTCCTCAACGATAAATTCGAGCCAAAAACAACTTTCGTCCACCTCTTCCAAAACAATATTCAACTTTGAAGTAAAGCTTGCTCGCGTCTGAGCGACACAGGCCGAGCGGTAGTTCGCACCAACTGATGTGCCGCACTTAATCAACTGCATTCGAACGTGCCTGCCCAAGGGGGTATCCGGTAATGCTATTGCCAGCTTAACACAACGATGCGCATATACCTTTGTCCGTTTTTTCAACTCCTCGCGGTCCATTGTCTTAAAATAAAAAATGAAAAATATAAAATAAAAGAATAACAGACCGGCCGGGTTTCCCCACAGCACAACCAGGCTCTCGCTTATGGCTGCTCGGTTCCCCGCCTGACCAGATTCACGGGCTCGGTCTGCATGGGACCCGGCCGA
>CAYLXD010000182.1:0-2791 GCA_964387515.1 uncultured Pirellulales bacterium | reverse complement strand
TTGGGTTTGATTGGGTTTGTTTTGGATAATAGTTCATTGTTCATAGTTCATTGTAATTCGTTGTTAATACTAAACTTACAACCATTTCGGCATATCGGAAATTGGGTTTGTTTTGCATACTTGATACTCGATACTGGATGCTCGATACTCGAAAAAAGTTTTACCGCTGAGGACGCAGAGAGCGCAGAGTTTTGGTCGGGATGCGTTCTTCGGCAAGGCCATTTCTCGAAGTGAGCTTCTGCGAAAGGCCATTGCCTTGTCCGCCGACCCGTCCTCCGCTCTACAGCTACGGAGGGTAAAATTCCTTCGGACTTCGTTATTAAGCCGACCAAATAAAATTATGCTTTTTTTCATAGTGTTTAAAGAACAGACGTTCCCCTTAGTGGGGTGAGCCTGCGCGATTGAGTCGAAAATTCTGGGGTTTTTGGAGGTGCGGTTTTGGCTAAGTCGTTGCGGTGTAAGGGATAAAAAAATTTTGAAATTAGCCGTTTTTGGTGTGCAGGTAGATACGGTTTTGATTGAAGAATTCAACCGCAGAGCACGCGGAGAGCGCAGAGATTTTTTAGCCATGAACTGCACGGTGCTGCCGGAGGCCGATTTCAATTTACTATTTATTATTTACGATTTGCTATTTTGTTTTGCTGTTGCTTCCGGAAGCCGCGATGAGGAAACGCACAGGATTACGCAGGCCCGTCAGGGACGCAGCAAAATAAGAACAGTATCCGAACAGCAGGCAGCAACAGCATTTTTTGGGGTTGAAAGATAGTGATTTACATTGCGTTGCTCATAATCATGGAGACTATTTTAAGACACATATGTTTAATGTTATGCAGTTTTCATCTAATAAGCACTTGAACATCAAAATTTGAGTCGCCTTTGATTCGTCTTCCAGAAAGATCGTTTGATATTTCAGATGGATCTATAATGTGTTTATTTGAATCATAAATAAGGAAAAGAAGGTTTTGACATCTCGAATGAGCATGGTAGCTTTCTATATCGACTTTTAGCTCATCTGAAATAGATTTGGCATGATTTTCATCTCGTATATACTTTGCTTCGATGACGGTGTTACAAGATGGTACAACAATATCTATGCGCTTTGCTTTGCCACCATGCTTAGGAGTCCACTCTTCCATTCGTGCATCTTCAAATGCTGATCGTATATTTACGAACAACAAATCCTGAACATCATATTCATTTTTAATTTCGAACGGTGGTCTGTTGCGCTTACGTTTAGATAAGTAACGAGAAGTTACAGGAAAATAGTCTATTATTTGGATTATTAAACGGGTTTTATCTACGGCATTTAGGTTCGGAAGCACTTCATAACGATCAGGTCGACCTCCACAAACAAGTGATTCGATTTCAGGATCATAAAAACTTGCAGGGCAACCCCTCAAGTCTAAAGTTGAACCATTTATAAGTTTTGACTTCCCATAATTGCCATATGAGCGAACTCGTTGCGCAATTTCTGTATTTGTAATTGCATTTAAGGCCTCTTCAAATGTTGCGCCTTTATCTATCGCATCATCAAATTCTTGCCTAGCGATATGTGCTTCAACATATTGAAAAATCTCAGATGGCAGAAATTGAATCCTATTGTACCTGAATACCTGTGTATCTTCGTCCCAGAAATGCGAAAAGATACAACCTTCTCTCTCCAAGGTAATTAAGTCTTCAGCTAGACCTGATAACATTCTAAACTTATGTCCAAATACTTTTATTTCTATTAGTTCTGGTTCGCTTTTTGTTTTCATACTTGTAGCAGAGTTATAAACCTTTTTGTGTTAAAACAGTATTATTGCCGTTTATGGGTATGGAGTAAAGGAAAAATTAGAGCGGTGCTGCCGGAGGCCGCGATGGTTTACTGGGTCCCCGACCCCCGAAAGTGTAAACAATGAAGCAACAATCGAGGGCAGGCTACAGAAGCAAGTGAGCACCAATCGAGGATCTTCGCTTCGCTACGAGGAATACTGGACCCCAGATAAAACCATTCTGGGGTCTTCGCTTCGCTACGAGGGGCTAAATATGCCGTGTTCAAAAAACGCTTGAAGGGCGGGCGGTTATGTGATATTATTCTGCGTTTCGTTAGACACGGATTAACACTGTGTTTTTTAGACACTGATTAGCACAGATTCGACGGATTTAGTCAGTCAATCGGTTGCGGTTGCGAGGCTCGTATCGGTTGCGTAAACCGTAAATCGCCGTGTATTCACGGGCTGGAAGCCTGTGCCACGACTTTAATAATACAGAGGAGATGTTGAATGGCAAAGGCCGGTAGTAGCTTAAAGATGAGCGATTTGTTTACAATTTCAGGGGCGCAGATACCCGCGATTTATGTTAAGAATAAGATGTCGGTGCATTTTCAGGGGATGTCGAAGACAATGGACTTCCCCCTGACTATTTTTCTGCAAGGCGCTCCAACCTGCTCAGTTGGCATATCGCCGGAAGGTTTATATAACAGGATAAACGACGCAGGGCGGTTAGTGTATATAAATCAAAAGGCAATGCAATTAGCCTCAGCGCCGATTGTCCGAATCGGCTCCGCCTTTGGCGAGACCTCGCCCGCCGCGAAGCGGCGAGGCGGGGGTGACGACAAGCCAGTCATGCTTACGACGAAGAAGCCGGAGGTGATGGAAAGTGCCGATGATATACCGGTGACAGAGCGTTATTACCATCGGCCGGTAGATATAAAGCAGGTTACAATTTCTTTAGCCACGCCTATGACAGAGATGTCTTACAAACTCGGCAAGGCCAAGGTAACAAGAAGATTGATTAGCCCGTTCCTATC
>CAYLXD010000181.1:0-2838 GCA_964387515.1 uncultured Pirellulales bacterium | reverse complement strand
GATTGTATGGTTGTGCCGGGCGGATTCGCACCTGACTTTATGCGAAGAAGTCCGGACGTTATAAAGTTCGCTAATGATATGGTAAACGCCGGAAAAATAATTGCCGCTATCTGTCACGGCGGCTGGCTGCTGTGCAGCACCAATATCTATAAAGGAAAAAAGGCCACCTGTTTTATGGCAATCAAGGATGACATCAAAAACGCCGGCGCCGAATATGTCGATGCCGAATGTGTCGTCGATGGAAATTTAATCACTTCTCGCAGGCCCGACGACCTGCCCGCCTTCTGCACCGCAATCCTGCGGGCCTTGAAAGCCTAACTGTGGCATAGGAGTAACTTCTTATGAAAAAAACTAAAGCCCCGATAGACCAGACAAAAACCCCCGTCATATTGGTCGTCGACGACAATCAGCCGAATCTCGAGCTCTTGCAGGCTTATCTCGAGGATATGGACTGCAAAACGGTTCCAGCTAACAGCGGCATCGAGGCGCTCGAAATCATAGCTGATGACCCGCCCGATTTAATCCTGCTCGATGTGATGATGCCCAAAATGAGCGGCTTTGAGGTCTGCAGGAGAATAAAAAACGACCCAAAAACCACCGACATCCCTGTGATTATGGTAACAGCCCTCAATGAATTCGGCGATATTGAACGCGGCATCGACTCCGGAACGGACGATTTTATCAGCAAGCCCGTAAACAAGCTCGAACTCTTAACACGAGTCAAAACCATGCTGAAGTTAAAGCATCTAAGTGACAAGCTCGAACGAACGTTAGCCTACTTAAGTGAGATAGAAGAGCAGGCCCAGATAGGTCCCGGAGCATAAATATCGGTCGATATTCAGCCCTGCAGTTTAATTTATTGCGGCACTTTTGTCGCCCACCACGTCGCACGGTGTTAGAGTCCCAATAACCCCTACATCACACACAATCCACACAGGAAAAAAACAAAATAAAGGTATCGGCAGGGAATTGTCGTAATCGAGATTAACACGCTCGCGAGTATTGCCGAATTAAAGGGGGTAAAGCGTAGCTGCCTGTGGCAAAAATCTGGCTTCAGAGACAAAAAGGGTGCTAAGGCCAATAACCAATCGACAGGACGAAGAGGGTGTATGAGCAGATTGCTGGAAATCCTCGGCGGGGGGTTGAGCCTCGATGTCGCCGACCTGATTTGGAACTGGCTGGATGTCTCCGGTCCACCCTCTCCAAACAGCGACTCTGTGCTATCGGAGCAGTTAAATAGAGTCATTGGGCTTATAAAAGAAAAAAAGACTGACAGCGCCGCCGACCAGCTAAGGCTGTATCTTTTTGAAAATCCCGACTGCCCACGCGGACGAATGGCCTCGGCCGCCATCTCTATCTCAACGGGCCGTTTGCAGGATGCAATTGAACAGTTGAACTCCGTCTACCTCCGACAGCCAAACAACACTATGGCACTTTATGCGCTCGGACATTGTTACGAAAGGCTCGCAAAGCAGCCGCAGGCCGTCGAGTTCTATCAGGATTGCCTTAAGTTCAAAAACTATCTGCAGCTCCCCAGGCAGCGACTCGCCGCTATCTACTTCAAAAATAATCAACTCGAAAAAACCACCCGTGAGTACGAACTTTTGAAAACTGAGTATCCTGACGATACCTGGACCCTCGTAACTCTCGGCCATTTATACATCGCAGTCGGCCGCTACGCCCACGCCGCCCAGACATTCAACACCGCGATTCTTATACATCCAGACAATTTTCACACCGAGAATGACCATATAGACCACCTCATTCACGAAGGTCTGCTTTACCAGGCAGCCGAACAGCTTGAATATCAACTGGCCGAGCATCCCGAAAGGGCGGATTTACTCCTCAGGCACGCCGACGTCCTTGCAATGTTAGGGGACGCCGAGCTTGCCATTTCTCAATATGAAAAACTCATCAGCACCCACCCCGATTGTTTGGAGGCTGCCGTAAAACTCGGAACGCAGTTCTTGCACATGCACGATGAATCGTCCGCCGCACGTCAATTCAACAGGGCCGTCGAGATAAACGACCGCATTGTCGACGCTTATATCGGCCTTGCCACCGCAAAGAAATTGACCGGCGATACTTCAGGCGCCTTGACAACCCTCTCACTTGGGGCCGCTATCGAAGCAAACAGCGCATTTCTGCTCGCCCAAACAGCCGTCCTGCAGTTCAAACGTGGCTTTTTTGATTTACCACTCTCGCCGCACCAGCTCGAGCCTGTCATCGCCGCACATCGCCGGCAAATTGCCGACCAGCCGCAGAACCCGAATCTGCACTACAGACTCGGTATATTGCTAATGAGCCTCGAATCCATCCCTGAAGCCGTCGAGGAATTTCGCAACGCGCTCGAAATAAACCCCACCTACTTTAGGGCTCGAACAAAGCTCGCCCTCTGCCTTTTTGAAGCGGGCAATCAGAAATCCGCCCTCGAACAGCTCACCGCCGCCATTGTCCTCGACAACGACACTGTACAGTTGCACTACAAATTCGCCTTGTTGTACTGTGACGCCCTCAGATTCGCCTCCTCGCTAATTAACCTTCAGCAGTATATGAAGGACAATTTCGCCGGTGCCTACCACGTACCGAACGTAGCGGTAGTCCTCGAAAATTTAGGTCTTCTCGACAGAGCTGCTGCTATGTGGGACAATCTCTCCGGCACCGCTGCGGAGGCCGCCTCGAACCAGCAGTTACCCTGATTTGCAGATTTGCACCAATTTATACGCCCGTGGCGTATTTATACGCCTGTGGCGTATCCAGCCCCAAGGACTTCGTCGTAGCGGCTTCGTCCCCCGCGAAGGCGAATGAAACATAACATATATTATGAGACGTTATATC
>CAYLXD010000180.1:0-2839 GCA_964387515.1 uncultured Pirellulales bacterium | reverse complement strand
GTTGTCGTCGCGGCTGATACTCTCACGATACGCAATTATTGCCGCGGCTCGACTGAGACCTATTTGCGGCAGTCTCACCAGAGAAGCCTTTGAGGCATTGTTTGGGTTTATTCGGCTTTCCAGCTCAATTGCCCCCGCGCTTGACTGCGCAAGCAGTCGCGGGGGCTGCTTGGACCTGAGACACCGGGCCGCAAAACAACACGAAAACGCGACCGCGACGAAAGCAGCAATCACAAACGCAAAAAGCTGAATCCCGTTTCGCCCTGCGTCGCCACGTTCGATAAGTTTATCGGTTCTCATCTGGTGCGCCGATCGACGATTATCAGCGGTCAATCACAGATATCCAATTACCGGGTGAAAATAGCTTCATGCAATTTTTTCAATGCGCCGAACGATTTCTTCGGCTCGAGCCGCCCGCTAAGCAGACCGCTGTTGGCTACGATAGCAGCTTTTGTATCAGCAAGGTTCGCATAGGTTACCGCGTCAACAAACGGCTTGCTCAGGGCTATCTTATAGAACCGCTCAATCCACTGCTGCTGACGGGTCTGGTCCCATTGCCCGTGCCAGACGCCGGCCACCTCACCGTCATATAAACCATCACCATTTTGGCTGGGGACTTCCAGGTCGGTTATATACAAAGGCCTTGCTACAGGCGCAAAGTAATCCAGGACCGCGGATATATGCATCATATCTCTGACGTGCCTGCCGGGCTGATTGCTGCCGAACTGCATAGCCAATCCAAATGCATCGAAATTAATTCCACTTTGGACAACCATATCTAAAT
The DNA here is from genome assembly GCA_964387515.1 of uncultured Pirellulales bacterium. Taxonomy (GTDB): domain Bacteria; phylum Planctomycetota; class Phycisphaerae; order Sedimentisphaerales; family Anaerobacaceae; genus CAVXEF01. The sequence goes on along the minus strand of CAYLXD010000180.1, from coordinate 2,055 downwards.
AGACCAATGGCGGGATAGTGTTTGGCGTTGTTGCATAGTATTCACCCCAGGGATTGGTAACTTCTATTATCTTGAGGGCCCTGTTGTCGACCGCTTTTGTGGCCATGATAGCTGCCCGGCTTATCTCCAAAACCTGCTCGAAGCTGAACGCAAAATGATTAAAGGCGTTGAGACCGCTCACGACACGCCAGGCGCGGACGGCGGCTGAGTAACGAGAAACCACCGCCGCAACGAACTGGTAGGCCGCTTCGAGAATCTTTTCAAAGCCGACTTTGCTGTGCAGAAGCCAGTCGGGAATATGCTGCTTCGAAAAACACAACAAAGGGCCCGCACCGATTACCACTTTCTTTCTCGCTAACACATCGATACAGGCATCGACTGTTGAAAAATCGTAAATACCTCTGTGAGCCTCTATCTGCGCCCAGCTTATTGGGATTGTTACAAAGCCAAACAATTCAAGCAGCCTCTCAACATACTTCGAATCGGCCATTCCTGCAGGGTCTACTCGGCAGCCGAGGCACGCCCGGCCAAAGCCGTGACTGGCGCTTCTGGCCTTAAAAAGTGACTCTGCCCGTTTCGCCGCCATTTTCTCAGAAAAAACGATGGCGTTTTCAAGCGATTCGTCTGCCAATTTGGAGGCCAGCGCCGGGTCGGAGATATTTTGAACCGCCTGGATGAACAAATCCTGTGCAGCCCCGGACAAATCCGCCAGGTCCTCTATGTTATCAAAGAAGAACCAGTCCTCGCGCTTGTTAATGATTTGCATCAGTTTTGCGCGGGCTATTTCGACGTTCAGGTTATATGGTTGAACCCTTTCCGGCAGGATAGTCGTGGGCAGTAGCACCCTGCCAAAACCATCAATAGGCCACAGCAGTGCCAGCCCTGCCGTTTCCTCGCTTGGTTTCTCACACTCTAAAAGGCCGTTTTGGAACGTGATACTGGCCCGACGAACCGCAATTCCGTCGGCCCCGAAAAGATAAGCACCACACGGCGTGAATTCATCAACCACGCTGCCGTCTTTGAAAACCTGAAATTTCACTTTTGTCCTCTGGCCATAGGTGGTTACATTTCTCGTCCATCGGTTGCGCTGCTCCCTGCCCGTCCGGCAGGCGGGGTTTCGTATTACGTTTTACGGTTGCGTATTAAACGACATTTTACGATTAACGCAACCGGAGATTATAGCAGCAAAGTTCCCAAAAGCAATATCAACCTGGATGGATTCCGGATAAATGCGGATTTAGAGCCGGGGAAAAATGCGGGCCTGGGACAGAAGAATCCGCCGCCGGCGGATAAGTCAGTTCGACGGCGTTTCGACGTCGCTGTAAACGCTGAACTGTCTCATTTGAAGTTCATAAAGAAGATTATTTTTTTCAATAAGCTTGGCTATCAGGCTGACCTGGCTGAGCACTATTTCGACCAGGTCAATGTTTACCAGGGTTGATTCCGGACTGTACTGCGGCATAGCAAGAAATACGTAGCCGCAGTTGGTCTGCTCCGTCGCCAATTGTGCCGCGACGACGCTGCAATCATTTGCCTGCGTCACAATCGGCTCAGCGCCGTCGTCAACCTTGCCGCAAAGCTCCTTCAAAAACTCCTTGCCGATATTAAGCTTGGCGAATTGCTCGGAATCACTGGGCCAGCAGTTGCCATCTCTATCCATAATTATCATAACGGGGCCCCGCTCAGGCAAAAGCTCAAAAACCTGCCTGGCTATCTGCTCGTTCAGCGCAGCTACTGGAGAAAGCAGTGAGTTGGGTATATCCATTAAAAAAGCCCCTTACTTATGCACAGGGAAACATAAGTTTACTTGCAGAAAGTTCGGCATAATCAGCCTGCGACTTTTCTTAATCGTCAAGATGGCTTACGCCACCGCCGCAATCGCAGTCAATTTGTGCCGAAAAATAGAACTGCTGAGCTTGCCGGCTGATTTATCGGACGAAGGTTTTGTCATTGCGAGCGCAGCGCGGCAATCTTATTTAGCGTCCGCCGCCACGGCGGACTTCCACCTCATTTAGCCCCCCGGCCTGCCGGGGGGTTTGTCATTCCTGCGAAAGT
>CAYLXD010000179.1:0-2843 GCA_964387515.1 uncultured Pirellulales bacterium | reverse complement strand
GAACCCTGTTCGAAAAGCGTTTCGGCACAAACTACATAAACGTCGGCGCAGGAAAAGTAATAACCGCTGCGGATTTGCAATGAAGTACAAATAATAGAGCCGATAATAATCGGTTAAGACTGTAAGCTAATCGGCCGATAATTGCTATAGAGCAGAGCTTACACGATTACTTGACAAAATACCCAAAATGGTGGATAATAGAATGTAGGAATTTCGAGGTCCAAATGCAGGTGGGCAAGAGCGATGCGTTTGGTGCTAAAACAGAGCGATTCCACGGTTCGTGAATTTCAATTCGCGCGGGGTCCGATTTATATCGGCCGACAAACAAACAGCCAGATATTTCTGCCGAACAGAGCGGTCTCACGACAGCACGCGGTGCTATTCAGTACACATACAGGCAAATGGATGGTGGAAGACCTTGATTCAGCAAACAAGACATATCTGAACGATGAGACTGTTCACAAAACTGAGATTAAAAGCGGTGATGTTCTGCGGATAGCCGATTATACCATCGAGATTGACCTGGAAAAAGAGCCCGGCGCCGAAGCAGGTATTCATCTGGAAGATACACTGGTAACACCTTCCCGCGAGCAGCAGGTTACCATAAGGAGGTTGGACTCGAAGTACGGTGCGCCTGCTGTAAAGCTGCCGGCGAAACGAATAAAGGATTTTGCGGAAGCAACCGGAGAGATATGCCGGGCCAATGGTCTTGACGAGGTTTTGAAGGCCCTGCTGCATATAGCAGCAAAGCAGTTTAGCGCTTATCACACCTGGTGTGCGCTGCGTAACCAGCCAAGCGGTCCTATGACTACCCACGCAGGCAAAACGCGAGGCGGCGAGGCGGTCCAATTAGAGCAAATAAAACTCAACGAGAAGATTACGGAGGCGGTGGAACAGGGGCAGTTTCTGCTGTTTGGCCGGCTGGGATTTGAATTAGGGGAGGAAAGGGTACGCTCGGCGCTTATCGCACCTGTAATGGGCCAGGCCGGCTGCTTCGGTGTGGTATATATCGACAATGATATGGCTCACGAGCAATATACTCTGAGCGACCTGGACTACCTGATGCTCTTGGCAGTTCACACAGCGTCGATACTGGAAAATTTTTAAGCCGCCGGTCCGGGCGACGCACGGCCGAGTTATTTACGTTTGTATTTGCCCATCAGTTGTCCCTGTGCGAGGATGTGTCCTTCCATTGCCTTTAGCAGAGCTCGTTTGCTGGCGCCGGCGTCAAGTTGCAGTTCGGTATCCAAGGCGTAAATCTTGAAAAAGTATCTGTGTGTACCGCTCGGGGGGCAGGGTCCGCCATAGCCAACCCTGCCGAAGTCAGTGATGCCCTGCTTGGCACCGTTTGGCAGGGTCTCGTCAGCAGGGATGTTCTCTGCCAGCTCTGTGGTCTCGGCCGGAAGGTTAAACAGTACCCAGTGCACCCAGGTGCCCATCGGAGCATCAGGGTCGTCCGATATAAGGGCGATGCTTTCGGTGCCCCCGGGGACCGCATCCCACCGCAAAGGCGGTGAAATATCCTGGCCGTCGCAGGTGTACTTCGACGGTATCATCCCGCCCTCGGCAAAGACTGTGCTGGTAATTTTTATTTCCATAGCGTTGTGCCTCCTTTACCTGTAAAAGTATCGAAATGGTGGCGATAAGCCACTTAGTCATCTTTATCCCGCTGCGTTCTTTCGGCGGCTTGAGTTGCCGAATCCGACTTGCCGGACAAGTTTGTATCAAGTAATTCGCAGACACACCACAGCAAAGGGGCCTGCCCATGCAAATCTCCCAGCACCCGTGGTCTTTTAAGATAGTATTCAATATCACTCCCCTGGCCCGTCCCGGTACATATCTCCATTAGGTTTGCTTCTTTATCAAGGTGCGCACAAAGTGCGTCCCAGGCCTTTTGCACAGCGAGGCGATATTCGTCACCCTTAAGCCAGCCGTATTTAATTCCTGTAATCATCGCATAGGTAAACATTGCGGTACACGAACTTTCAGCCCATGAATACTGGTAGTCAATCAACTGGCGCCACATCCCGTTTTCAGACTGGTATTTCAGAAGGGCCGCCATCATCCTGAGATAGCCATCCATAATCCGGCCTCTTTCGGGATGGTTCTGCGGCAATGATTTTAGAATCTCAGTCAGGGCCGATGCCACCCAGCCGTTCCCGCGTCCCCAATAGAAGGGATGTTCAGGGCCGTGGAAAAACAAACCGGATGGCTGCTGCAGCCTTTCGAGATATGCGGCAATTTGTAATGCGGCCCTGTCTGCATATTTGATTTCGCCCGTCGCCCTGTATGCCTGCATCTGCAGCATGCCAACCATATACATATCGTCAATCCACCAACGGGTCTGGCTCGTCAAGCCATCCTCTCGAGGCACCTGCCACTGTTTGTCTGCGAAAGACAAACCAAGCTCAAGGAATTTTTTATCACCGGTCTGCATAAAGATTTCCAGCGGGAGAATTCCTACAACACTTTGGTCTACGTGCTGCCTGTGTGAAATAAGCTTACCTTCGTCGAATATGCCGCCGTAGCGTTTGTTTAATTCAGCGAGGAATTCTTTATTGCCGGTAAGAGCCGCAAAACGGTATGCACTATAAGCAGTACATACCTCGGCATAATGGAGGCCTTCATTCCCATAAAGCATATAATCCTTGCGGCCGAGTAAGCTTTTGACCAAGCGGTTTCCTATTTCGGCCGGTGTCTGGCCTTTCTTGTAATTAATCAGGCTTTCTCTTGCTGAAACAAACAAAGAAGAGGAGCAAGAGGAGCCGATAAAAACAAATAATAGAAGTAAAGAAGCAAACAAATATTTTCTGAAGTAGAGAACCATATCAAACCTGCCTTAT
>CAYLXD010000178.1:0-2854 GCA_964387515.1 uncultured Pirellulales bacterium | reverse complement strand
GGAGTAAAGAAAAGCATATCGTCCATGCTGGCGGAGACCTTCTCTATCTCATCTATAGTAAGCTCATCGGTGACCCACTCGCGGTCACCTAGCAAGCAATGCTTACACCTTGCATTGCAGTTCTCGGTCACAAAGAAAACGAAGTAGATAGGTGATGTGCGCTTTTTGAAAAGAATCCTTTTGCCATACTTAAGGTAGCTCAAATAACTCAATCAGAATCTCCTCCCTGCTATGAAACCGGCTGCGGCAAAAAGCATGCCAAGCACAACCACCGATGTATCAATGAGCAGAAAACCACAACTTTTTCCCAGAAAAGACCAGCCCCTTATCTTCCTGAGAAAATCAAGAAAAGGGGCATTGAGCAGCAGTATGATGATGCAGCCTACCAGCGCCGCTGTCAGAAAGTGATGTTCCCTAACTATGATAGACAATAGCAATAAGAGCATCGTCAGAAAAGATACGAGAACACTCAGGACAAAAAACCAGGGTACTGTGGTGAAACTTTTTTGTCTAATCCTTCCAAGCTTGTTTCTAAGCATAGTCATTGTCAGCCCGTAAGACCGCCAAAAATCTGTCTTTATCAGCTCAATCAAGGAGTAGTGCCTGAGATGCCTCACAGTCACCCTTTTGTCTAAGTATATCTTGTGGCCGGCGGTTAATAACCTCTGCCCAAATTCGGCGTCCTCGGTCACACTCGCCCCTTGGTAATTCTCGTTAAAGCCTCCGCTTTCCTTAAAGACGTTCCTCCTGATGGCTGCAGCGCTGGTGTAGAAGGCACCGGTGTAGGCAGGCAGCCGGGCGTAAGTGTAATGCATCCACAGGTTCTTGTATTCACTGCAGAAGTTACTGTACCTTACTTCTTTGTCTAAAAGCCCTACAACGCCGGATATCCGAGGGTCCGCGAAATCTTCGGCCACCAGTGAAAGCGTATCGCCTTCAAGCATTATGTCGGCATCGGTGAAGAAAATAACATCTCCCCTCACTTTCTCTGCTCCGCAGTTCTTGGCCCTGGCGGCGCCGTGTTTCCGGCTTAACTTAACCACTCGACAAGGGAATTGCCCGGCCACAACTAAAGAATTATCGGTGGAGCAATCATCCACCACTATAACCTCAGAAGGGGGATTTTTCGATTGATATATCGCTTCAAGGCACTTGCCAAGGTTTTCCTGCTCGTTATACACCGGGATAACAACAGATATCTCCAGCGGCGGATGGCTTTCATTGACCATGAACCGACATTTCCTCTGTGAACTCTACTCGGCAACATTGCCGGGCTTTGTCGATATGACACTCCATTTCAAATACCTAAAACTACACGTTATCTGCTATTTGAAGCTTTGAATAATCGCCTGTAGCGTTTCGGTCAAGCCTGTTTTGGGCTCCCAGCCGATTGCCTTTTTGATTCGTTCAAGACTTGGCACACGCCGCATCATATCTTCAATAGGCCTTCCGTACGCCTGCTCGTAGGAGATAAATTCCTTTTTGCTTTTGCTGCCGGTCATCTCGATGATTTTGTCGGCGAGCGCTTCGATGGTAATCTCTTCACCGGAGCCAACATTATACACTTTCCCGGCTGTTTCTTTGCAGTTCATCAGGCCGACCGCCGCCTCGACCACGTCCTCAACATAACAAAAGCACCGGCTTTGCTGCCCGGTGCCGTATATCACCACCGGCTCATTCCTTAACGCTCTTTCAATAAAACGAGGCACCACCATCCCGTAACGACCCGTTTGCCTCGGCCCAATCGTATTAAAAAACCTGGCAATTACCACTTCCAAACCAAACTGCTGGTAAAAAGCCAGGCCCAGAAATTCATCTATCGCCTTACTGCACGCATACGACCATCGCGACAGAGTTGTGCTGCCCAATACAATGTCATCATCTTCACAAAAAGGAGCTGCCTCACTCTTGCCGTAGACCTCGCTGCTCGAAGCAATTAGGATTTTTTTGCCGAACTTATTGGCAACGTCCAGCACCACCTCCGTACCGCCGATATTCGTTTCTATCGTGTGAACAGGGTCCTCCGCTATCAGATTGACACCGACAGCAGCAGCAAGATGAAATATCACGTCGCATTGCCCGACCGGAGCTTGCATTAACTGTGCGTTACAAATATCACCCTCGATAAAATCAAATCCGGACTCGGACCTGAAACCCTCGATATTCTGTAAACTGCCGGTGCTCAGATTGTCGATAACGACCACCTTGTGGCCATCCCTGAGCAGCCGCTCCACAAGATGTGAGCCGATAAACCCCGCCCCGCCTGTAACCAGTGCGTTCATGTAATCCCTACGCTAATGACTTTGCGATGGAGCCAGAGCAATAATCAATAGTAAATAGAAAATAGCCAATTAAGGCAGACTCCGTCCCCGTCGGCTGCGCAAAAAACAGGCACAGCCTAAATATTACATCTAAGCTTCTGCCTCGATACTCTCATCAGCAGTCGGATATTGCACGGGTGACCGCCGACGTTCTAATAGCATAAGTATCGGCAAATAAAGAAGATAGCTTTAGTAAAGACAGGCCGCAAACAGACCCTCACAACCGATATTGCGGCAAAAATTATACGTGGTTAACATCCTATAAGTTCACCTCGACCGCCCGCGGGCAAGGCACCGCCGAGGATAGCCCAGCATTGTCTCAAAAAGGCAGTTTTTATCGGCCGTTACGCTAAAATCGCGCTGCTATTACCCCATCCCGTCGGCCGAATGCGACGCATCAAACGCGCAAGCGAAATTGAGGAAATCCCGCATCAAATGCGCAAGTTGGTCGGAAAAATTGGTAAAAATTCGCAAAAAATTGCAAAAATTCGTAAAAATTTCAAAAAATTAGCAAAAATTGAGCTGTTTTGACC
>CAYLXD010000177.1:0-2869 GCA_964387515.1 uncultured Pirellulales bacterium | reverse complement strand
TATGAAATCGTCCGCAGGATGCGAGCAAGTATTTGCATACTCGGCCCGCTGCTTGCCCGCTGCGGCAGGGCGGAAGTTTCGATGCCCGGCGGCTGCGCAATCGGCGACAGGCCCGTTGACATTCATCTGCGGGGCCTGAAACAGCTCGGCGCACAAATCTATCTTAAGAACGGCTACATTGTAGCCGAGGCACCGCACGGCCTGACCGGCAGGGACATCTTTCTCGGCGGGCCGTTCGGCTCGACTGTCCTGGGGACCGCGAATGTCCTGATGGCTGCGACGCTGGCAAGGGGCAGAACTGTTATTGAATCAGCCGCCTGCGAGCCGGAAATCACCCACCTGGCAAACTGCCTTAATAAAATGGGCGCTAAAATCACCGGTATCGGCTCACCCCGGCTAACTATCGAAGGAGTCAAACAGTTGCAGCCTGGCGAATTTAAGGTAATTCCGGACCGAATCGAAGCCGGCACCTTTATGGCCGCTGCCGCCATAACAAAAGGCGAACTTAAGCTGGAGAACTGCCGGCTCGAAGATATGATGGCTGTCGTTGATAAGTTAAGAAATATCGGCGTAACCGTTGAGTCAGCAGGGGACGGCTGTGTCGTCTCGCGAACCGGCTTGATAACGCCCATCGATGTTACCACTCAGCCTTATCCGGGCTTTCCTACCGACCTGCAGGCACAGTTTATGGCACTTTTGGCACTGGCTGAGGGTAACAGTATAATAATCGAGAAGGTCTTTCCCGACAGGTTTATGCACGTAGCTGAGCTGAACCGAATGGCTGCGAACCTCCGCAAGGAAGGGCCGGCCGTGATTGTCGCCGGCGTAAAGAAACTAACCGCCGCACCCGTAATGGCTTCGGACCTGCGGGCGTCGGCGGCACTGGTTTTGGCCGGCTTAGCTGCTGAGGGTACAACGGTCGTAAACAGAGTCTATCACATCGACCGCGGCTATGAGAAAATCGAGGAGAGACTAAATCCGGTCGGTGCAAAAATCCGCCGGGAAAACGTCTGATATATGTAATGTAAATATGATTTTGGGTGCTTTGCCGCTCCACAGCCCAGCAAAGCAACTGATTTCGTATGTTAAGCCACGGGACATAACATGAGTCTTAATAATATCAAAACCGGCTTCATCGAGTATCTTTGCTCCACTAAGGGTTTTGGAAGTAAGAATAAGAGTATCGCATCGATATTGATTCTTCTGATGTGGCTTGCCGTTGCCATTGTTGTCAGTATAAATCATGAAGTCTGGAGAGACGAAGTTAGAGCGCTATCGGTTGCTATAGAACCAGCATCATTTCTGCATCTACCATCAGCCATCAGGAATGAAGGCCATCCGATTCTCTGGTATCTAATCCTGAGGACGGCGTTTTGTGTTATGCATACACCTGTGGTACTCAAACTCGCCAGCGTTTGTGTGGCTTTTGCAGGTGTAGCCGTTTTTTACCGGTATGCCCCCTTTCCCGTGTGGCAGAAAATTCTTTTTATCTGGGGTGTATTACCTATTTATGAATACTGTATTATAGCCAGAAATTACGGCATCAGTATGCTTCTATTCTTTCTTTTCGCAACACTATACACACAGAAGAAAAAAAGGCCATTTTTTATGGCCTTCGTTCTCGCTGCCCTGGCAAATACGAATGTTCATTCCTGCGTTCTTGCCGGTGTACTAACTGCGATGTGGTTATTTGATGCCGTAATTATTGACCGTCGCTCACTGAATCTTCGCAGTACAATAGCTCTCACATCGGCATTTGTGCTTGTTGGAGTAGGAATATTTTACTCTATTGCTGCTACCCTTCCTTCTTCCTCTGAAGATACGCTTGCGGCAAAAGCTTTTTCGCTAAATGCTTCACAAGTCATACAGGCACTTTATACTAATATCAAGCATCCGGGAACACACTTTAACATAGTATTTCACCGCCTGCCGGGCTCAATGCGCGACATTTTGTTGTGGGTGCTGATTGCCGGTCTTCTTATCCGTCCGCAGGCGGCCTTTTCGTTTTTTGTCGGCATTGCTTTGCTGGGGACTTTTTCTTCGACTGTTTACCGTACTGCATTGCGCCATCAGGGACTCCTTATAATATTTATGATTTCCCTTTACTGGATTGTTTATCAGCAGACGACAGGCAACACAAAAGGCAGGCTGAAACGACAGCTTTACTTTATACATAAAGCGTCCGTTTATGTTGTTCTATCAGCAATTTTTGCCTTCCATATTGCAGCTTCCGCCCATAAAATCGGTACAGATATATTTAAAGAAAAAAGTTCAAGCAAAGCCTTTGGCAAATTTCTTCTGGCGCACCCTGAGTATCATAATGCGATTATTCTGGGCGAGCCGGATTATAAACTCGAGTCTTTGCCTTATTATGTGTCCAACCGGATATATATACCACGCGAAAGAAGGTTCGGAAATAGAGTAATGTTTACCGCTGCAAGCAAAGTAAGAATGTCACTGGGTGAACTCTTGTATATTGCGCAGCGGGTTAAAAATAGTGAGGGGGCCCCCGTACTCATAGCTATAGGGCATTTAGATTTATTTAACCGGTATCGATATGAAATACCTTACTCCTATAATAAGATTTTCACGTGGTCTCCTGAGGAATTAACTGTCTTTAAATCGCAAACAACTAAAGTGGCGGAGTTCAAAAAAGCGGTTGGGGACGAAAATTATGAGATATATCTCTTGAATTAGCGAGTATAGTGGAGCAGGGCCGACGGCAGGTAAACAATTTAAAAACCCCGACCGCTCGTGGTCGGGGTTAAATATTTTTGAGATTGCTTCGCTTGCAATGAGATTGCTTCGCTTGCAATGACTCCTAACTGCGATGCAGAGTTTTGCCCTGTCGGCGCTGGAGAACCTGGTC
>CAYLXD010000176.1:0-2925 GCA_964387515.1 uncultured Pirellulales bacterium | reverse complement strand
CCAGTTACCAATTACCAGTTACCAATTACCAGTTACCAATTACCAGTTACCAATTTATTCGAGAAGCTGCATCGTCAAGTTCTGTTTAATTTTTATTCCGGGACGGACTCCAAGACCAAACGGGGCAGAGGCCTCGACATCAAGCTGGTATTGCTGATTGTACTGTTCTGTTCGACCCGCATCGATATTGAACAGTTCCTGCCCACTGCCCTGCAAATCAAGGTATTTATATCTTGTAAGGAACCCGAAGGTTCCGCTCATCTGGAATGCACCGGAATAAGGTATCGGCCAGCCGCTGGGGGCCGATTTGGCAAGCGAGTAAGTGCTTTTTATAACGGCCAACTCGCCTTTTTCACTTTGCCTGATTTCTTCAAGTGTATAGGTGACATCCCTTGCAAGTCTGGAGACCATCGGCGTTGGTACGGAGAGTTTTGACGTCCAGCTGCGGCCTACCGATATACCGGCGAGAGGTTTTTCAATGCTGGCGATTGCATCCCACAAAAACCACTGTGTGGCGACGAAATCACCTATCATATCAGGGTTTTTGGTTCTTCTTCCACTGCCAGCCTGGCGGAACGCTTTTTTGCCGATTTCGCGAATCAGCTCGTCCAACTGTGAAGAATCCTCCATTTTTCCAGTTGGGCTGATGGTAATGGTGAAGGATTTGCCTGGGAGACTTTCCACGGCGTCTTTTGTGCCGCGCTGTTGTTTTCGCACTACCTTTACCGATTCACAGGTTGCCTTGACAGTCGTCAGGCCGTATGGGTCGACCTCTACCGGGGTGTAGGCGACTATCATTTCCATTGACTCATGTAATTTATCGACCTTACCTTCAGCCTTTTTGGCATCACCTGCCGGAAAGCTCCAGTCGATTTCGATATCCCTGCTGGACACAAATTTGTATCGCAGGGTTTGTCCAAGCTGGAAATCCACGGTCAACAGCTTCCCGCCGCCAGCGGGCACCCGTCTCTCCGCGAGGTCTGCCTCGCAGCCGATTAAGACGCTCAAAAAAGCAATCGTGAGAATAGTTAGTGCGGCTCTCAATTTTTGCCCCTTCCACCAGGAACATAAGTGTAAAAATGCAAAGGTTCCAAGTGCATAAGTTCTTTCCTATGCTCAATGCTCCTGTACGCCTATCGTTCCAATGGTTTTTAATCAATTCTTTCGAGACTGTAGGAACGAACAACACCCATTTTCACCGCATCCGGCTCCGTGCTGCCCTTTTGTTCGGCCTGCGGGTCGACCACAAGCCATTGCGACTGCAGCTCTTCGGAGTACTTTTGAACTTTGCCGGAGCTCAGGTCCAACTCCAGTTGGCCGGTGTACGTCTGCGTGGTATCAAACATATCTGAAAAGGCGCGCATCACCCGCTCTGTGCGCTGGTCTTCTGCCTGGCCCAAACTGGGGACAGCATTCATACGGACAACGGCAATCTGTCGGCCGTCCTGCTTTCTGATTTCTTCTACGGTGTAAATTTTTTCGTAAGACCTTGTGCCCAGCATACGGAAGTCGAAAACATCTACGCTGCTCCAGCTTTGCCCCTGTCGCAACCGCCTCATATCAGGCTGCGGCAGGACCAAAGTTCCGTGGAATTTTTTTATTACATCCGGAGTAAGCAGCCTCGATGCAACTCTGTTGGCCGGCTGAGAGCCCTCGACGACGGCACTGGCTCGTTTTGTATCAATGACTCTCCTGACCTGGCCGTCGGGGGCGATTTCTATGGTGTAACTTTGCCCAATGAGCTTTGCGAGTGGATTGTCCCGGTCTTTTTTTCTGGCGCTGTCGAAGTCCAGTACGTGCTCTTCGTCGCGTGTGGACAAGTATTTGAGGTCCCGAACCGTGATTTCCGCAACGGCATTACCGTTGTCATCAACGCTTTGTATCTGCTGGCTGAAGGTCATTTCGATTTTTGTAAGGTTGCAACCGCCTTTGAAGCCGGGACCTTTTGCGATGGGCCCCTCAAATGCGACGCTGTCCTCGCTCTCGGCTATGAGCTTATAATCCGCCGAATCACCGGGTGCAAACTTAAGCGCGAAGGTCGCGCCCCCTCTGGCGCCGGGACCACAGCCAGCCACTAAAAGCAGCGAAAGAACCACGACGGCAGCCGAGCAGACAAAAATTCTCCTGTGTGCCATTATTCAATCTCCTTAAGAGTCTTAAGTTTACAATGAGTTTGATGTGTAATTATACATATTGAGCTTCTAAAGGCAACCGGTTTTTCTTTATTTGTATCGGCGGAGGTGTTAAAATTGCCTTTTTAGGCTTTGTGGGCGATTTTTAGAGAAAGGACAGATATGATAAGTGATACGGTCAAAAAAGGGTTTCAGCGGGCACCCCACCGGGGTCTGCTGCATGCGTGCGGCTTAAGCGACGAGGATATTAACAAGCCGTTCATCGGTATCGCCAACAGCTTCTGCGAGATAGTGCCGGGGCACGTCCATCTGAACAAGGTGGGCCGGATTGTCAAAGAGGCGGTTCGTCGGGCCGGCGGCGCAGCTTTTGAGTTTAATACTATAGCGGTCTGTGATGGAATTGCTATGGGCCATACGGGCATGAAATATTCGCTGGCCTCGCGTGAGATTATCGCCGATTCGGTCGAGACTATGGGACGGGCACACTGTTTTGACGGACTGATTTGCATCCCCAACTGCGATAAAATCATACCGGGAATGCTGATGGCTGCAGTTCGGCTTAATATACCAACGATTTTCGTATCCGGCGGACCTATGGCGGCTGGCAAAACAAAAGACGGAAGAGCTGTCGACCTCATTACCATAGGTGAAGGCGTTGCCCAATTCAATGCCGGCAAAATCAGCGAACAGCAGTTAAAAGAGCTTGAAGCTACAGCCTGTCCGGGGCAGGGAAGCTGTTCGGGAATGTTCACAGCCAATTCTATGAACTGTCTTTGCGAGGCAATCGGAATGG
>CAYLXD010000175.1:0-2984 GCA_964387515.1 uncultured Pirellulales bacterium | reverse complement strand
ATGGGCGGCTCGACAAATACGGTACTGCATGCGCTGGCTGTCGCCAGCGAAGCCGGTATTAAATACGACCTGGAACAGATAAATGCAGTCGCGACAAAATGCCCCAACATTTGCAGGGTTTCACCTTCAAGTGAATTCCATATGGAGGATGTCGACGCTGCGGGTGGTGTAAGTGCGATACTAAAAGAAATCAGCAAGGTCCCGGGTCTGCTGAATATCGACTGTCTTACGGTAACTGGCAAGACGCTCGACAAAAACATCGCAGATGCTCAAATTGAAAATACAGACGTTATTCATGAAATCAACAATGCATACTCGAAAACAGGTGGCTTGGCTATTCTAAAGGGCAACCTTGCTCCGAATGGCTGTGTTGTTAAAACTGCCGGTGTTCCTGAATCCGTAATGACTCATTCTGGTCCTGCGGTTATTTTCGAAAGTCAGGAAGAGGCATGTGATGGTATTTTGGGCGGGAAGGTAAAAGAAGGCGACGTTGTTGTAATTCGATACGAGGGTCCCAAAGGTGGTCCGGGTATGCAGGAAATGCTCAGCCCCACAAGCTATATTATGGGAGCCGGATTAGGTGAGTCCGTCGCGCTTATTACCGATGGCAGATTCAGCGGTGGAACGCGAGGCGCCTCTATCGGTCACATAAGTCCTGAAGCAGCGGTCGGCGGGCCCATAGGATTACTAAAGGATGGCGACATAATAGAAATTGATATTTCGGGTAACTCTATAAACGTAAAGCTGTCCGACGACGAATTAGCCGAGCGTAAAAAGAGCTGGAAGCCACCGAAGCCGCGGATTACGAAAGGCTGCCTCGCAAAATACGCCGCAATGGCCACCAGCGCCGACACCGGCGCAGTTCTAAAATGGTAAAATGCACAAAAGCAGTTTCATAGAAAGTATGAAAAAATCACTTTGAAAAAAGAAGGTGGCTTATGAAACCCCCCACCAAATATATTACATGCAGTTACAAGATATGCCGGCTGGTATTGGCAGCTATATGCATGCTGGCGGTGCCCGTATTCGCGCTGCATATGACGGATATGCCTGAGAATATCCAAACCAAAATTAAGGAGCCACGCGAGCGGACAATTTCTCTGAAGCTGCCACTTCTACAGCCGACTTTCCACTGGACGTTTATAAGCCGTGAAGACTTCCTTTCAGGAAAGCTACTTTTGCGCATCATTCGAGACGGACAGGCAAGCGAGATTATTATCTTCGAAAAGGGACAGTTTACGGACGGCTGGGAAGCTATGCCCCTGTCACCCGCACCTGACAAAGGAGAAATTTACTTTGGATTTATATCGACCCGCAGATACTTGACCGCACCTGGCGACAAGCTGGAGCTTGAGTTGACTGTGAAAAAGGACCTGCCTGGAATCGGCGCCATGCAATCCGGCATCCTTCCCGCAGGCAAGTACACTTCAAAGGGTATTTATTCAGGACTCATTGACGAATACGACATGACGCTTTGGGCCAAAGAGCTTGCCAAGGAGGGCAAAATGCCTGCCGAAGAGCAACAAGCGTTATTGGATAAGCTGCGTGCAATGTATGAGTACAAAGCATTTCTAGAGTCCTGGACAGACCAATGGCCGTTGAAGATAACCAGCCAGAAGGGTTGGCTTCCTGATAAACAGGCAACCGCCCTTAAAGCCATGCGCGAGAAGTTGAGTAAGCAAACACAGCCTCCCGTGGTTTCAACCGGTTCTGTCGCAGCAAATGAAAACTTTTTTCAAAAGTATTTATGGTTTTGGATAGTCATACCACTGGTTGTCCTGTTGGCTGCAGTATTCATCCGACGGGCTTTTGCCAGGCCATAACACCCAGTGAAACTGCGGCTGAATGCCTTGCGGATTGCTGTGCCCTGCCCGCGGGAGCCACCAGCGCTGACACCGGGGCGGTTCTGAAATGGTAAGATAGATGTCTAAGAAGAATAGAAGTCCGTGGTATGCTGGTGGTTTGCATTTTGAGTGTCAGCAGTGCGGCCGATGTTGCAGCGGGCCAAGCGAGGGGTATATCTGGGTAACAAAGCCAGAGATTGAGCTTATCACGGATTTTCTGAAAATACCGATTGGCCAAGTGCGGCGCGACTATCTTAAACGTGTGGGCTTTCGGACAACAATTATTGAACAGCCAAACACCAAAAACTGCATATTCCTGCGTGAGGTCGAGGGACAAAAAAAATGTATGATTTATCCGGTTCGGCCGAGCCAATGCAGAATATGGCCATTCTGGCCCGACAATTTAGCCAACGTAGATGCCTGGAACAAAGCGGCGCAAAAATGCAGTGGTATCAACCGCGGCAGGCTTTATAGCTCCGAGGAAATAGAAAAAATCAAAAAGGCAAAAAACAAAAGTGAGCTAAAGTGACTAAAGTGAACTAAAGTGTAAAGTGAACTATCTCTGCCACAGATAAAGTTAAAAAATACACCACAATTTTAGACACTTTTAACTTTAGGCACTTTTCACTTCTTACTGTACCAGCGCCCGGGCGGCAAAATGCAGAGTAATAGCCAAATCCTAAAAAAGGTGGCTGAAATTTACGACTGGCTTGATTCGCAGATTGAAAGCCATACAGAGTTAGCCGGGCACTGCGAGGCCTGCGGCAGATGCTGCGATTTCAAAAGCTTTGACCACAAACTTTTTGTTACCCCACCTGAATTGATGTACTTAGCTGCAAATTTGCGCGGCGAAAATGCAAAGCCGATGAAAACCAGCAGATGTCCATACAACATCAGCGGCAAGTGCACAATTTACGAGTATCGCTTTGCCGGCTGCAGAATCTTTTGCTGCAAAGGCAATGCTGATTTTCAAAACGGTTTGAGCGAATCGGCGATAAAAAAATTCAAATCGCTCTGCAACGAATACCAAATCGAATATCGCTATAGCGAGCTGGCAACAGCCCTGAAAGCCTGGGGCGCTAGTGGTCTGTAATTGGTCAAATAAGGGCTGTCATGCTGAACAAGGTGAAGCATCTTACT
>CAYLXD010000174.1:0-3023 GCA_964387515.1 uncultured Pirellulales bacterium | reverse complement strand
GTTTTGAAATTCTTGGTAATCGCCAGTGATACCACCGGGCCGCTCTCACTGAAAGATACGTACGTAATGCCGAACTGCTTCTGCTCCTCAAGCCAGATGGCGCGAGGATCCTCCAGTCCCCACCTTTCCTCTCCGGAGATTTCGTCGGCCTCAAGGGTAGGGGCAGGGTCAATTTGCCAGTTCGTGAACCCGTCGCTGCTGCGCGCAACGGTCAGATGTGAAAAACCACGCATATCTTCGACGCGAACCAGCAGGAGTGTCTCATTATTCAACTTAATGGCGGCCGGATTCATAACCGCATTTGCGGGATAAGGCCAACTTTCCGGCGTCAATATAGGATTACCCTGGTACCTTTTGAAAAGTCCGTGCGCCTTTTTCTGTCTTGCAAACTCAGGCATAGTCTCGGTCCTGAAGCGTAAGGTCAACTATTAGTGCGGCACCTACACTGCCCAATCTTATCGGCAATTTATACGGTGTACTGTTAATCAAAATATAGCAATTACACCGGCAAATGCCAGCTTTACCAACCAGGCTGCGCCAGCCCAAAATTCTGAACAGCCACGGCAAAATAACAAACCACAAACTACCAGTCAAGTGCAAAGGTCTTGACCGCAGGCGGCATTTTTGCTAACCTGCCGGTCTTTCCAGGGAAGAAATCGAATGAAAATCAATTGCCTGGTTTTGGGTGCGTATGAAACCAACTGCTATATCCTTCGCGAAAGCGAATCGGCCGGAGATTGCCTGATTATCGACACGGGCCTTGAGGCCGGTGCTCTTGTCGATTTTCTCCGCGAATATAAATTAAATCCGGTCGCTGTGGTTCTCACTCACGGACATATCGACCACATCAGCGGGTTGGCACGATTGCGTAAGAACTTCTCCAGTGTAAAAGCTTACGTCCATAAACGCGATGCGAAGATACTTACAGACCGACAAAGTAACCTGTCATTTCTCGCAGGATTAGAGCCCGCCACCGGCGATGCCGTCGAGGCTGACTTTACCCTGGAAGAAGGAAGCATCGTCGAACAGGCCGGCATAAAATTAGAGGTGCTTCATACACCCGGCCACACGCCGGGCGGAATCTGCCTGTATTCGAAGCAGGAACAAATCGTTTTTGTAGGTGATACGCTGTTTGCCGATTCGATCGGCCGAACAGACATGCCTGGCGGCAATATGGCCCAGTTAATAAAGGGCATAAAGGAAAAGCTCCTGACGCTGCCGGATGAAACCATTGTTTATCCCGGCCACGGACCACAGACAACAATAGGCCGAGAAAGGACGCATAACCAGTACCTGAAGTAACCACTTTTATCCAAAAATCTTTGCAAAAGGTCCTCATTTTTAGTACGGTGATTGCCTGGCATCTCTGAGCAAATTTGCAACAGAGCCGGCGTATATTATTGCGTTGTTCATCATTTGCGGTTGGTGATTAATGTTTGGGAATCGGGAGATTGTTGCTATGCGCAAGTGTGCCTGGCTTGCACCGTTGGTGCTTTTGGTTATAGCCGGCTGTGGTGGAGATGAAAAGTTGAGGTTTACCGAAAAACAGCTGGCTGCGATGCCGCTGCCGCAAAGGACGGGCCTTCCGGAATGTTCAGGAGGGTTTGTTCTGGTTGTCGGCGATGAGCCATTAACGGCTGATGAGATAGTTAATCCGCTGCTGGAGTATCTGGGGCCGGTCGCGCAGAAAAATGACTACCCGCAATTCGAAAGGCAGGTACGGGACAATGTCGAGCAGTTTGTAGTCAGTAAAATAGCCAATATTTTGCTCTATCAGCAGGCTAAAAAAGAGCTCGGCGTCGGGCTCGATGAGCGCCTGGAAAAATCAGCTGAGGCGGAGGTGCGAAAATTTATCGTCGGCTTCGGCGGTGATTACGCCCGAGCCGAGCACGCCCTTAAGCAGGAAGGGATGGACTGGGCAAGCTTTAAGGACTATCAGAAAAAGATTATCCTCAGTCAATACTATATATCGACAAAGATGCCCCAGCAAAGGCCTGCTACTTACCGCGAGCTGCTGCAGACCTACAATGATATGAAGGAGCAATTTTTCACGGTGCCGGCTAAACTGGAATTTGCGCTTATAGATATAGAGCTGGCGAAGCTGGAGTCTGCGGACCCGAACGAGACAGCCGAGCAAATCGCAAGAGACTTGGCGGGCGAATTGATTGAGCGCCTGCGCGGCGGCGAAGATTTTGGCAAACTGGCGAAACGCTACTCGCACGGGCACAGAGCGTCATTTGGCGGACGGTGGGAGCCGGTACAGCCAGACTCGCTTGCCAAGCCTTACGATATTCTCGCAGTCGAGGCGGAAAAGATTCAGACCGGCCGGACCGCAGGGCCAATTGAAGCCGGCGGACATATCTTTATAATGAAGCTGATTGGCAAACAGAAAAAAACAGTTGAACCGTTCGAAAAGGTGCAAAAACAGGTCGAGGCCAAGATAGATTTCGACCGCCGTAAACAAGCCGTCGATGAGTTCGGTGCCAGGCTGGTGCAGCAGGCCCAGATGGGCAACAAGGACGAGTTCATAAGCTTTTGCCTGCGAAAAATCTACGCGATGAGTAATTGGTAACTGGTAATTGGTAACTGGTTAAATTAAATATGAAAACAAAAAGCGAAAATGCAATGGAATATAAAACCTTTGAAGATTTAGAGGTATATATAGCTGCAAGAGAGTTTAGAAAAAAGATGTACGCCTTGGCCAAAGAATTACCGGAATATGAAAAATATAACTTGGCGAATTAAATACGTCGTGCCGCAGTTTCTCTAACCAACTGTATCGCGGAAGGACATGGAAGATTTCATTATCAGGAAAATATCCAATTCTTAAGGCAGTCAAGAGGTTCACTCGAAGAATTAATTGATGACATCAACGTTTGTATAGATGAAGATTATGCTGACTCGAATCATCTGAGTAAATTGAAAGAAGAAGGATACATAGTCTTAAAAAAACTAAACGGTTATATCAAGTACTTACACAAATGTAAGGAAGAATTAACAGCCAGTAAATAAAAACCTATTTA
>CAYLXD010000173.1:0-3045 GCA_964387515.1 uncultured Pirellulales bacterium | reverse complement strand
TTGGGCCGTGCTTCATCTCCGCGGCCGGAAGGCCCTCAGCGTGAATATAGCTTATCTCCTTGAGCTTCAGTGCCCCTTCGAGGGCAACCGGATAATTGAACCCTCGGCCCAAGAAAAGCCAGTTGTCCCTGTCGATATTTGCTTCAGCAATCTTCTTTATATGGTCGGATTGTTCCAGTATTTGGCTTATCTTTTCCGGTATCCGCAAAAGTTCGTTCATAAAGCGGGAGGTTTCACCACTGCTTATATGTCTTCTTCTGCCCAATTCAATTGCGAGCATTGTCAATACCGCTACCTGGGCGGTAAATGCTTTTGTACTGGCCACCCCTATCTCGGGTCCGACGTGCAGATATATCCCTGCGTCGGTTGCCCGCGCGATTGACGAGCCGACGACGTTGACAATCCCTAACACAACCGCCCCTCGCTCTTTCGCCTGCTCAGCCGCTGCAAGGGTATCAGCGGTCTCCCCCGATTGGCTTATCGATATGACCACCGTTCCATCTTCGATGATGGGGTTGCGATATCGAAATTCGCTTGCGTACTCGGTCTCGGTGGGGATACGCGCCAACTGCTCAAACAAAAACTCACCGACCAAAGCGGCGTGGAAAGCCGTCCCGCAGGCCGTCAGAATAATCCGCTTAGTGCGCGTCAACTCACGCAGGTGAGAGGATATGCCTCCGAGCTTGATTTTACCGTCGTGTGCGTCGATTCGGCCTCCCATACAGGTGCCCAAGACCCTCGGCTGCTCGAAAATTTCTTTCAGCATATGGTGCGGGAAGCCGTCCAGTTCGATTTGTTCTAATGAAAACTCAATCTCCTGCAGCTCCTTTGCCACGGTGATATTGTCAATCGTCTTGGTATGGAATCCCTCCGGACTAACGATAACCATTTCATTATCGGCAAGGTATATTGCCTGCGTCGTGTGCTCTACAATCGCGGCGGCGTCGGATGCGAGGATGTATTCATTGTCGCCGACACCTAAAATCAGGGGACTTCCTTTCTTCGCCCCGATAAGAACGTTCGGGAAATCCAGACAAAGAACCGCGAGTCCATAAGTTCCGTGCAGCTCGGCGAGAGCTCGCTGAACCGCCCACTCGAATTTACTCTGGCCAGCCAATTGTCTTTTTTGTTCGCTGCCATCGCCTTTGGCGTAGAAGTAGCCGATGAGGTTTGATATCACTTCCGTATCGGTTTCGCTTACAAACGCGGCCCCCTCATTTTGCAACCAGGTCTTCAGTGTGCCGTAATTCTCGATAATGCCGTTATGGACGACAGCGATTTTGCCGGTGTAGTCCGGATGCGGATGTGCGTTAACGGTGTTCGGCTCACCGTGCGTTGCCCAGCGCGTGTGCGCTATACCAAGCACATCACTATTTTTCGGTTCGTCCAGTATCTCTTCAAGTGCGCTGATTCTGCCGCTGGTTTTTTTAATTTTTATCGCGCCGTCGCCCAATAGCGCCACACCAGCCGAGTCATATCCCCGATACTCCAGCCGCTTCAATCCTTCTATGAGAATCGGCTGCGCGGCTTTTCTACCAAAATAAGCGACTATTCCACACATAGGTTCGGCAAGTTCGCTGCAAGTTTGTTATTTACTCTTTACGATTTATTATCTATTATTGTTTGTGTCTTTGCGCCAAATCACTGATTTTTCAATAGTAAATAATGAGCAGTCAATCGTCAATAAAATTATGATAATTGTTATCGACTACAACGTGGGAAACGTCAAAAGCGTCTGTAACGCGTTTTTGCACATAGGCTGCGACGTGAAGCTTAGCTGTACGCTGCGTGATATTGAGGCAGCCGCAGGCCTTGTTCTGCCTGGAGTGGCGGCCTTCGGCTACGCAGTTAATGCCTTAGGCGATTTGGCTGAGCCAATAAAAAACGCCGCGTCTTGCGGCAAGCCGCTTTTAGGTATCTGTGTAGGCCACCAACTGCTTTTTGACAAAAGCGCTGAATACGGCACCCATACCGGGCTGGGCCTGGTTGCCGGCAATATCGTGCCGATTCCGGCGGGACGAGTGATTCCGCATATGGGCTGGAACCTTGTAAATCTGCCGGCAGATATCGATTTGTTCGCGGGACTGCCGGCACAAAAACATTTTTATTTCGCGCATTCTTTTTACGCCGATGTTACCGACGACGAGGCTAAAATCGCCTACACCGACTACGGTTTCGATTTGCCCGCCGCGGTTCAGAAGCGGAATATTTACGGCACGCAGTTTCATCCGGAAAAAAGCGGCGAAACCGGCCTGAAGCTGTTGAAAAATTTTGCCGAAATCTGTAAAAAGAAGAATTACTGATGCTGACTAAAAGAATTATTCCCTGTCTCGACGTCAAGGATAACCGCGTGGTTAAGGGTGTTAAATTCCTGAACCTGCGTGACGCCGGCGACCCCGTCGAGCTCGGCGCAAGATACAGCGACGAGGGAGCTGATGAGCTGGTCTTTCTCGATATCACCGCCACCATCCGTTTCCGCAAAACAATCGTTGAGCTCGTCAAGAAGGTCGCTGAAAAGGTCTTTATACCATTTACCGTGGGAGGCGGCATTCAAACCGTTGAGCAGATTGACGAGCTCCTTAGAAGCGGTGCCGAAAAGGTCTCGGTAAATACAGCCGCCGTTGAAAATCCGGAACTGCTTACCGAAGCCGCCCAGCGATTTGGGAATCAATGTGTAGTCTTGGCCATTGACGCCCGCCGCTCGAAAGACAAAAAGGGCCATTGGCGGGTCTGTGTAAAAGCCGGCTCGCAGCCGACGGATATTGATGTGGTCGAATGGGCCGCTAAAGGTGAAAAATCAGGTGCCGGCGAAATCCTGCTGACCAGTATGGACGCCGACGGCACAAAAGAAGGTTACGATAATGAATTAAATAAAGCTGTTACCGAAGCCGTCAATATTCCCGTAATCGCATCCGGCGGAGCCGGTACACTCGACCACCTCTACGACGCCATTGTCGTTGGCGGCGCAGATGCGGTGCTTATGGCCTCAATCACACACTTTGAAAACTACACCATAAAACAAATGAAACAGTACCTCGCCAGCCG
>CAYLXD010000172.1:0-3046 GCA_964387515.1 uncultured Pirellulales bacterium | reverse complement strand
GGCTTGCCGAACAAATCCTTTTTAGCGAACATCTTTGCCCTCGGCTCAATCCCGGACGAGCCTACCGCCAAATCTATTGTTCCGAACGGTATCATCTCCGTATCAGCTAAAATTACCGTAAGCTGTCTGCCGGAGAGCTGTTGAATTTGCTCGCGTATTTCTTTCGCTGTTCGGTCCGGGTCTTCCGGCAAAAAGCTGACCACGCCCGGTGGGTGGTTCGAGCCGTCTATGCCTGCGTCGCACGTATGAATTTGACCGTCTTTGCCAAGGGTTATGCAAATAGCCTGCTCGTGTTCAACAAGTTCTCTGCAGGTTCCTTTATCGTCAGTGGAGTTTATAATGTGCTGTTCGACAAACCCTTCGAGCGGCATAATCGCCAGTATCCTGTGTCCCTCATCGAAAATCATTTGCAGCCATTGTGCATCTTTGCCTGTTTTTCGCGATATTGCCAATGCCTTTTTTCCGGGCTTAACGTCGCTGAGTTTCTTTGTCAGGCCCGCCGCCTTCGATACAATCTTGCTTGTCAAAACGACAATGTCTTTTTCCTGCAGACCTCCAATCTCACTATCTGCGCATTTGACGATAATCTCAGGCAGATTGTCTCCCTGCTTAATCTCCGGCACAGTCTGCAAACCCAACACTTCTATCTTTTTCATTGCTTATCCCCGAAAGGTTAAAAGTTCACCAGCTGCTTTCTCCAGCAAACCGGTTATCCGAATATCATCACCAAAACGCTTAATATCAGCATAATGCAAACCGACAGCTTCACTTAGTTCAGCCATAGATTTTGTTATATTAGCGCTTCCCTGCGGCCCAAGTATTTTCGGGGCGATATAAACACAGATTTCATCGGCCAGCCCCTGTTTCAAAAATGATGTTATTACCGTCGGCCCGCCTTCAACGAGCAGTTGAGTGGTGCCTCGCTTGCTCAGCTCGTCTATAAGAAAATCCAAATCGCATCGGCCCTGAACTGCCGGGGCTGCTAACAGCTCAGCACCTTTTGCGGCAATTCTTTTTGCCAGCGATGGGTTTGCTGAAATAGCTTCCTGACTTGTTACGATTAACACGGGTGATTTTTTTGCAGTAGCCAACAGTTTGCAGTCTAAGGGTATCCTTAGATTACTGTCGAGAACAACCCTGAGAGCTTTTTTGTTTTTGCCGGGGCGGACTGTCAATAGAGGGTCATCGGCAAGCACAGTCCCCACACCCACTAATATCGCCTGGGTGCGCCGACGAAGCTTGTGTACGTCCTTTCTGCTCTTTTCGCCTGAAATCCATCTTTGGTTACCACCACTCTCGGTCCAGGCTAACATGCCGTCGATACTTTGTGCCCATTTCAAAATGACCCAGCATCTGCCCGTTGCGGCGAATTTGATAAAAGGCGCATTCAGCAGTTTAGCTTGTTCCTCGCACAGGCCTAACTGGACCTCAATACCTGCGTTGCGCAATTGTTCGATACCTTTGCCACAGGCGTGCTCCGAAGGGTCAAGCGTTGCCACTACAACTTTTGCCAGATTGGCTTCGATAATCGCATCTGTGCAGGGTGAAGTTTTGCCGATATGACAGCAAGGCTCGAGTGTGACATACATGGTCCCGCCTTTGGGACTGACTCCAAGGTTCTTGCAGTCATTGAGTGCGTTTATCTCTGCGTGTGGGCCGCCGAATTTTTTGTGCCAGCCTCGGCCGATGACTTGACCACTTTTAACAATAATGCAGCCGACCGCAGGATTCGGCTCAACCGAGCCGATACCACGCCGAGCGAGTCGCAAAGCCGTCTGCATATATTTTTCATCGCTGTTTGTTGTCATACGGTTAATGGGGCCAAATAATCACAACCACGTAAGCCCCCAACTTTATGTTGGGGGTTTTAACCGGATAAACCTGGGGGCTTATGATTTTATCATTTTCAAAAATTCTTTCTCACCTACGATTTTCACACCCAGTTGTTTTGCCTTATCGAGTTTGCTTCCGGGATTTTCGCCAGCCAGCACAAAGTCGGTCGCTTTACTAACACTGGAGCTTGCTTTTCCACCGGCGTTCCGGATTGTCTCTTCGATTTGCTGCCTGCTGAAATTTTGGAGCGTTCCGGTTACCACAAAGGTCTTTCCCGCCAGTTTGCCTTTGGCTTTGGCCTTTTTGGGCAGTTCTGGCTTAACGCCGGTCGCCAAAAGTTCTTTGATAACAGTGACATTTCTATCGTTATGGAAAAATTCATAGATGCTCTCTGCAACCTTTGGCCCGATTTGCTCAACGGCCTGGAGCTCATCACGGGTTGCCTTCACAATTGCATCAAGTGAGCCGAAGCTCTCTGCCAGGACTTGTGCTGTCTGCCCGCCTATGTGCCGGATACCCAACCCTGCGAACAATCGCCAAAACGGTCTGGTCTTACTTGCTTCTATCGAATCAATGACATTTTGAGCACTTTTGTCGGCCATTCGCTCAAGTTCAACGAGGTCTTCTTTTGTGAGCTTGTAGATATCGGCAAAGTTCTTGACCAGTCCAGCATCTACCAACTGCTCTATCAGTGCTTCACCCAGATGTTCGATATCCATTTGTCCTCTGCCTGCAAAATATTTGAGCCGCTCTTTTAACTGCCCAAGACAATGTGGATTGACGCAGCGCAGGAAAACGCCATCTTCATCCTTTTTAACATCGCCGCCGCAATTTGGGCACTTCTTCGGTGGTTTGAAAGGGGCTGTGTGTGCAGGTCGCCGTTCTTTTTTAACTTCGACTACCTGCGGGATGATTTCACCCGCCTTTTCGATTACTACCGTGTCGCCTACGCGAACATCGAGACGGTTAAGCTGGTCGAAGTTGTGCAGGCTTGCCCTTTTGACGGTTGTACCGGCCAAAAGCACGGGCGTCAGGTTTGCAACTGGCGTCAACGTGCCGCCTTTACCCACCTGCACGTCGATTGACTCGATGACGGTTTCGGCTTGTTCAGCGGCGAACTTGTAGCTTATGCACCATCGCGGCGCCCGGCCCGTATGTCCCAAAATCTCGCGCTGGTCGAAGCGATTGACCTTTATCACCATCCCATCGATTT
>CAYLXD010000171.1:0-3059 GCA_964387515.1 uncultured Pirellulales bacterium | reverse complement strand
CTTGCTTTACACAAGAAGTATCGGCAAAACCATGAGTTTTCAGACAGAACCTAGTGAAAACCTGGGGAAGAAGGATTCGAACCTTCACTAACTGATCCAGAGTCAGTCGTGCTACCGTTACACTATTCCCCAAAGAGCTTAGTGCAAGTTTAGCGGCTTTAGTGTACGTTAAACACGCCAATATAGCAAGGAAATAAGTGCAGCTCTAAACGATAACAACTTTTCTATCAGCCTTGGGGTTCCGCTGGTGTTTTCAGGTAGAAGCCGGTGCAGGGGAGTTTTAATTTCCGGCCGCCTTTTATATTTATAAAAAATGTGTCCTTGAACACCTTCTGCTTAGCCTCGGGCATCGGCGGGGTAATCTCCAGCTCGAACTTATAACGATTGCCTATCTTCTCTCTGCTTAGAATCTTTATGGTGTCGTTCTGTGTCGAGACCGACTCAATCTCAAAATCCTCGTTGTAGTTGCTGAGCACCCAGATTTCCCTCGTCAGCGGTTTTTGGGGTTCGGCCTTTAAGACGATAATTCTTGGCGGCGAAATACTAAATTCCTGCAGAATATCAAAAGGTATGGTAATCTCATCGAGCTGGGGATGGGTCAGAGTGATATCAATGCGTCCGCGGTCGATTTTGCGCAGTTTCTCGATATCAACCTTTGGCTGGAGGACGAAATTTGTTTTTTTCTCCGACGCGGTATAGTCGGCGGTTATAAGATTGCTTGTCGATTTGAAACTCTTTATGGCGAACGGCTGGTTATCGAGGCTTTTGATTGTGATTTGCGGGCAGGCGGCGTTTTCATCTCTGAGCGAAAGGTCCAATCTTTTGGGTTCGTAATCCACTTTCAGGGTGATGTCGGCCTTTACGGTGAGCCTGATTTTGGGATTGGCTTTGTCATTGCTCCACACATATATATATTTTTTTGTCGAGCCCGGGAGACGGCCCACTTCGTAGCTGGCTTTCAACGTACCACTTTCGCCCGGCGCATATTCTTCCCTGCTCAAGCTGGTGGTAGTGCAGGAAGGACAGCTCGGTTTGATTTTCTCGATTTTAAGCGGACCGTCTCCGGTGTTTGTGAAGTTAAACTCACAGGTATTTCTTGTGTTTGCACCGACGCTGCCGAAGTCGTGAGTCAACTTTTCAAAAGTGATTTGCGGCCCATTACTGTCGGCAGATACCTCCTGAGCTTTTGTCGGGGTGGGTGTCGGCACAGTTGCCCGCGGTGCCGTTTCAGGTTCTGCTGCGATGACGGCGTCCTGCTGACAACTGGGCTGAAACAGTAAAATACAGCAAAGCCCGAAAATAATCGGAATCAAGTATTTGCGGCCCATATTCTGCTCTCCAAACCAAACTGTGATTAAATTTTGGGTTAATCAGCGGCTTTTAGTTTAACCGGAAGCGGCTTCCAAGGCAAGGGATTTTGGGCTTTAAGATTACAACTGGAGGCCTCTTGCAAAACCCGCACTAAACCATTACTATAATGTGATAAGAGCATTTTTGTATGGAGTAAATTATGGATGGACAAAACCCCGCCGTTTCGGTAGTTGTGCCGGTGCTCAATGAGCAGGATAATATCGGCACACTTTGTGAGCAGATTACACAAAGCTTGGCTGACAAATATGATTACGAGGTAATATTCGTCGATGACGGCAGCACCGACGACAGCTTCGCTATATTATCCCGACTGCAAGAGAGCGACTCCAGGGTGCGGGTTATTCGCTTTCGCAAGAACTTCGGCCAAACCGCCGCTTTAAGTGCCGGCTTCGACCACGCACAGGGTAAGACAGTCGTTGCCCTCGACGCCGACCTTCAGAACGACCCCGCAGATATACCTCTATTAATTGCCAAGCTTGGCGAGGGATTCGATGTCGTAAGCGGTTGGAGAAAAAAAAGACACGACAGCACCATCACAAGGTTGTTGCCCTCTATGATAGCCAATTGGCTTATCGCCACAATTACAGGGGTAAAACTGCACGACTTCGGCTGTACACTTAAGGCTTATCGGCGGGAAGTTATCGCGGAAACAAAACTCTATGGTGAGATGCACCGATTCATTCCGGCACTTGCGAGCTGGAGCGGAGCCAGGATATGCGAAATGGTGGTCAACCATCGGCCGAGAACCGCCGGGGCCGCCAAGTACGGCCTCGGACGAACGTTCAAGGTAATCCTCGACCTTATCACCGTAAAGTTCTTAGGCTCATTTTCTACCAAACCGATATACATTTTCGGCGGTCTGGGTGTTTTGTGTGGGGTTGGCTCTGTTATTTGCGGCTTAGCGGTGCTCTACCAGAAATTTATCTCCGCGCAACATCTGGCCATAAACAGAAATCCGCTGCTGGTGCTCACAGCTATGCTCATAACAGCTACCATTCAGTTTGTTTTGATGGGTCTGCTCGCTGAGCTTTTAGTCCGCACGTATCACGAATCACAAAACCGCTCAACTTATGTCATCAAGGAAATCCTTGGGTTCCCAAAGGTAAGCGGAGGCCAACGATGAGCAAGTCTTCGCGAAAGAGCGTACCTGCTAAAAAGCAATTACAAAAGCAGAAAACAGGCGCTCCTTCCGGGTATAAAAAAAGCAGAAAGCAATTCGTTGTTGTCGCTGCAACGGTAATCCTGGCAGCAATTCCGTTTGCTCTCGGAAAATACTTTGAGCTGAACTATCCCGACCCTTTTGACAGCGGTGCCAATGTCTATTCGGCAAAGCACATTCTGGAAGGGGCGAGAATAGGGATTGAGGAGAAACCGAGTGCCGCCTTGGGGACACTTCTGGTAAACATTCTTGGTGTCTGGCTCTTTGGTTTCAATGAAATCGGTCCGAAGCTTATCCAGGGGATTTTGCAGGCTGCGGCGCTGGTTTTTATGTTTGTTGCGATGCGGAAGCTGTTCGGCACCCTCGCTGCGGCAGTCGGTGTGGTAGTCGCTTCACTTTATCTTTCCTCACCATTGGTGGCCAAGTTCGGCAATGTAAAAGAGCAATATATGATTGCCTGTATGGTGATGGGGATGAGCTGTTTTGTTTTGCGGCAGTTGAAAGGCGGATGGTGGTGGGCTTTTTTGGC
>CAYLXD010000170.1:0-3059 GCA_964387515.1 uncultured Pirellulales bacterium | reverse complement strand
CCGCACTCGAGCCCGGCCTTAACCTCCCGAACGTCGTCTTTGAAATGCCTCAGCGAATCTATGCTCAATCCGTCTCTGATTACTATATGGTCGCGTATCAGTCGAGCTTTCGCATTTTTAGTTACCAGGCCGTCGCTGACATAACATCCTGCAATGGTGCCGACCCTTGAAATCTTGAAGGTGTTTCTGACCACGGCTCTGCCGACCGTTTTCTCCTGCTGCTCGGGCTCCAGCAGGCCGGCCATAGATTTCTGCAAATCTTCGGTTATGCGGTAGATTACGGTGTAGAGTCTGATGTCCACACCTTTGGCTTCGGCGAGCTTCGATGCGTGCTCTTCGGTGACGACATTGAAGCCGATGATAATCGCATTGGAGGCCTCGGCAAGCAAACAATCACCTTCTGTGATTCCGCCGGGGGCCGCGTGCAGAATCTTGATTTTTACTTCATCGGTGCTCAGCTCGGATAAATATTTAGTCAGGACATCGACCGAGCCCTGCGTGTCGGCCCGGATAATGATATTCAGTTCCTTGACATTGCCGGCTTCTATCTGGGTGAACAGATTATCGAGTGTTACCTGCGTCCTTGTGGCAAGCGTGCTTTCCCTCGAGCGTATTTTGTTTTCTTCGGCGGCGTCTTTGGCCTTATTGATGTCATCGAGGCAGTAAAATCTATCGCCCGCCTGCGGGACATCACTAAGACCTGTAATTTCGACAGGCATAGAGCTGATGGCGGTTTTTACGTTTTGGCCGTAGCTATTGTTTAAAGTTTTCACTCTGCCGTAGGCGGTCCCTGCCAGAACCACATCGCCCTTTGTCAATCGGCCCTCTTTGACCAGCAGCGTCGCCACAGGACCTCGCTGCGGTGATATTTTTGCCTCGACGACCCAGCCCCTTGCCGGTATTGTGTTGTCGGCCTTGAGCTCAAGCAGCTCGGCGATATAATCGAGATGCTCAAGCAAATCATCAATACCTTCACCTGTAACGGCGCTTGTCTTGACAATTTCGGTCTGGCCTCCCCATTCAGCCGGCGTCAATTTGTACTCAGACAACTGCGAGTAAACACGGTTATAATCGATGCCGGGCAGGTCGATTTTGTTTAAAGCCACAATGACAGGCACATTGGCTGCCTGGGCATGATGTATGGCCTCTATCGTCTGCGGCATCACACCGTCATCGGCGGCCACAACCAGCACCACCACGTCCGTCATATTCGCCCCACGGGCCCGCATAGCAGTAAAAGCCTCGTGTCCCGGTGTATCGAGGAAAGTTACCGTGTGTCCGCCGATACTAATCTGGTACGCACCGATATGCTGGGTAATGCCGCCGGCCTCACCGGCTGCTACCTGAGTCGAACGAATCCTGTCAAGCAGACTGGTCTTGCCGTGGTCAACATGGCCCAGCATTGTAGCAACGACGGGACGCTTCTGGAGGTCCTTCCTTTGGCGCCAGTCAAATTCGTCTTGTATCTGTTCCTGCAGATTTTGCTTGTGCTCCACCACCAGTTCGGTGCCGAAATCCAGAGCGACGAGTTCGGCGACGTCCAGGCCTATAATCTGATTGGCTGTGGTCATTACACCCTGTTGCATCAATTTGGTGATGATCTCGGACGATTTGACTGCCAGAGCGGCGGATAAATCCTTGATGGTAATCGGTTCACTTACGGTAGTTTTTGCCGGCCGCACAGTTGTGGTTGCCGCGTGGGCTTTAGTGGTGATTTTCCGCGTCGGCCTTAGGCGCAACCGCTCGCCCCCGGCGGCATCAAGCCGAGCTCGCCTTTCCTCCATGTCCCTTTGCCGGCGTTGACTGGCGAATCTGAGTCTTCTTGCGGCTTCCATGTCCGGTTCGTATCGTTGTTGGCCGTGCGTTCGCTCACCACGCTGCTTGAAAGCCTGTTTTTTGCCCTTTGCTATGGTCGTGGTAATTTGTTCCTGGTCCAGCTCGTCATGGAACAAAGGCTCGGTAACAGGGGTACCGTACTTCGCCTTTGGCTTTGGTCTTGGGGGAGGTTCTAACGGCTCTGGTGCTTCAACTCTGATAACCTGTGGGCCGGACAGTCGGGCAGGCTCCGGTTTTTCCAGCATGGGGCCTGCAGGCACTATCGGCTCCGGTTTTGGCTTTTTGAGTTTTTTCGTTTCACGTCGTTTTCTTTTTCCCGGTTTTTCTTCGGTTGCAGCGGCGGCCTCGGCAGCAGCCTCGGTCGGCTCAGCTTCTTTTTGCTCTTCGATTTTTTTTGCCGGCTGCTTTCGCACCGTCTTTTTCCTGACTCGCACCTTGCTCAAGTCGACCTTCTCTGCCATCTCGACCGTTGTGACGTTATCGCCCTCGCTGAACCATTCGCGGATAGTTGCCGCCAGCCCGGCCGATATCACCGACATGTGGTTCTTGACGTCGAGACCCTCGTGATGACACTTCTCAACGATGGCGGAGCTCTTTACGCCGAGTTCCCTTGCCAAAATGTAAACCCTTGTGGTAGCCATAAAATTTGTATCTCGTATCCTGGGACCCGCTTTGTCGGGTCACACTTCTGCTTGCTCGTTGTCCACTGTCTCTGTTTCTTGTTCCAACATATCCTGGGCCTGGTTTTTCTCCGCCTCAGCAGCCAGACGCTCTGCTTGTTCCGTCGCCGCGGCGACAAGCTGTTCAGCGACGTCCGCTTCGATATTTAATTCGCTGATAAGCGGTTCCGTCCCTACGTCCTCAATGTCCAAAACCGATATGACACCTAATGCTATTAGCTTGTCCACAATTGTGTCGTCAGCGGCCTTTATACTCTTGATGCAATTTGCCAATAGTTCAACGCCCTGATTGTACTCATCCGGTGTTAGTATATCGATATCCCAGCCTGTCAGCCTGGCGGCGAGGCGGACGTTCTGCCCATGCTTGCCGATGGCCAGGCTCAGCTGGTCTTCATCAACTACCACTGTTGCTCTTCCTAATTCAAAACACAGCGCAATCTCACTTACCTTTGCTGGCATCAGTGCATTTGCGATGAGCACCTGGGAAGAATCATTCCAGCGTACGATATCTATTTTTTCGCCGCCGAGCTCGTCGACAACATT
>CAYLXD010000169.1:0-3117 GCA_964387515.1 uncultured Pirellulales bacterium | reverse complement strand
TGAACCACCCGGAAGAACCGACCCATTCGCTCTCGGAACTGCTCAATGTACGAATAGCCTTTTCGACAGCCGACTCCGAACCAAAAATCAGATGAGTATCGGTAACCGTAAACGCCATCAAGGGCATCTGCGGAACAGCCTGTGGCATTGGCTGCTGCTGCATGGGTGTCGCTTCACCGGGGGTAAAACTCGACAGTAGAGAAGAGACATCAAGGAGATAAATCGTGTAGCCCAGCAGTTCGCGTTTGGAATCAGGTTTATTCTTCGCTATCAGTTCGCTGTGCATACGCGAGAGAGATTTCTCCAGAGCACTGCGGTTGCTTACACCGAAAGCAGCAAGCGATGCGGTCGGCGCCGAGCCGGTGGAAAACGGCTTGTTGATGCTCTGAGCCAACACAATCTGAGAGCCTAAGTGCTCTATGATGTCCCTTTTTAGCTCCACGCCGGGCTCACCTTCGGGACTGGGCGGCAAAAGCGGGGTGAGCATTACTGCTGCAGCAGTGGGGTCAGAACTGTAAAGAACGCTGTAAAGCTCATCATATGCCTTCTTGATATTGAGGTTTAAGAAAGTTACTGAGTATGTCGAAGCGGAAAGAAACCGTGGAGCCCCAAGAACAGATGATTCGACATCGAGCATCCTGCAGATACCTTTTTTAGCACCGTTGATTCTCAGTGACGCCCTGCCGGAGCAGCTGCTGCCGGGCCGCCTGCTAACGCCCACCGACCAGCCCAAAGCCGCGATATTGTCAAGTCCGAGATTGCCAATCACTGTCCGGCCATCGCCGCCGGTATCCTGAGCAAGGGCGGTCTTAATGATTTGCTTTATATTTAAGTAGAAATCGATATCGTGATACGGCCCTGTGGCTTTTAGCGCAGTGGTATAATCGCTGTCGTCGGCTAAAGTCGCACTGCTGGCGCCTTTGATATGGGCGATTACAAATTTGAGGATATCCAAGTCCGTAGAGCCTATCAGACAGTCCTTAAAGAAGCAGTAACTGACCGCTGTGGAACCTTCTCTGATAACCGTTTTTATACTGACATCGCGGTAATCCTCGCTCTTTTGATGCGCACCATCTTCGATGAGTTTTTTGGCTTCCTTCTCTACCGCTTCGGTAATTTTGGGCAGTTGTTTACCCCACTGTGTTATGAACAAAACAGCCGGCTCGTTCGCTTCTTTGTTTTGCTCATTATACACTAAGGCAACAGCCGCCCTGCCTTCGGGCAGTACCCCCGCGTCAAGAATTGCCCGAACAATTTCATTGTCCTGCTGTGGGAGCTTTTCACGCCATTTCGCTTTGGCATCGGCCACGAAACCGGCCATCGCCAGGTCTTTATAGAGTCTGTAAAAGCTGGTCTTTTCAAACTGTTGCTGGGTCTGGTTGAAATCTTCAACGTCAACGAGCAAAATGGTTTCCGGCGGGATAAGCTTTGCCGTCGCTGGCAGAGCACCCGCCGCAACGCCGGATAACATCAACACAACAAAAATACTAACTAAAATCGAAACTGTTCCCGCAGCACACTTCATTTTTTTGCCCTCCATTATTTTTGTTCCCGTTGGCCGCTTCCGTTACTGACTTTTTTCTTCGAGAAATTTAGGCTCAGCCTTATTGCGTCTTCGGTCCGGCTGAATATATCTGTAACCGGTATTCGGATTATCCTTGTCGTACGCAAAGGCGTCCCGGTTATCTATAAAATGCTTTACGTAATCGACTGGTATGGCAAAACCAAGTCCGCCGAAAAATATATAGCCCATGTTCGTAACGCCGATGACTTCTCCTGCGAGATTAAACAACGGCCCGCCCGAGTTGCCCGGATTAAGATCCGCATTGGTCTGTATATAAACAAGCCCCTCGAAGGCCCTGTTTATTGTGCTGATGACACCGTCGGTTACAGTCCGCTCCAGCCCAAGCGGGTTACCAATGGCAAAAACCGGCTCGCCGACTTTAATGCTGTCAATGTTACCGAGGGGCACATATTTTATCTTCGTGTCGCCAAGGTCCTCAACTTTCAACAGTGCCAAATCAACAAAAGGATTAATCGCTTCGATCTTGACTTTTTTAAGATTCTTCTTTTCGAAGCCGTCCTTGGCCTTTTGGAATACGGTAACTTCTATCTTTGTTTCTTTTTCTATTACGTGATAATTTGTTATCAGGTATCCATCTTCGTTTAAGAAAAAGCCCGACCCCATTCCGGCAGGGCTTGAGACCTTGACCACCGCTTCCGAAACACGGTCCACACATTTTTCGATGGTTGTCTTTGCCAGTTTGGCCTGTGTATACAGCCGCCCGCGACCGGCCTGATTGACATCCGCAGTTGCCTCGAAAGCCGCCTCATTGGAATCAACAGCAGCTTCCTTATGGGCTTTTGTATACTCGTATCGCAGTATCTTTTCCTTGCGAATGGTCAAAACCGATACGCCGATGTCCACTATCAGCTCATCGTTTCTTTCCGCAAGAATATCTCCGGTTAACGTTTGGCCTTCTTTTAGAACGACCGTATCAGCCGCACAGAGACCGCAGACAAACAGAAAAATCAAAATAAAAATCGCATACCACCTCATAACTAACTCCCGAGTCAGCAAATTTGAGCTAAAACTTTAAATGCGGGTTTTAACTCTCCTTCTCCTTTCCCTTTTCCTTCCCCTTTTCCTTTTCTTTTTCCGAAGGTTCAGGTGCCTCAGCCTGTACCTCGGTGGCAGCAACTTCCGCGGCTACCTGTTCCTTGGCAGCCTTTCGGCCGGCGTGACTCTTGCGATGAGCAACCTTAGGCAGGCCGAATACTGAACCGCCTTCGGACCAGCGCTCTTCGTCTTTAAGCTGCTCGATTCGCTCCGCGCGCTTCAGCACGTTTCGGTGCCTCTTTAAGGCTCCTTTAATCTTCAAAGAACGGTCGATAGACATCCGATACCTCTCCTAAAAACTATTCGTCAAACCTCTTGCCATACGCATCATGAAATGGTTTAGGACCAAAACTCGCAGAACCCGGCGGCGGTTCGTATTTGGCACCTAACTCGATTATCTTCTGCCTTGCAGCATAACCATTTGTCCCCGGCTTACCGGGATTCTCATATTTTTCTCTGCTGACCAGATAATACCAGCCGCCCTCACTTATTATCTC
>CAYLXD010000168.1:0-3178 GCA_964387515.1 uncultured Pirellulales bacterium | reverse complement strand
GAATTTTTGCAAATTTTTACCAATTTTTCCGTCCAACTTGCGCATTTGATGCGAAATTTTGCCTTGCCTGTCTTGCCCAATCGTTACAGCTTAACACTTCTGCCACAATTTTTACCCAAAAACCCACATGCACCCCCCAAAATTTACCCCCAATTTTCCTGATTTTTTATAATTCTGGATAATTCCACTTCTAAATCCCTGTGGCAAAGAATGTCTTGACTTGCCTTGCCTTTACAGATAAAATCCGGCGATTTTTTGAGCCTAAATTTTGACCTTAAGGAGATAATGAGTGCAAATGCCTAATGTAAGCAAGTTATTGAAAGAAAAATTAACGGCTGAGAATTATAAAAGGCTCATTGCTCTGGATAATCCGAAGCTGCACAAATTTATCGCCGATGCAATTGAGCTTTGCGAGCCGGCCTCGGTCTTTGTCTGTACCGATTCGGCTGAGGATATAGATTATATTCGCAAACTGGCAATAAAGACCGGCGAAGAAACGCCGCTCGATATTCCCGGCCATACCGTCCACTTCGACGGCTACAACGACCAGGGCCGTGACAAAGCTGCGACGAAATATTTATTACCGGCCGGCTCGGAATTAGGCAAGAGTCTGAATTCCCTTGAGAAGGCGGTTGGCGTTGATGAAGTCCGTTCTTTCCTGAGGGGCTCGATGGCCGGCAGGGAAATGCTGATTTGCTTCTGGTGCCTTGGCCCAATCGATTCGGATTTTTCCATTGCCTGTGTTCAGATAACAGATTCTTCCTATGTAGCTCATAGTGAGGCTATTCTGTATCGGCCTGGTTATGAGCAGTTCAAAAAAATCGGTTCATCACCCAACTTTTTCAGATTCATTCATTCCGAAGGCGAACTGGAAAACGCTGTAAGTAAAAACACCGACAAACGCCGGGTTTACATCGACCTCGAAGAAGATTTGGTTTACAGCGTCAACACCCAGTACGGCGGCAACACCATAGGCCTTAAGAAACTTGCTCTGCGATTGGCCATCAAAAAAGGCTCGGAGGAAGGCTGGCTGGCGGAGCATATGTTCGTTATGGGGGCGCACGGCCCCGGCGGACGTGTAACTTACTTCGCCGGTGCGTTTCCATCAGCCTGCGGAAAAACCTCAACCTCGATGCTGCCGGGACAAACCATTGTCGGCGACGACATCGCTTACCTGCGCAAAAGAGAAGGCAAAGTCTACTGTGTCAATGTAGAAAAGGGTATTTTCGGAATCATCCAGGATGTCAATGCCGAAGACGACCCCATTATCTATGAGGCTCTCATAAGTCCATGTGAAGTTATCTTCTCAAATGTTTTGATTGATGACCGAAAGAAGCCCCACTGGCTTGGTATGGGTTGTGATTTACCCGAGCAGGGAGTTAACTATTCAGGCAAATGGTTCGAAGGGAAAACCGATGCCGCTGCTAACAAGATTCCACCTGCACACAAAAACGCTCGATACTGCCTGAGTATTTACGACCTTAACAATCAAGACCCATTGCTCAACGACCCAAATGGCGTTCCGGTCGGTGGCATCATCTACGGCGGACGTGACAGCGATACATGGGTACCCGTCGAGCAGGCTTTTAACTGGACAGAGGGCATTGTCATAAAAGGCGCAGCGCTCGAGTCGGAAACCACCGCTGCAACACTTGGCAAAGAGGGCGTCAGAACGTTCAATCTAATGTCGAATCTCGATTTTCTCTCGATACCGCTCGGCCGATACATCCAGAACAATCTGGATTTTGCTGAGGCAATCGATAATCCGCCTTTGATTTTCTCGGTCAATTACTTCCTCAGGGGCAAAGACGGAAAATACCTGAACGGTATGGCTGACAAGAAGGTCTGGATACTGTGGGCTGAGCTTCGTGTAAACGGCGAAGTCGATGCCATTGAAACGCCAACGGGATTTATACCGAAATATGAAGACCTGGCGAAGCTGTTCAAAGAGCAGCTCGGCAAAGAGTACAGCCAGGCTGAGTATGTGCAACAGTTTACAATTCGTGTGCCGGAGAATCTTGCCAAAATCGACCGCGTTGAGAAAATCTACAAAGAAAAGGTTCCCGATACGCCCAAGATTGTCTTCGATACGTTTGCCAAAATCCGCAGCCGACTAAAAGCCACCCAGGATAAATACGGCGGCTACATTTCACCATTCGATTTGGCAGTTCAGTAGAATGGCTCTATGTTAATAAAGGATTTACAGGCCATTGATGTTCACGCCCATATTGGCTTTTGCCGGCGCGGCAAATCAAAACTGCTTGACGAGTTTATGAGCGGTGATGCGGAAACAGTGCTTAGGCGCGCTCAGCAGGCCAACACGCGTTTGACAATTGCCTCCCCACTAAGGGCACTAATGCCCAGATTCAATGCTGACCCTGTTAGGGGCAATGAAGAGGCGGCCCGCATCATTGCGCAGACCGAAGGTCTGCTTCAATGGGTTGTCGTGGACCCGCTCAAGCCGGAAACCTACGAACAAGCTGCTGAGATGCTCGCCTTGCCCAAATGCGTCGGCATCAAGGTCCATCCGGAAGAGCACGGCTATGCAATTACCGAACAGGGCACAGCGATTTTTGAATTTGCAGCAAGGCATAGAACGACCATAATGACCCACAGCGGAGAGGAAAACAGTATGCCCGAGGATTTCGTTAAATTTGCAAACGAGTTTCCGGAGGTAACGCTTATTGTTGCCCACCTTGGTTTGGGATGGGACAATGACCCGACTCACCAGGTTCGAGCTATACAGGACTCCAAACACGGCAACGTTTTCGTGGATACTTCCAGTGCATTAAACATCACTCCTGGACTAATCGAATGGGCGGTCAAAGAAATCGGCGCCCAACTAATTTTGTACGGTACTGATTCACCGCTATATTTTGCCCCAATGCAGCGGGCGCGGATCGATTGTGCAGATATCAGGGACCAAGACAAAAAGCTGATACTTTGCGATAACGCTAAAAAACTTTTTAGAATACCTGACAGACCTGACGAGAAATAAAGAACCGCTTCGCGGACTTATTTTAACGGATTTTTTCCACCTTTGGCGGACTCGAAATGGCAGATTTTTTTTGGCTGGAAGTCCTTATGGGACTTGCTCGGCCTTGGTGCGGTGGTGTTGAGAAGGAAATACAGCAACCGCGTGTGAAACAAAAAGAAACCCCCTGCAGTGCAGGGGGCT
>CAYLXD010000167.1:0-3197 GCA_964387515.1 uncultured Pirellulales bacterium | reverse complement strand
TGACCAAAATTCAAAGTACAAAATGCCGGTGCGCTGGAGGGGAAAACGGCGGTAAATTTTGGGGACGCACGTGGGTTTTTGGGTTAAAAATAAAGATTACAGGGCGTTAAGTTGTAACGATTGGGCAATCTGAGTGAGATAAAAGCGCGACCAAATGCGCAAGTTGGTCAGAAAAATTGCAAAAAATTGCAAAAAATTTGCAAAAATTGGTAAAAATTTCAGAAAATTGGCAAAAATTACAAGAAATTGGCGCGTTTTGGACAGTGATCGCGCTACCCCCTTGCGCAAATGATCGCGCGGTGAGTTCGTGGCCCATAATTCATAGTTAGCAGGGATCCTTCGACTCGGCCTCCGGCCTCGCTCAGGACTTTCGCTTCGCTGCAGCTTGCGCATTTGGTCGCGCTAGACCCTTGCGCATTTGATTGATTTTTATCAACCACAGATTTCACAGATTGCACGGATTTTGGGTTGCAGCGGAGTGGATTAAAAGACGATATTTAGCTTTTTTTCCCCTTGCTTTTCAGCCCTAAATAAAGTAGGGTTTCACTAGGTCATTTCTGTGGAGATTTGAAAGGCGGAGAAAAATGAAAAAACTAAATCTCGTATTAGCCTGCGTAATGGCTGTTGGTTTTACTGCCGCAAATGCTGACGAAAAACTCGTAGATTTAGTTAAAAAGGTAAAACCAAGCGTTGTTCTTATAGAGACTTTCGATAAGGGCGGTGAACCAATACGACAGGGTAGTGGGTTTTTTATTAGCAACAAAGGACATATAATCACAAACCTTCACGTTGTCGAAAATGCCTATTGGGCAAATGTCAAAACAACGGCTGGACGAAACTATTATGTACAAGGAATGATCGCAAAAGACGAAGAGGCAGACCTTGCCGTGCTGCTTATAGATCTCTCAGATAGTGAAGTTGCGTTTTTAGAACTTACAGATGTGTTACCTTCGGTAGGGGAAGATGTTGTGGTTATAGGTAACCCTCTCGGGCTCGAGGCAACCGTATCCAAAGGTATTGTTTCAGCAGTTCGTGAAATACCAGTTTTTGGACATATCATACAAATATCTGCCCCCATATCGTCCGGGTCAAGTGGTAGCCCTGTAGTGAATATGAAAGGTCAAGTCATAGGTGTTGCTACCTTAATTTTAACAGAAGGGCAGGCTTTAAATTTTGCCGTTTCAAGTGAGAAAATCCTTACCTTGAAGAAAGAGGAAAAACTAATAAGTCTTCGTGAATATGCTAACGCAGTAACGAGCGAAGAGACAGACGAAGCAGAAAAGCTGTATAATGCAGGCTGGCAAAAAGTGTTTGCAGGAGAGTGGACAGAAGCACTTGATTACTTTCAACTTATTATTCAGCAGAAACCGAGTCACGAAGGAGCACACTTTGGTATTGGGTATGTTTATTATAAGTTAGGTTTATACGAAGAGGCGATAGAAGCCTATAAACAAGCTATCAGGATTAAGCCAGATTATACCGAGGCACACTACTATCTTGGCCTTGCCTACGTAGGGCTTGGCCGCTACCAAGAGGCAACAGAAGCCTACAAACAAGCCATAAGAACTGAGCCGGATTATGCCGAGGCATACTCTGGTCTTGGCCTTGCCTACGCAGGGCTTGACCGCTACCAAGAGGCGATAGAAGCCTGCAAAAAGGCTATCAAAATTAAACTGGATTGTGCCGAGGCACACTTTGGTCTTGGTGTTACCTACCACAAACTTGGCCGTTACCAAGATGCAATAGAAGCCTGCAAAGAAGCTATCAGAATTAAGCCAGATTTTGCCGAGGCACACTACTATTTTGGCCTTAACTATGTAGGGCTTGGCCTTACCTACGAAGGGCCTGGTCTTACCTACGGAGCTTGGCCTTACCTACGGAGGGCTTGCTACCAAAAGGCGATAGAAGCCTACAAAGAGGCCATCAAAATTAAGCTGGATTATGCCGAGGCACACCTCGGTCTTGGTCTTGCTTATTTATTTATCGGCGACAAGGGCGCAGCCTTTGAACAATACAAAATCCTTAAAACGATAGATGTTGAAAAGGCCAACGTACTTTTTAATCTGATTTATGAATAGACTTCTCGAACCCACCCCCTCCTTTTTCTGCTC
Source organism: uncultured Pirellulales bacterium (assembly GCA_964387515.1). GTDB lineage: Bacteria > Planctomycetota > Phycisphaerae > Sedimentisphaerales > Anaerobacaceae > CAVXEF01. The sequence continues at coordinate 1,086 of CAYLXD010000167.1, read as the reverse complement.
AGCTTTGGTGTGGTGATGTTGAAGAAGGAAACGCTAAAACTTTTGAGGGGATACGAAAATGGAAAGAACGTCGCTGAAATGCTGTGTATGGGCTTTTGTCTTGTTATTGGCTTTTGAGACCGGCGCATCAGAATACAAGCCTATCGTATTTGACCCGAACTATTCCCACGACAAGTGGGGAACTCAGCCCAAAGACATTATCAGGGAGTTTCGCGCATACACCACCAGCTTTGACAGCAAGGATGGCGGTGTTACTCTTGGTGTACCTGAATGGGTTGCTTACGAAATCAAGCCTCATCCTGACCGTAACTCTCTTGGCAAAGGCCCCGACCGCCCAAAACCGTGGATGACCGATAGTAAAGAGGGACTTGCCCCAACTGATGATTCGTACAAGGACAGCAAATACGACCGAGGGCACATGTGCCAGAAGTATATCGCCTGGCGGCTGGGGGCTAATGCCGACTGGAATACTCACACTACGCTTAACGCATGCCCGCAAGCCTCAGCTTTCAATAAAGGCATATGGAATGACTTAGAGGAAAAGACAGCAGCATGGGCGGATTCCAGCGGAAAGTCTGTATGGGTTATCTGCGGGCCGGTCTTCGTGGATAAGGCACCTATCCACTGGATTGGCGACGCCGGCGAAATTCCCGTTGCGGTTCCACACGGCTTCTACAAGATTGTGGTTCGAGAATCGCAAGACCCGAATAAACCTGACGTGCTGGCGTTCCTTTACCCGCACCATCACCTATATGTACAAGAAGGGCCGCACAATCATCTACTATACTTGGTCAGTGTGGACCGTATAGAGGAGTTGACAGGGCTGGACTTTCTTACTGTCTTGCCGGACAATAGCGAAGAGACGGTGGAAAAAGCGGTGGCAACCAGTGTGTGGGACTGTTGTACGCAGAAAAGACGGGACTAATCAATTTATTCCGTCAGAAGCGAACTTTCGGTATCGACTATTGATTGTTGCAGGGTGGCCTGGCGCTGACGCTTCGGGCTCTGTTTTTGTGTGGCGTCGCCGTTGTGGCGACGGCTAAACGAAAAAATAAAACCCCCCGGCAGGCCGGGGGGCTAAATGGG
>CAYLXD010000166.1:0-3210 GCA_964387515.1 uncultured Pirellulales bacterium | reverse complement strand
CGCTATTTTCATCTTTGAGCGAAAAATAACAGTGGCCGCTCGTATGATGCTTCCAATCACTTATTTCACCGGTAACCACGAGCCGAGAAGGCAGGCTCTGCTCAAGCGCTACCTTGATTAGCGCATTAATCTGGCTGACCGTATATATCTTTGACTTGTTTACCATCTTACAAGGCGATTATACGCACCCGCCCCAAATTATCAATCCTGATACGACAGCAAAAAGGGCTGCAAGCCCCGAGCTTGCAGCCCCTTGCATTACGTCAACCAACATGCGCTTACGCAGACTACTACCTTCTCGTCAGCCATTGGGCTGAAAAGATAGCGAAGTCTTCGAAATTTACTATACCGTCTCTGTTCAGGTCTGCATCCGGCACACAGTTACAGCAAATATTAATAGTCCCATCGGGATTAGTTGTTATCGTTTCTAAGCAGAACTCGCACTCCTGGCAACCTCCGCTACAGCTCGGCGGTGTATCACATCCGCCGGTTTTCATCCGTATAGTCGCCGTCGTTGTTCCCGCATAACCATCCAGCACACTGCCGGGACATCCCTCAAATTCAATTTGATATGTAATGTCAAAGAAACTGTCTACAGCAAAATCGCCGCTCGGCAGCTTTGTTAAAGTCATTTCCCCTGGACTCGGCAGACCAAAATCTGCCCCACCTATGATGCGGAATGTACAAAAATCAGGGTCACCGAAAAGCTCACCCTGCAAACGGAAGACCACGCTTGGAAATGTTTGCACTGGGTCACCAGGAGTTCTCGGTCCCGTATGGACTTCAGCAAAAACCGGAACCGACAGATGACGGGTGAAGCCGGTCAGGTCGCCGGTGCCTGCAACCGTCAGGTCCAGCGTTGACTCGAAGCAATCGCCGTGACCGCCTAAACTACCGCCGGCCATCTCACATTCACCCGGAGGCAGGGGCAGCGAGCAAGCCGGACAGGTGTCACCACAGCAAAGAAAATCCTCCCAGATACCTTCCATCTCAATGGTAGTCCCGGACGGCAGACCCTCTATAATCATAAAGACCTCGCTGGGGCTCGTATACTCACAGCCTATCGGCGGCAATGTGACCGTTCCTGTACCGTTATCCGGCACCACACAGTTTAAGCCCGAACCAAGGTCCAAATGACACTCTTGGGGGTCACGACACTCGCACTCAATAACGGTGGTGTAACCAGTGTTCGGGTCAAATTTCACACACACCGGCTGACATTCTTCTCCCCCAACCAGACACTCTACCTGTTTGCAACCGCTGCCATCCTCTGTCGGGCCACATCTTTCCACGAAACCCGTCTCCATCCGTATCGTTGCAGTAGTTGTGCCGGCGTAACCGTCCAGAACACTGCCGGGGCATCCCTCAAATTCAATTTGATATGTAATGTCAAAGAAACTGTCCACAGCGAAGTCGCCGCTTGGTAATTGTGTCAGCGTAGTTTGCCCGGGACTCGGCAGCCCAAAATCTGTCCCGCCTGTAATGCTAAACTCACAAAAATCAGGGTCACCAAAAAGCTCACCCTGCAAACGGAACATCACGCTTTGAAATGTTTGTACCGGGTCACCAGGAGTTCTCGGTCCCGTATGGACTTCAACAAAGACCGGAACCGACAGATGACGGATGAAGCCGGTCAGGTCGCCGGTACCTGTAACCGTCAGGTCCAGTGTTGCCTCAAAGCAATGGCCGTGACCGCCCAGACTACCGCCCGCCATCTCGCATTCGCCCGGAGGAAGGGGCAGCGAGCAGCTCGGACAGGTGTCACCACAGCAAAGAAAATCCTTTAGGATTCCAACCATCTCAATGGTCGTACCAACTGGCAGACCCTCTATAATCATAAAGACCTCATCGGGGCTCGTATACTCACAGCCCATCGGCGGCAGTGTAATAGTGCCGGTGCCGTTATCCGGCACCACACAGCTTTCGCCCGCGACAGCCGAAGCTGCCCACACGCCAAGCAAAACCAAAAGTACACTTGTCATTACCTTTCTCAACTTGAACTTTCGCATTTTTATCCCTCCAAAACTAATAAAAAATATGGTCTGTCTGACTGTTTCTTACATCTTAGAAAGTGGCAAATGGTCTGAATACGTATATGATATCCGCACCTCCTCCTCAATAAAGCAAAAACCATTGTTTACAATTTAGCAAATTTCTAAACTAAAGTCAACTTAAATTATCGGATACGACAGGTGTGGGTCCAGCTACATCCGGACAAAATGAGTCGATTGGTCGCCAAACCAGCCTCAATTTGCGAAAATCACAGCATTTTCGGCCGATTTATGGTTTTTTTTCGCAGGTTGTGACATACGCTTGTCACACCTGTCGGAAAAATATGGCAAAATGTTTGGGAATAGTTGATTTTCTCGCAGGTGCCACGCAAATCGCCGAGACTATTATATAAAAGCGCAGAAAACCAACCGGCCTAACTTCCGAGGGGGCTCGGGTAAGATAGGACCTTTTACTCGATGCGTTTTCTGTAGAGTTTTGTCTGGAGGGCGTTTTTCCAGCCGGTCCAGTTTGAATCACTCTGCTCACTGTCAATCGCAGCTATTACCTGGTTTATCTTGGCGTCCAAATCATCAATATAATAGACCATAAAAGCCTCGGGCGTGGCCGGCAGCTTCGGCGAGCCGAACTCATATTCGCCGTGGTGCGACAAAATAATGTGGCCGAGAGCGTCGAGGACCGTCTGGTCAATTTTCGTGCCCTTTGCCGCCAGGGCATCGGCTTTTCGATTTAACATAAGAAGACTTTGAGTGATGTGCCCGAGCAACTGGCCCGAATCGGTATACGAAAAGGCCATATCATACGAAAGCTCCTCGGTCTTGCCGATGTCGTGAAGAAAAATCCCCGCCAAAACCAAATCAGCCTGCACCTGCTCGTACAAAGGCAGTATCGCTACTGCCACCTGCAGCATATCGTGGGTATGCTCCAACAGTCCGCCGAGATAATCGTGATGTATCTTCATCGCCCCCGGACAATCGCGGAATTTCCCCATAAGCTCATCATCGGCCAAAAACTCTCCGACGAGCGCCTTCAACTGCGGATTTTTAACACGGCCTACTATCCTTTTAACTTCGTCAAACATCTGCCCGACATCCCTGTCGGTCCGCGCCAGAAAATCCTCAATCGCAACTTTACTCGCATCGATAACGCTGATGTTATTTACAACAATTTGCAGCTTGTTCTGGTAAAGTTCACTTCTTC
>CAYLXD010000165.1:0-3230 GCA_964387515.1 uncultured Pirellulales bacterium | reverse complement strand
TAAATGCGATGTTCTCATTCAACTCATTAGGATATGAACCCCGAATATCGTAAGCCTTGAATATCCCTGACATAATTTTCTTTCCCAAACTTTACTTTAATTTTTTTGGATATTCATTCAGAGTCCCATCTCCAGTTGACTATCTCCGGCATATCTTCACCATGCTGACGGACATACACAGCATGATCAATAAGTTTGTTGTTAAACTGCTGGATTGAATTGGCTGACCTTGACCGCAGCCGTGGTACCCGCTGTAGTGCATCAACGGCCAGATGATACCGGCTCATGTTATTACAAACGACCATATCAAATGGTGTCGTCGTGGTACCTTCTTCAATGTAGCCATGAACATGGAATCTCTCATCATCAGGACGTTGATAAATCAGCTCATGTATAACTCTCGGATAACCGTGAAAAGCGAATATTACAGGGGTTGTGTCTGTAAACAAGTTTGAGAACGATGATTCATCAAGACCATGGGGGTGTTCACTATGAGGCATCAGTGACATTAAATCCACGACATTGACCACTCTGATTTTTAACTCAGGAAGATGTTTTCTCAACAGCCACACAGCTGCGAGTGTCTCCATGGTTGGAACATCACCGGCACAAGCCATAACCACATCAGGTTCATTATTTTCGTCATTACCTGCCCATTCCCATACCGAGGCACCTTTTGCACAATGTTTTTTTGCAGCATCCATATTGAGCCACTGCGGCTCAGGCTGTTTACCGCAGATAATCAGATTAACATAATCACGGCTTCGCAGGCAGTGGTCTACAACAGACAGCAGGCAATTAGCATCAGGCGGTAAGTATATACGGGCTACAGAGCTTTTCTTATGGAGGACTGTATTAATAAAACCCGGGCCTTGATGGCTGTATCCATTGTGGTCCTGACGCCAGGCATGTGATGTGAGAAGGTAGTTGAGTGATGCGATTGGGCGGCGCCAAGGCAGTTCGCGGCATGTCTTGAGCCACTTGGCATGCTGATTGACCATAGAATCAATGATCGTCACGAAAGCTTCGTAGCAAGGGAAAATTCCATGTCTGCCGGTGAGCAGGTAGCCTTCGAGCCATCCCTGGCAACAATGTTCACTGAGCACTTCCATTACACGACCATCTGGTGAGAGATGGTCATCAGTGCTGATGATATCACCAACAAAGCAACGATTAGTAACCTCAAAAACATTACCAAGACGGTTAGACTCAGTTTCATCCGGACAGAAAATTCGGAAGTTCTTATTCTTCTCATTTTCCTTAAATACATCCCGCAAAAACTTGCCAAGCTGTCGTGTAGCCTCACCAATCTGTATGCCGGGTTTCATCACATCTAATGCGTACTTCGTAAAATCGGGCAAATTAAGGTCTATTAGTAACTTACCTCCGTTGGCATTAGGATTAGCACTCATTCGCTTGTCACCTTCTGGCGCAAGCTCTGCCAATTCCGAAATCAGCCGGCCATTTTCATCAAATAACTCTTCTGGTTTATAACTGTGCATCCATGCTTCAAATATTTTCAAGTGCTCAGGATTTTCTCTAACCGTTGCCAAGGGCACCTGATGAGCCCGAAAGGTTCCTTCTATTTGTAAACCGTCAACCACTTTGGGACCTGTCCAGCCCTTTGGGGTGCTTAAGACAATCATTGGCCAGGCTGGTCGCTTTGAGAAACCTTTGGAGCGGGCGTCATTCTGGATAGCTTGAATATCGGTATAAACTTTATCCATGGTCTCAGCCATAGCTTGATGAACAAGCAGCGGATCGGTGCCTTCTACAAAATATGGAGCATAACCCAATCCCTTGAATAGATGCCTGAGTTCCCCATCGCTTTTTCTTCCGAGGACAGTTGGACCTGAGATCTTGTAGCCATTGAGGTGAAGAATAGGCAATACTGCACCATCTCTTGCTGGATTAAGGAACATATTTGACTTCCAGCCGCCTGCAAGTGGGCCGGTTTCAGCCTCTCCGTCACCGACGACACAGGCCACCAATAAGTCAGGATTGTCGAATGCAGCTCCATATGCATGTATTAACGAATACCCCAGCTCACCTCCTTCGTGGATTGAGCCAGGCGTCTGCGGGCTTACATGGCTTGGCACACCTCCTGGAAAAGAGAACTGGCGAAAAAGCCGACGCATACCTTCTGCATTTTGGGAAATTTCAGGATAGATTTGTGAATAAGTCCCTTCAAGGTATGTATTGGCAATGATTGCTGGGCCTCCATGGCCCGGGCCTGTTATGTAGATTATGTTGGCATCTTTTTTCTTTATTAGTCGGTTAAGATGAACGTAAATGAGATTAAGCCCCGGTGATGTTCCCCAGTGGCCCAATAGTCTTGGTTTGATATGTTCGACGGTTAATGGTTCCCTCAGCAAAGGATTATCACACAGATAAATCTGTCCCACGGAAAGATAATTAGCTGCATACCAGTATTTTTGTATTTTATTTAAACTATCTTCAGATATTTGTGCCATGATAACCTTTCTTTTCAATTAATCTTAATGTTGTCATCTGTTTGATGGGTTTTTGGTCCTATGGCCCATAGTTATATTGTTCTTAGAAAGTACGTCTTTGATCCTTTGGTCCATAGCTTTCTGGTCCGTAGCAAAACTGTTCAATCCAGCCAGATTCATAACACTATCTAAACCAATTGATTTGTTTTCTAACGCATCTTCCCAGTGATGTAATTGTGGTATCTTGCCCTCACGGCTCTATCCTTAGATAACAGATTATCAACTGTCCCCGAAAGAATGACAATGCCATCCTTTGTTTCGACATCAATTAAATGGACTGCAGCCACTGGCTGTCGCGATCACGCATTCAAACCACACATACGTAATTGAGCCTTCTTTGCGTCTTTCCGCTTCTTTTATCAGGCCGCCGCATTGCGGACAGTGTTGATTGTTTACTACATTGAATAAACTGACCTTTGCTAAGCTCGTTTCCGTATTATTCATATTTCGTCTCCCTGAACTTTGTGTTTTAATCACAACACTCTTGAACCTTGCCGGCTAAAAGGCCATCGCGTTCTTCTTTTGGTAAATTCTTAATCAATCTGTTACTTATGTATATTTGCCCTTTGAGTATCCGGCGAATGGCATTTACAATCTCTTCAGATATCTCATCTTTCGTAATATATCCCCTTGCCCCTGCCTCGATTGCTTGTTTTACGTACTGAGGGTTGTCACTCACAGAAAAGACAAGAGCAATGATATCCGGGCATAAGATTT
>CAYLXD010000164.1:0-3330 GCA_964387515.1 uncultured Pirellulales bacterium | reverse complement strand
AACCTACAACCTAGCGGTTAACAGCCGCTCGCTCTACCAATTGAGCTATCGGGGACTATTAACTTTTCATTTTGCTCGACAGCTCAACCTTAGCGGTTAATCCGCCTGTGGCGGACCTGCTCTACCAATTGAGCTATCGGGGAAGCAAAAATTGGCTATTTACCGTTTCCCTTTGGCTATTTTTTAATAAGTCCGCTTATTATCGACTGTTAATAATCAATAATCAATCCTTTTTTGCGGCCGATGCCCTAAAAATTGCCATAATGCTGGACAATCAGCCGATTATATTGTAGAATGCAGGGTTCATAGAATCTATAAAAACGCTGTGAAATAGCAGCGGATTGTTGAATTTCAGGTTATTATACATATATGGTTAAAGACATACTTGACGTAGGTGGTTTTACCATACTAAAGCGCATCGGCACCGGTGCACGCAGCACAATCTATCTGGCAACCGACGAGCAGAACGGCTCAGAGGTCGCCTTGAAACGGGTGATTTTTGAAAGGCCCGAAGACGCCAGAATATTCGAACAGGTGGAGACCGAATACAGAGTAGCACGCCGGATAGACCACCCCTACGTCCGCAAGTGTCACAAGCTCAGGAAAATACGAAACATAGTCAAAGTGAAAGAGCTGCTGCTTTCTATGGAGTATTTTGACGGCCTGTCACTTGAGGACGGTCCCACCTTGAGTTTAATCGATGTCCTGCTTGTATTCAGAATGGTCGCGAACGGCCTTAACGCCATGCATCAGCACGGCTTCGTACACTGCGACATCAAGCCCAACAACATCCTTCTGAGCAAGGCAGGCTCTATTAGAATCATAGACCTTGGACAGAGCTGTAGAATCGGAACAACAAAGCAGCGAATCCAGGGCACACCGGACTACATCGCGCCGGAGCAGGTCCAGCGAAGACCGCTCGGACCAAAAACCGATATCTTCAACCTCGGTGCCACAATGTACTGGGCTCTTACAGGACGCAATGTCCCCACCTTGATACCGAAAAAGGACAAGTATGGTCTGCCGATACCACAACACCGAAAAACGCCGCACGAAGTCAGAAAGCAGGTGCCTTCCGGCGTCTCAAAACTTGTAATGGAGTGTGTAGAGAACGAGCCTTCTCAGCGTCCGCATGACATGATGACCGTCATATCCAGATTGGACCTGTTGATACACAGTATACTGGTCCACAAGACAAAAACAGATAACAATGCCTCACAAAATAGTTGATTTGCTTGACAAAGCCGCACAGGCCAATCGCACCGACCAGTTTCGGCACGGCAGTTTAATTTCCCTGCCTGCTCACGGCAGCCTGATTGCAGCCGGTGATATCCACGGCCACCGGCGAAATTTCGAAAGGCTCGTTGCCTTTGCCGGCCTCGACAACAATCCCGACAGGCACGTTGTCCTTCAGGAAATCATACATGGAGGCCCTACGGACCCAGAGATGGGTTGTCTGTCTTACAAGCTGCTTTTTGATGTCGCCAGGTACAAATTAAGCTGCCCCAATCGTGTTCATATTATTATGGGAAATCACGACATCGCTTTTATCAGCAACAGCGAAATAATCAAAGATGGCAGAGAAATGAACAGCTCAATGCGGCTGGCCCTGGACCGTCAATTCGGCGACGACAGTCCCAGTATCAAAGAGGCAATAAGCCGGTTCCTGTTGTCGCAGCCGTTGGCTGTCAGATGCGACAACAGAATATGGCTGTCGCATTCGCTTCCCAGCGACCGAAATCTTGACAAATTCGACCATCAGGTCATCCGAAGGGAGCTCGAAACTGGAGACTGCGAAAAACCAGGCTCTGCGTATCTGCTGACCTGGGGCAGGAACGTTAGCCCCGCAATGTTAGATAAAATCGCACAAATGTTTGACGTCGACATCTTTATCCTCGGCCATCAGCCGCAGCCCGGGGGATGGACTAAGCTCGGAAAAAATTGCATAATTATTGCTTCTGACCACAACCATGGCTGCCTGTTGCCGATTAACCTCGCCGAATCCTACACGGTTGACAAGCTGGTCGATTCTATAGTACCCTTAGCCTCTGTATCGTGATGCGTCATGCGTAACACGCAACACGCAGTACCATATACTTGTCCGCTATAGTTCGCCGCAGGCGAACGAAGGCTGGACGCAATACGAATTATGGATTGGTATTTCTATATAGCCCTGGCCGCGATACTGTCCCAGTTGGTCTTTCTTGTCCAGATGTGTCGTAACTACAGGTACGCACTGACTAGGTACAAAAAAGAGCGTCCGTCTTATCGGCCGAAGGTCGCTTTGATAGTGCCATGCAAGGGGCTTGACCAGGACTTCACGAAAAACATCGCATCACTTTTTAACCAGGATTATGAACCTTATCTGCTGTGGTTTGTCGTCGCTGACGAGTCGGACCCTGCTTACGCCGAATTATGTAGCTTAAAAGACACCCTCGGCCGGGCTTCCAAAGCTCAGGATATTCAGGTCCACGTCGCGGGTCGGGCGCAATCTTGCAGTCAAAAAAATCACAACCTGCTTCACTGCTATCATAAAATCGGTGATGACGTCGAGGTGCTGGCTTTCGCCGATTCGGACATCCGTGTCAACAGTGATTGGCTCAGTCACCTCGTCTACCCACTCAGAAAACCAAAAAATGGCATCGCCAGCGGCTACCGCTGGTTCGTACCGCGGAAAAACAATCTTGCAACGTTGGCTCTTTCAGCCGTCAACGCCAAAATCGCACAGCTTTGCGGCAACACCCATTTCAACCAGGCCTGGGGTGGCTCTATGGCTGTCCGGGTCGAACTGTTTCGACAGCTGGGTATCGACAAAATTTGGGCAAACTCCGTAAGTGACGACCTGTCGCTCAGCACCGCTGTTAAAAAAGCCGGACTGAAAGTCATCTTTGTCCCCGCCTGCCTCGTTGCTTCTTACGGAGTTACCACTTGGCGCCGGCTTTTCGAGTTCGGCCGGCGACAATTTCTCATCACACGCGTAAACGCCCCAAGGACCTGGTGGTTCGGATTGTGCAGCAGTCTGTATTCAATCCTGGGCCTTTGGGCCGGTGCTGCGCTGGCTATTTACGCCGCAGGCATCGCAGATAAGAACCTGCTGCTCTTTGCCGCCGTCCCAATCCTGTTTTTCACAAGCCAATTGACTCGGGCAATTCTCCGGCAGAAAATGATTGGCAAACTGCTTAAAAGTGACGCAGCGCAAATGAAAGCCGCTGCCGCCGCCGATGTCCTTTTCTTCTGGGTATGGTCATTCCTGCTGCTGTTCTTTATTGTCTCCTCAGCATTCGGCAGAACTATCCGCTGGCGGCGAATACGCTATAAACTGCTTGGCCC
>CAYLXD010000163.1:0-3379 GCA_964387515.1 uncultured Pirellulales bacterium | reverse complement strand
TGCAAAAACTGATTGACCTGTCTGTTTTTGGTGTTTAGACTTATTGGTAATGGCCAAACGTATTATAATAAATGCGGACGATTTTGGGCTTTGTAAGGGAGTAAACGAGGCTGTAGTAAAGGCTCATAACGAGGGCGTCCTGACCAGTGCGACACTTATGGTCAACATGCCCGCGGCTGAGGATGCGGTCGAAATAGCTAAGCTTGAGCCCAGCCTCGGAGTTGGCGTTCATCTTAATCTGTCCGAGGGCCGGCCCGTATCAAAGGACAGTTGTGTTCATTGCCTGCTCGATGGCGACGGGCGATTTGCTTATTCGCCGTTGAAGCTGTCGGCTATGTGCATAGCCCTGCACAAAATAAGACACGCCATTGAGACCGAACTGGCGGCTCAAATCCAGTGGGTCATTGACAGAGAACTGGTGCCGACTCATCTGGACTCGCATAAGCATATTCACAGCTTCCCCGCAATATTTCCGATTGTTTGCAGGCTCGCCAGCAGATTTGGAATCTCTGCCATACGCTGGCCTTTTGAGCCAAAGGTGGTCTGCCAAAGGCCCTGGCCGCTGTTTACAGAGGGCGGGCGAAAAAGGGCGGCAATAGTTCGCACGATGGCAAAGATTAATCGTATTCAAAACCGTGACTTTTTGAGAACAGAGGGACTTTTTGGTATCGCACATACAGGCAAAATCGACGTGAATTTTCTCAGGGCCGTCGCGCTTTATAGCCCGGCAATGACTGCAGAGGTTATGACCCATCCGGGTCTGGCTGACGGCCTGGACCCAAGCCAAACGAGATTGGTGAAGCAGCGAAGGGTCGAATTTGAGGCCCTTTGCAGCGAAAAAACAAAACAGTGTTTTAAGGACTCAGCAACGAAACTGGTACATTATGGACAATTGTAGCCAAGCGGCTATTGATTGCTCGGTGGTGGTGCCTCTTTATAATGAAGGACAAGCGGTGGCCGAGCTTTACAGCCGACTAACCAAAACGATGAGCGAGACAGGACTTTGTTATGAGCTGGTCTTTGTCGACGACGGCAGCGGCGACAACACCCTCGAGCTGATAAAAGATATTGCCGGCAAAGACGAAAAGGTTGTGGCGGTAGAGCTTCGCCGAAATTTCGGGCAGACGCCGGCTCTGGCTGCCGGTTTTGACCTGGCAAGGGGACAGATAATAATATCAATGGACGGCGACCTGCAGCATTCTCCCGAAGAGATACCAAAGTTTCTCGAAAAAATTGAGGCTGGCTACGACATTGTCAGCGGCTGGCGCAAACAGCGGGTGGACAATCTGATAATGAGAAAAATCCCTTCGAGAGCAGCTAACTGGCTGGCTTCAAAAATAAGCGGCGTGGACATCCACGACTTCGGAACCACCTTCAAGGCGTACAGACGCCAGATTATTGAGGAGCTGAATCTCTACAGTGAGATGCACAGATTCATCCCGGCGATATTGTCACGCAGCGGGGCCAAAATTATTGAGATACCTATAAAGAACATTGTCCGTCCCAAGGGCTCCAGCAGCTATGGACTGTCCAGAACATTTAGAGTTGTCTTCGATTTGATAACGCTTCGCTTTTTGCTGGGCTACGTTACAAAACCATTACACTTCTTTGGCAGAGCGGCAATGTATTGCATCGCTGCCAGCATATTGATGACCGCCTACATAATGTACGATAAGTTAGCATATAATGTGCCGATTTTTGTTGCACACGGACCATTAGCCGGACTGGCGGCTGTGCTTTTGCTCATCGGATTAATCTTCGTCGCGACAGGCTTGATAGGCGAGATGATAAGCAGGGTTTACTTCGAGTCGACGGGTAAGAAGATATATTCGGTGCGCAGAGTGCATCGCAGGGAGAACCCTACAGGGGATTAAACCAATGGAGAAGAAAAAACGTTCACCAATCGGCCTGATTATTGCTCTGCTGGTAACAGCGGCGGCAATCCTTCTGGTCAGGTATTTTCATATCAAGAATTTTAACGTCGTTGAGCCTGATGTGCTTTATACCAGCGGCCAGCCGCGGGGAATGGATTACACCCGTCTGCTCTATAAATACCATATCGCCACAATCGTAAATGTGCGATGCGCCTCGGAACACCGCGAAAGGAACTGGCACAACGAAGAGTTGACATGGGTTAAAAACAACGGTGTCGCCTACAGAGAGTTGCCTATCGAGAGAGCTGATTACTTCCCGGATAAATCAACGCAGCAGGAATTTCTTGAGATAATGTCTGATAAAGCCAACCTGCCGGTTCTTCTGCACGACAGCAGTGGCAGACAGAGAGTTGCGATGTTGGCCTCGGTATGGCTGCGAAAAGTCCGCCGCTACAGTACCGAAGATACGCTCCGGTTCGTAGAAAAAGTCAAGGACCAGCCTGTAACCGCAGCAGAAAGAGAATTTATCGAAGATTTAAGTGGGTAAGAAGCGGGGCCGCCGACAGCTACGGCTCTTCTGCGACAAAGGGGGTGGATTTGTGGAACAGTGCTCCGGGGGCATCTTGCTGCCATCTGCGCTCGGCCTTTTCCTTGTAGTAGACCATTTTTAACCTGCCGTCCTTCTGCAGTTTTTCAAGATGGCCGGCCGTGGCAACAACCCAATCACCCTGCTCGTAGCGATTGTACAGAACGGACTTATCCTTTACTTCCGGTACCACCCTGCCAAAATAATGTATGGACCTGTTGGATATATATTCGAAGGCGATGAGATTGTCTGATTGCGGCACTATTTGGGCCAGTCTCCTCGAAAAATCCCGGGAATATCTGTTGTAATCCAGCGGATTCGAAAAGGCTGAATACCCTATCATAACTAATACAACAATGCCAACGAAAACAGTGCCGCACGCTGCAGCAGGTTTTCTTCTCGCAAACAACAAGGCCGTAATTGCAGTTATGGCTATCGTCGCTATCCCAGTTATTATTGCACCAGCAAGCAGTTGAGGGTTAGTTTTTACTTCATAGACCAGCCCTGTAGTAGCGTTTATTATGTGCGATATCAGTTTTTCTTCTATAAAATTTATGAAAATGACATAAGCTATTATAACCAAAACAACAGTACCGATGAAAGCTGCCCCGCGCGCGACAGTAGGTTTTCTGCCCGCAAATAATGCAGCAATAAATGCAGTTACAACTATCTTTGCTGCTATCGTTGCTATTATCGTTACTACTATCCTCGTTACTATCCTAAGGATTATTGTGCTGGTAAGTAGTTGAGGGTTGGTTTTGGCTACATAAATAACAACCGGCCCGACGATAGCAACGGGGACTATAACAACAATATGATTTCGCAGAACATCCTTTGCATATTTCCACGTGTAGGCCTTGCGGATAAAAGCCATATCTTCAATCAGGATGCCGATAAGGATAGCCATTGCCGGCATCAA
>CAYLXD010000162.1:0-3393 GCA_964387515.1 uncultured Pirellulales bacterium | reverse complement strand
TCGGATTTGGTGCAGATGCAAAATACCCTTTTGCCCAAAGGATTACCCTGCTGGTCAACAGCGGTGGTTTCGCTGTCGATAAGCAAACTTTTAGAATCCAAAAAGTCAAGACAGATGCTCAATTGCTGCTGGACGTTGGCTGAAAGGTCGATAACTATCGCGATTACGTCACAGTTGCGATATGTGCCGACCTGGCCGGGCGCGATATAATCGGCAGTAATGGGCGGCATATCAATAAGCTGAATTTGAACATCCTCAAATGTTACCATAGCCGGTACCGGTGCACCGGTTGCAAATGGAAAGTCGGCAACGTTGACCTTGGCGTTGGTTATCGCGGCGATGATAGAGCTTTTGCCGCAGTTGGGAGTGCCTATAAGAGCGACCTGCCCCGAACCGCTGCGCTGGACGTAAAAGATATCAGCGTGTTTAGCGCCGGCCTTTTTTTGTGTGGAGGCCTCTTTTAGTTTGCTCAGCTTCCGGCGCAGGTCCGCCTTCAAATGGTCCGTGCCCTTGTGCTTGGGCATGACCGCGAGCATCCGCTCCAGCGCAAGGATTTTCTCCTCATTGGTGGCCGCCTCGCGGTACCACTGCTCAGCCTTAAAATATTCCGGTGTTAAATTGGCAGGCATAGCTTAATAAATCCGAAATCCTAATATCGAAATACGAAACAAATCCAAAATCCAAATGACCAAATGCTCAAAACATCACTCACTTTTGTGTAATATCGATCCGAATATATTCATAAGCTCCGTTGCTTCTTGTATCAGCTCTTTTCATTCCCGCTCAAGTGTTGAATCGCCATTCGTATCGACAAGTTTGAGCCAGAATCTGCTTTCCTTGGACTCTTTTCGGCATATCTTGATTCGAAAAACAAAGTCCTTCTTGCTAATCGCCTCATTCGCCTCTATGTAATTTGCCCCGACCGATCCGGACGCGTCGACTAATTGCCTCGAATCTTCGATGTTAGCCACAGTCTTTAGCAGTTTCTTCACAAATTCTCTCACCCTTTGTGCAAACCGAAGCGTTCTGTCTTCTATGTCATACTGTTTTGGATTTTGAGTTTCTGTCATTCGAGTTTGTTTCGGATTTCGGATTTCGATATTCGGATTTTGGTCTAACCTGTCACTGCTTCCGCTACGAAGTCACCGACCTGGCTGGTTGAGAAGCCCATTTTGCCGGCCTGGAGCGACTTTACTTTGTTGGCGGTTACGAACATTACTGCCTTTTCTATTTTCTCGGCTGCCTTTTCTTCGCCTAATGTCTCGAGCATCATTTGCGCAGCGCAGATGGCCGCCAGCGGGTTGATGACACCTTTGCCGGTGTACTTCGGTGCACTTCCGCCGATAGGCTCGAACATACTAACACCCTCAGGATTAATATTTCCGCCGGCGGCGATACCCATTCCGCCTTGAATCATCGCACCCAAATCTGTAATAATGTCGCCGAACATATTGCCGGTAACAATGACATCGAACCATTCGGGGTTTTTCACGAACCACATACACGTTGCATCCACGTGGTAATACTCCCGCTTGATATCGGGATATTCTTTTTTACCCATTTCGTGAAAGGCCCGCTCCCACAAGTCGTAGACGTACGTTAAAACATTTGTCTTTCCGCAAAGGGCAAGGGTATTGTTGTCGCCTTTGCCACGGGACTTTTTGCCGTATTTCTTGGCGTATTCGAATGCGTACTTTAAGCAGCGGTCGACCTGGAAGCGCGTATAAACCGCCGACTGGACCGCCACTTCATTCGGCGTTCCCTTCATTGTGAAGCCGCCGGTGCCGGTATAGAGGTCGCCGGTATTCTCACGCACCACGACAAAATCGATATCAGCTGGCCCTTTGCCTTTTATCGGCGTCTCAACGCCGGGATATAATTTGACCGGCCGAAGATTTATGTACTGGTCCAGCTCGAACCGGGCCTTGAGCAAAATTCCTTTTTCCAGAATACCCGGCGGCACATCCGGATGGCCGATTGCACCTAATAGAATCGTGTCGAACTTACGAAGCTCTTCGACTGCGCTATCCGGCAGCGTCTCTTTGGTCCTTTTGTATCTTTCGCCGCCGAAATCGAACTCTGTCAAATCGACTTTGAAATTGAATTTATCGGCAGCGGTTTTTAATACCTTCACCGCCTCGGCTGTTACTTCCGGCCCGGTCCCGTCGCCAGGGATAACTGCAATTTTGTACACTTGTAGGTCTCCTTGCTGTTAAAAAGTTATTGCTTTCGTTTTATTATATAGTTCAACAGTCCGCCGGCATTGATTATCTCCGAAGCAAAAGTAGGCAATGGCAGAGAAGAATATGTAACACCCTTTGAGATGTTCCTGATGTTGCCGTGTTTGAAATCGATTTCAAGCTCATCGCCGTCTGTAATCCCGTCAACAGCGTGGGAACATTCAATTACATAAAAGCCGTTGTTGATGGCGTTGCGATAGAAGATTCGAGCGAAGGATTTTGCAATTACGGTCTGCACGCCCGCTCCGCGAATGGCCCAGACGGCGTGCTCTCTCGATGAGCCGCAGCCAAAATCCTCACCGGCAACTATACAATCACCGGCTTTGACCTTATTTACGAAGCCCTTGTCCAAATCTTCGAGACAGTGTTTCGCTAACTCCTGCTGGTCATCGGTATTTAAGTATCTTGCCGGTATTATCTCATCGGTATTTATATGGTCTCTTTTGTAAACATGAGCTTTTGACATTCAACACTCCTTAAAAACTCGAAATTCGAATATCGAAATCCGAAACAAATCCGAATGACCGAAATTCAAATGACCTAAGCTGATGTAACCATTGTTTTGAACATTCGTATTTCATATTTTGAATTTGTCTCGTATTTCGGATTTCGTGCTTCGTATTTTATCGCAGATACTTTCTTGCATCTGCTAACCGACCTACTATTGCACTTGCTGCTGCTGTTGCCGGACTTGTTAAATAAACTTCGCTTTTGGGATGTCCCATTCGGCCGACAAAATTTCTGTTTGTTGTACTGACGCACTTTTCTCCTGCAGCAAGTACTCCCATAAAGCCACCTAAGCACGCCCCACAGGTTGGCGCGGCGATTACACAGCCGGCATCGTAGAATATATCGAACAAGCCTTCATCTTTGGCTTGCTTCCAGATTGTCGGCGTAGCCGGCACAACTATTGTCCGAATCGCAACTTGGTTGCCTTTTAAGATTTTTGCAGCGATTCTTAAATCCTCGATTCGGCCGTTTGTGCAGCTTCCAATATAAGCCTGGTCCATTGCTTTGCCGGCGCATTTGCCGATAGAGACGCCATTGCTCGGCAGGTGCGGCAGAGCAACCATCGGCTCAATTTTCGAGCAGTCGAATTCTTCCACACTTTCATATTGAGCATCCGCATCTGATTCATACACGGTGTAATCGG
>CAYLXD010000161.1:0-3516 GCA_964387515.1 uncultured Pirellulales bacterium | reverse complement strand
CCGATTGATTAGATTTGATATAATTTACATATTAACAATATACCTATAAATCAAGGAGAACGCCGATGTCTCTCGGACAGGAATTGGGCCTTGGAAAACCGATAGAGCTAATGCCCCACGAATCTTTACTTAATATCTACTATACTGCTTCGTGCCTTAAGAAAAAGGCCGACGAGTTTCTCCGCCCGCATAATCTCACAGACGTTCAGTTCAACCTTATGATGCTTCTGGAATACCAAAGCGGCCGCGAAGGCGGCCTAAACCAGGCTCAACTGAGCGATATGATGCTGGTCAACCGCGCAAATACCACTTCGCTTATCGACCGGATGGAAAAGGCCGGGCTCGTTGTCCGTACCGCAGCACCTGCTGACAGAAGGACCAACATTGTAAAACTGACCGACCACGGCAAAAAGCTGCTGGCAAAGGTCGAACCGCTGTACACAAATGAAGTAAAAAGAATAATGGCCCCCCTAAAAGAACCTGAGCAAAAGAGACTCATAAAAACACTCGAAAAAATCCGCGGCAGCATCAACTGACAACTACTATGCAACCATCACCGGCAGATACCCAAAGAGCAGTTTCCCCGATAACAGCAAATTAGTCCTGATTGCCGACGGTATTGAAATCAATTCTTGACTGTGCCGGAATAAGTCGGTAATCTCACACTAAATGACAACCACTTACGCTTAGTGAAAGGAAATTTACGATGTTCAGTACGATTATTGATGTAACGGCAAGGGAGATACTTGATTCACGCGGCAATCCGACTGTTGAGGTGGATGTGCTGCTTGATGACGGCTCATCCGGCCGGGCCGCGGTGCCTTCCGGAGCCAGCACCGGCGCCTATGAGGCGATAGAGCTTCGCGACACAAAAGCCAAACGCTACTTCGGCAAGGGCGTAGCCAGCGCCGTCAAAAACGTAAACGAAATAATCGCGCCGGAAGTTCTGGGTATGGATGCCACAAGACAGGAAGAGCTTGATAGGTTTATGATTGAGTTAGACGGCACAGACAACAAGAGCAAATTAGGCGCAAATGCGATATTAGGCGTCTCATTAGCGGCGGCAAAAGCGGCAGCGGACTCGGCCGCTCTGCCACTGTACCGCTACTTAGGCGGCAGCAACGCCAATATCCTGCCGGTACCGATGATGAATATTCTAAACGGCGGAAAACATTCCGACAACAACGTCGACTTCCAGGAATTTATGATTATGCCCATCGGCGCCAAGGATTTCCCGAACGCGCTGCGGATGGGAGCCGAGGTATTCCACACGTTAAAGAAGGTGCTGGCCGGCAAGGGCTACGCTACATCGGTCGGCGACGAGGGCGGCTTCGCCCCTATGCTAAAGAGCAACGAAGAGGCTCTGAAGGTCATTATGGACGCTATAAAAAAAGCCGGCTACAAGGCCGGTAAAGACATCGCAATCGCCCTGGACCCGGCTGCAACTGAATTGTTCGACAGTAAAACAAAGTCCTACAAATTCTTCAAATCCGCCCCAAAGAAAAAGATTTCTTCCGACGCTATGATTGCGCACTGGGCCAAGTGGGTGGATAAATACCCCATCATTTCGATTGAAGACGGCCTGGCTGAAGACGACTGGGCCGGCTGGACAAAGTTAAACAAAAAAATCGGCGACAAAATTCAGTTAGTCGGCGATGATTTGTTCGTTACCAATACCGAGCGTCTTGCCAAAGGGATAAAACTGGGCTGTGCCAATTCGATACTGATAAAGCCCAATCAGATAGGCACGCTGACCGAGACGTTCGAGGCAATCAATATGGCCAGGCGGGCCGGCTGGACAGCGGTCATCAGCCACCGAAGCGGTGAAACCGAGGACAGCACGATTGCCGATTTGGCCGTTGCCACGGGTGTCGGCCAGATAAAAACGGGGTCACTGTGCAGAACAGACAGAATATGCAAGTACAACCAACTGCTGCGGATAAATGAAGACCTCGGCGCCGCTGCACGATACGCCGGGTTTATGTTCAGGTAAACACTGACAACCAAGCTTTAGGCCATGCTAAAGCAAAATATCATCCGGACGTTTCTGTTTGTTGCCTTTTTCAGTGTCGGAGCGGCGGCATTGGGTGTGTCTATACTTGTCGATGATTTGCTTCAATACTATCACAACAGGCAGCTATTAGAGACGGCCAAAAGAAATCTTCAGCGTCTGGAGCTCTTAAACAGTGATTACGACGCCCTGCTGCAGCAGATTCAGGCCGACGCCAACTTCGTAAAGCGTATCGCCCCTGCCACTGTCGGCAGCGAGCCTACGGACACCAATGCAATCTACCCAAAGGCAACGGCTGAGCAATTAGCAGCGGCGCAAAAGGTTCTGTCGGAAGATTCCGCCCTGCAGCGCAGGCAGCCGACGATTCCCAACTGGCTCAGACGCTGCAGTCAGCCGCAGCGACGAACGGTTCTTTTCCTTGCCGGTGCCTTTTTAATCCTGATTTCGTTCGTATCTTTCGGCCCGGCTAAAGAAAAAGACTGACAGTACCGACCTTTTACCCTGCTCGCGACAGGTTCACGCCTTTTGCTTCGTCAAATTTACGTATCGGCTGATTTTTGCCAATTTTGCCAATTTTCTGCGAACCATATCACGGCAGCAGCGTAAATTAAGAGTGAAAAGAAAAAAATACTGCTCCTCCTAAAAAAACGTTGCCCAGAACCTCCTCCGATGAAAGGATTAAACGGCAGCAGGAAGGTAAAACCGTGCTGCCGTTTATCTTTTGCCTGTTTATCCGGAGATACTCTCTTCAAGGCGGGCAAGAACCACCTTAGCCTTGGAAATTTTGCTTCCTGCGGTGCTAAGCCAGTGTAAATCGGCGTTTTGCCTGATTTGCTCCTCGACTTTCTTGCAGGCCAAAAGCACCGTAGCGTGATTCTTATTGCCTAAAAGCCTGCCTATTTCGGATGATGACATCTTGGTGTGTGTCCTGGCCAGATACATACTAAAATGACGGGCCAACGATACCGTACGGTCCTTTTTCGAAGAGTGAATATCCGCCGGCGTCAAACCAAAAAACGTGGCGACGGCGGATTCGATATCCGAGATGTGAACTATAGGGTCGCAACGCTCAATATGCTCAGCGAGGACCTGCCTGGCCATGAACATCGTAACTTTCTGATTCTGCAGCGAAGAATATGCAATCAGTCTCAGCAAAGCCCCCTCGAGCTCACGGACATTCGTCCTGAGATTTTCAGCGACGTACTTTACAACGCTTTCGGGTATGCGTTTTTGCACTGCTGCTGCGTATTGTCTGCAGATTTGGCAGCGGGTATGGAAATCAGGTGTCTCAATCTTGACGACCATCCCCGAGATGAACCTGTTGACGAGCTTTTCGGAAAGCTGGCCAATCATCTTCGGGTGGGCGTCGGAGACGAGGATGACCTGTTTGCCAGCGAGGTCGATTGTATTGAAGGTGTGCAGGAATTCCTCCTGGGTTGAAGGTTTGCTGGCCAAGAAGTGGACGTCATCGATGGCTAACAAGTCCGTTTGTCGCATCCGGCGTC
>CAYLXD010000160.1:0-3523 GCA_964387515.1 uncultured Pirellulales bacterium | reverse complement strand
ACCATGCTTCCATTATGGAACCGTGGGACGGCCCTGCCGCACTTGTTTTTACCGATGGGCAGATTGTTGGAGGTACGCTCGACCGCAATGGCCTGAGACCCTGCCGATATCTTATTACCACAGACGGGCTGGTTATTATGGCCAGCGAAGCTGGAGTGATAGAACTTCCGCCTGAAAAGGTCCGCAGAAAAGGGCGTCTGCGCCCAGGTCATATGTTTCTTGTGGATACTACCGAGGGCAGAATAATTTCCGACAACGAAATAAAAAGTAAGATTGCCAGACAAAAACCCTATCGCAGATGGTTAGATGAGAACAGGATTGAACTTCGCGGATTGTTTGATGCACCTAAGCCAATCAAAACCAATCCTGAGAAATTAGCACAGAGGCAGCGACTATTCGGTTACACGCGCGAAGAACTAAAGATGATTCTAATACCAATGGCATTAAATTCTCAGGAGCCTATCGGCTCTATGGGAAACGATACCCCGTTGGCGGTGTTTTCCGACAGGCCGAGGCTGTTGTTTGACTATTTCAAACAACTCTTCGCTCAAGTGACCAATCCAGCGATAGACCCGCTGCGCGAAGGTCTGGTTATGAGTTTAATGAACTTCGTGGGCAAAAAGTTAAATATACTCGATGAGAGTCCCCAGCACTGCAGACAGCTAAAGCTGCCGCACCCGATACTGGCCAATGAAGATATTGAACGGCTGCGCACAATAAAACGAAATGACCTTAAAATAGCCACTATCTCAGCGGTATTTGATGCAAACGCAAACAACCCTGCGAGTGCACTAAAATCTGCTTTAAGTTCGCTTTCAGATTCAGCAATGCACGCAATTAAGCAGGGTGTATCGCTTATAATAATCAGTGACCGGGAGGCCTCTGCTACAAAGGTCCCGATTCCATCGATTTTGGCTACTTCGGCTGTTCATCATCGTTTGCTTAATCATGGTATGCGCGGCGAGGTGGGAATAATCGTTGAAAGCGGTGAGCCGAGAGAGGTTATGCACTTTTGCCTGCTGTGCGGATACGGCGCCAATGCCATAAATCCTTATCAGGCACTTGAAACTCTCAGTGAGTTACAGAGACAAGGTGAACTGCCCGCTGATATGGAACCTTCTCAAATCGTGGACAATTACATAGCTGCGGTTAAAAAAGGTATCCTTAAAACTATGAGCAAGATGGGGATATCGACGTTGCGCAGCTACACCGGTGCACAGCTTTTCGAGGCAATTGGGCTTAGGAGAACATTTGTAGATGAGTATTTTACCGGCACCAGTTCACGTATTGGCGGTATTGGACTTGAAGAGATTGCGCAGGAAGCGATTGCCCGACATAAATTAGCGTTCCAGCAGCGCCCTTTGGGCGCGCAGGAGTTGGACTTCGGAGGCGAATATCATTTCAGACACAATGGGGAAAGACATTTATGGAACCCGGTTAGCATATCACGGCTGCAACACGCGGTTAAATACAATGACCAACAGGCATACGATGACTATTCGGAAGAGATAAACAAGCAAGCCCAAAAGCTGTGTACGTTGCGCGGGCTTTTCGAATTCACTCAGGCAAGGGCAATACCAATCGACGAGGTTGAACCGGCAAGTGAAATTGTTAAAAGATTTTGTACCGGTGCTATGAGCCACGGCTCTATCAGCAAAGAGGCACACGAATGTTTGGCTGTCGCAATGAATCGTATAGGCGCGATGAGCAATACCGGCGAAGGAGGTGAGGATTCTTCTCGCTATGAGCCTGAATCTAACGGCGATTCAAAAAACTGCGCTATTAAGCAGGTTGCCAGTGGACGGTTCGGGGTAACAATAAACTACCTCTCTAACGCCAGGGAACTCCAAATAAAGATTGCACAGGGTGCAAAACCCGGCGAAGGCGGACAGTTGCCCGGCCACAAGGTTACCGAAGAGATAGCAAGACTTCGCCATTCAACACCCGGGGTAACGCTGATATCGCCGCCGCCTCATCACGACATTTATTCTATTGAGGATTTGGCCCAGCTTATATATGACCTTAAGTGCAGCAACCCGGGAGTGAAGGTCTCGGTAAAACTGGTTTCTGAAGTGGGTGTAGGGACTATCGCCGCCGGTGTCGCAAAGGCAAACGCAGATGAGGTTCTGATAAGCGGTCACGATGGAGGCACGGGTGCAAGCCCACTGTCCTCAATCAAGCACGCAGGTTGCCCCTGGGAAATCGGCCTGGCTGAAACTCAGCAGGTTTTGGTAATGAATGGCTTACGCAGCAGAATTAAAGTTCAGGTCGATGGACAAATTAAAACCGGTAGAGATGTTGTTATAGCTGCATTGCTTGGAGCCGACCGTTTCGGCTTTGGCACCGCTGCTCTCGTTACACTGGGTTGCACGTTGCTTAGAAAATGTCACGAAGGTGCTTGTCCTTTCGGAATTGGCACTCAGGACGAGGTGTTGAGAAAGCGTTTTGCAGGAAAACCTGAGTATGTCGAGAGGTTTATGTTTTTCGTAGCGGAAGAAGTACGCCGAATTATGGCCTCGCTGGGCTTTAGAAAATTTCAGGATATGGTAGGCAGAGTAGACCTGCTGCAAATAAACAAAGCAGTCGAACATTGGAAAGCAAATGGGCTGGACCTTGCAATGGTTTTCCACCAGCCGGACGTATCTGACCAAAACCAGTTACGGCTGAGTTCCCGGCAGGCTGGCAAGCTTGATGACCATCTTGACTGGCAAATCCTGAAAAAAGTAGAGCCAGCAATTTCCAACAAAGAAAGAATTGCTCTGAAGATGCCGATTCATAACACTAACCGAACAGTCGGTGCGATTTTGAGCAACCGCATCATACAAAAATATGGCCCGCAGGGGCTGCCTGACAATACCTTAGAGATTACCTTCCACGGCTCAGCAGGTCAAAGCTTCGGGGCTTTCCTTGCACCCGGTGTTACCTTGAAACTCATTGGCGAGAGCAACGACTATCTTGGCAAGGGCCTTTCCGGTGGTCGGATTATTGTTGAAGCGCCACAAGGCTCGCCATTTATCGCACATGAGAATATCATCGCTGGAAATACTCTGCTTTATGGTGCTACGGCAGGCGAAGTTTTTATTAACGGAATGGTCGGCGAGCGATTTTGTGTCCGCAATAGTGGGGCAACGGCTGTTGTAGAAGGCATCGGAGACCACGGTTGTGAATATATGACAGGTGGTGTGGTTGTAGTCCTCGGAAAGACAGGTTGTAATTTTGCTGCCGGTATGAGCGGTGGGTTAGCCTATGTTCTGGACGAGATGCAGCTGTTTGATACATTGTGCAATCTCGACATGGTTGAACTGGAGACTGTTTGGAAAGAGGAAGATAAACAAATCCTGTATGATTTGATTGAACGTCATTATAAATGGACGGACAGTGTTCGTGCCGGATATATCCTCAATGCCTGGCCGGACATGGTGGGAAAGTTTGTTAAAGTTGTACCTATAGACTATCGCAAAGCCCTGAAGAAAATGCGAGCAGCACAGCAACGGCACACCGAAACCATACCGGCAACAGAGGA
>CAYLXD010000159.1:0-3552 GCA_964387515.1 uncultured Pirellulales bacterium | reverse complement strand
AAAGAAATTAAAAAGTAAAAGTGAAAAAGTAAAAATTGTGGAGCCGCTTCGCGGCGACTATCTTTAATTGGGGGGTAAATGGGTTCCGAACTGGAGGTCCGCCAAAAGACGGCGGATCCTCCCCATTCGACTACGCTCAGGGTTAAAAGCTGCGCTACGACAGGCAGGAACAGCAAGTCATTAATCATTAAAGAGAACCGCTCAAAATCGGGGTGACTGGACTTGAACCAGCGACCTTCCCTTAGGGACGCTCTAAGCCAATCCAAGCTGGTCGAGATAGTTCAATGGCTTGTTTAAGTTAACTTCGATAAATTTGCATTCCGGCTCAGATTGCCCATCGACATCGAAAAACTTACATTCCGCTTTGCATGGCTCGCTCAATTTGATAGCAACAATGCGAAACTCACAATCGGGGCTAAAGCTTTCTGGTTTCTGCTTATAAGACAGATCAAATCTTTCATTGTTTGTAAGTTCCTTGTTTAGCTTCTGTCCTTTATTATAAACGACTCGGCAGCCTTTGATCAGAATTTTTTGCCCTTTGCTAATGAAGTAATCATTGATATCCTCTGCCAACCTTTT
Organism: uncultured Pirellulales bacterium; assembly: GCA_964387515.1. GTDB lineage: Bacteria > Planctomycetota > Phycisphaerae > Sedimentisphaerales > Anaerobacaceae > CAVXEF01. The sequence continues at coordinate 2,973 of CAYLXD010000159.1, read as the reverse complement.
TGGCTCGTTGATTTTAACGATATATTTACCGAATTTTTCTAACATATGCGTGCAGTCTACCTCCGGCAGACATGTGCAAAAACAATACACTTTGTTGCCATATTCAGAGTCATGCTTTTGATAGCCTATTTTTCTCATCAATACAGGCTTTTCTGCTGGATTTGGAGAAAAACCAAAATAAGTAACAATACCGGGTTCTAACGTATGTCCTCTGCCCTCAGTCGGATCACGACGCGATGCTTCTTCCATGTTTCGACAGTAACCGAGACAGTTCAAGCGAAAAATGCCGTTATCTATGAATTGTTTTGCGTGTTTTTCGCACTTAAACGCCCTGTAGCAAAACTCAGGGAATTCGCCGCAGACTTTCTTCTTCATGGCCTGCCTTACTTACCACATTTGTATTCATAAATAGGCATGTCAACCCCTTATCAACAAAAATCGGGGTGACTGGACTTGAACCAGCGACCTCTGCGTCCCGAACGCAGCGCTCTGGCCAAACTGAGCTACACCCCGAAAAACATCGAGGCAAGAAATATAACACATGATTACCCGGATAACAAGTCATAACAATTTGGCAAGGTATATTCCGGCGACCTTGACTGCCGGCAGGCAACTGGTTTTATTGCACGGCTTGTAAGCCTGTTCGAAACGATTAAACTATCAGCTGTTAAGTAATAAAAAGCTTCGACAAATCCTGTTTTAATCTGTTATGGGCCACCAGGTTTTTTGCTATCATAATGGATTTTTTTGAAAGTTTTCCCCATAGATTTTTGTTTTTGAGCAGACGGTTATATTGTGAAGCAAAACCATTGCCATTTTTGTCCTGATGAGAAAATATCTGAGCGGCATTTCTAAATCTGTCAAACGCGGGTATTTCGCTAAGCAGGAGAACGTCGCCGCACAACGCGGCCTCGTATGTAGCCAGTGAGAATGACTCACTAAAAGAAGTATTAATAAAAATATTGCTTAAATAATAGTATTGGAACAGTTTTTTCTTCTGCATATATCTAATGTAATAGACTCGGCGCGGAAATTTCTTTTTTACGGACATCAACCTTTTATATATATTTCTTTCCAATACTTTTCCTACCACAAAAATCTTTAGGTTTCTATTCTCTTTCAAAATCTTAGCTATTTTCTTAACCAGTAACCCAGCTCCCTTTATTTTTTCAAGGCGACCTACATAGATCGAGACAATATCACTTTTTTTAATTCCATATTTATCGCGGAGGTTCTGTATTTCCTTTTCGTCCGGAGGGAAAGTTTCTATCGTATTTTCAACCAGAACGACCTTTTCTGAAAAGTGCTGAAAGTATCTAATAAAATTATCATACTCATAACGGGAAGGACATATTACCTTATCAGATATTTTTATCATCTCTTCCTGATTCAGAAGAAATCTGTTTAGCGTTTTAAATCCGGCGTCTTTTTCCCTGCGTAATATGCTGTGGAAATGATAGAATATTTTAGGTTTTGTTCCTTTATGACTTTTAATCTTGTGCAGGGGTCGAGTCCAATTCACAAAATTTTGGATAATATAGTTAAACTTATACCAGTTAAAATCATTCTGAAAAGAATGGAAATCCGGATAGCGGAGCAAAGTTTCATCTGGAAGCAACACTCTTACCGGGAATTTTTTAAGGAAATGGGCGCTTATAAGAACATAAACATCATACCCCATATCCAACAGAACCTGCCTGCATTGTTTGACGGTTTGGCCAACGCCTCCGCAGTATATTTCTCCTTTCGGATATTCAAAAGTCATAAGAAGAATTTTTTTCATGTTTCCTTTACTCCTTTACATAAAAGCTCGAGCTGAAAGTAAAAAGTTCTTCAATTAACTTAAAATAACTGAAATACCCTGTTAGCAATTATATCTTTCATAATAGCGAAATTGCTGTTTCTAATGGGATTTACAATTCGGAGCAACAGGGCTTGAACCTGCGACCTTCTATAAGGAACGCTCTATCCAGGTAGCGTAAGCCACCCCTGTCGGGATTGAGCTACACCCCGGTAAAACCTTCGTCTGTCGTCAGACGGTTGCGCAGCTCGTATCGGCTGCGTAAGTCGTAAAGCGTCCCGGTAAACTTTCGTCTGTCGTCAAACGGTTGCGCAACTCGTATCGGCTGCGTAAGTCGTAAAGCGTCGCCAAAGACGTAACCGTAGGAGGTTGACGAAACGAACAGCGCAACCGCAACCGATTAACGTTACGGCAACACTACTATATCATACGCTGAAAATACCTGCAAGCTAAAGCAGATTGACGGGGTCCATATCGACGGCGACTTTGACAGCCGGTCGGATGGCGGGACCGGAGCGCAAGCGAGTAAACAATTTCAGCATAGTCTGCGGCTGCGGGGCCTGGACGATTATCTGCAGCCGATGAAAACGCTGGATTCGACTTATCGTAGCCGGCATAGGGCCGCGAACAAGGGCCTTTAGATTTTCCCGCTTGACAATACCATCGATTCTTTCGCGCATAGCTTTGGAAGCGGCCTCGAGCTTTTCAAAGGTTCTGTCGCGCATACCGACGACGGCCAGCCGCCAGAACGGCGGCAGGTTGCAGCTTTTTCGATGCTTCAATTCCTCTTTGACAAATCCTTCGAAATCGCCGGCCAATGCAAAACGTATCGCAGGCTGGTCCGGCAGAAATGTCTGAACAAAGACAGTACCTTTTTTCGCGGAGCGTCCCGCCCGGCCCGCCACCTGAGAAATCAATTGAAAGGTCCGCTCATTACTCCTGAAATCCGGCAGATACAGACAGGTGTCGGCGCTGATTATGCCCACTAATGTTACGTTCGGGAAGTGCAGGCCCTTGGCTAACATCTGTGTGCCGGCTAATACGTCGATTCGGCCGAGGCTGAAACCCTGCAAAAGTCGATAATAGTCGGCTCCCGCCATCGAATCACTGTCGACCCTTGAGAGGCGAGCGAGGGGAAACTTTCTACGCAATTCTTCCTCAAGCCGTTGTGA
>CAYLXD010000158.1:0-3557 GCA_964387515.1 uncultured Pirellulales bacterium | reverse complement strand
GCACTCCACATTATTACCTCGTTCCGGGCGATAACACAGGCAATTTAGTTTTGGGCTCAGATTTGACACTAACTGATAAAAGGAAAGAGACTGCGAACCAGTGGAAATTGGAACATGCCGGCAAAGGCATTTATAAAATTCTGAACCGTGAAGATAGGAACAAGACATTCGAGTGCAGTACATCCGGTCACGACCTCGTTCTTTCAGAGTTCACAGGGAAAGACAGCCAATTCTGGAAAATTGAAGAGGCATACAATGGATTATTCAAAATTTCAAATAAACAATTTCCGAATATCATATTATCTGTAAATACTTCCGTTATTGAAGGTCGTAAAGCCGGATTAGTCAAAACGGGTAATGGTTCTTTTTTTGGCTGGAAACTCATGGAAGTCTGCGAGTTGAAACAGGAAGCTTTCAAACCGCATGTTATTCCGGGAACCATTGAAGCCGAAGACTTCGATACCGGCTGCCCGGGCGATGCTTACTATGACAAAGATGAAATTAATGAAGGCGGGCAATATCGGCTCAATGAAGGTGTTGATATTGAGAAGTGTTCTGCAGGTGGTTACAATGTAGGTTGGACTCATATCGGAGATTGGATGGCATATACAGTTACTGTCAGTAAATCTGCATCGTACCAGATTTCATTCTATATTGCCTCAGCTTTCGATAGTGGAAAATTACATCTCGAATGTGATGGTGCAGACATAACGGGAATAATATCAATTCCAAATACTACAGGATTTCAAAACTGGCAAATCGTTACAAAGACGGTTGACCTTGATGCCGGTCGGCATTTGCTGAAGCTGGTTGTTGACGGTGATTACCTTAACCTTGATAAAATGGTTTTTAAAGAAATAAAATGATGATGTCTAAATCCTGTCCAGTGGCGAAAATATAAAATAATGCGGATTAGCATTGAGATGTTCGATAAAAATTATCGTGCGTTTATCATTATTTCCTATATGCTGTGTAGTGGAGGTTGTCAGTATGAATCAAGCTCACGGTCAGTTCGTAATAATCTACAGTTAACTGAATGGCAATTTTGTCAGGATACGTCTCCGGAAGGTTCCGGGTTAGCTGTTCCCTTAGATTTCGAGTGGACACAGTTAAGTATTCCACATGTTTTTCGCCTGTCCGGTTTACCGGAGAAATCAGCAGGATGGTACCGTCTGTCTTTTAAGGCAGAGGAAAACGAATCAGGAAAGCGATTTTGGCTGTTTCTGGAAGGTGCCGGTTCAGTTGCGGATGTTTTTGTGAATAATCAGCATATTGGACAGCATCGCGGCGCCTTTACTGCAGCGGCTTTTGATATGACGCCTGCCATTAAATTTGGTCAAGACAATGACTTGGCCATACGTGTAACGAACCGTGACACCGAAGCTGCTAACTGTTTGTCCCAATCCAATCTCTATTATACCAATGGCGGTCTTTATCGTCCTGCATGGCTTATAAAAACCAGCTCCGTTCACATTTATCCTGATATGGGGTCGACGGGCGTTTACCTGACACCGAAAAATATTTCTAAAAACATCGCCAACCTCGAAGTAAAGACTTATGTGAAAAATTGCAAAAGCAAGCCTGTCGATATTGTAGTTCGCTATACTGTTAGCAGTCCGGACGGCAACAAATGCGCCGCATTTGAAGCCAAAGCACGCATTTCGGCAGAGTCTGTCGAACCTGTTACGGCAACAGCCGATATTACTAACCCGAAATTATGGGACATTCATCAACCGAATCTTTATGCCGTTTTAACAGAAGTATTAGTTGATGGAAAAGTAACGGATGCCCTGACTGAGCGAACCGGATTCCGTAAGATTGAGATGAAAAATAACTGTTTTATGATAAATGGAAAAGAATTGTTGGCTCGCGGCGTATGTAAACATCATCAGGGTGAGCATCAATGGAACGCAATGACCGATGAAGACCTTCTTGAAGAATGGAAAGGTATGCTCGATTTGGGATGCAATACCGTTCGTCTGGCTCATTATCCGCATCGTCGATTTGAATACGATATTGCCGATAAAAATGGGATAGCCATCTGGGCAGAAAACGGTCTGGCCGGCCAGAAATGGGACAAAGGGGTCAAACGTGAAACCAGACCAACTGCCGACGGTGAACGCATTACAAGGGAAATGGTACGCCAGAACTGGAACCACCCGAGTATCGTGTTCTGGAGCAGCGGTAACGAAACCTATCAACAAGTCGCTTCGCATTATGCCGACATTATTCGCGAAGAAGACCGAACTCGGCTGATTACTTATGCTTCAGCGGGCGAGAAACCGGCTAATGTCGATTTTGTTGCCGACAATACATACCAGGGGTGGTATTACGGTCATTATACAAACTTTAATAAACTTCCAGATAATTCATTTGTTTCTGAAACTGGTTCGGGTTCCTGGATTACACATCATATTCCTTATGGAACAATACGTTGGAAGGTGGACAGGTTCGAACCAGAGGAATACAACGAGCTGGTTTCTGAATTTCGTTTCCAGACTATTTTCCGGAACAATCCTTCAGGACACAAGATGTTCCTGTGGTGGAATTTTCGTGAATTTTACAATAAAAAATTCAAGGGCAACCGTAACACTAAGGGTATATGGACCTTGGCCGGGATGCCCAAGGATTTTTACTATCACTACCAGTCGTTTTTGCAGCCGGATAAGCCTGTTTTGCATCTCTGTGGACGACACCATTTTTATCGACAGTTTGACCCGAATAATGGTATCAAGGTCTATTCAAATGCAGACATAGTCGAATTGTTCATAAATGGAATTTCACAAGGGATTAAGAAAAACGGTGAATATGTACATTCTGATTCGACAATAAGAGTGGGTAACCAGGACCGGGATGTTAAGGGTCCCATGATTAATAATGTATTCTTCTGGAAGACACCTCTAAAGCCCGGGAAAAATATCGTTGAAGCTCGTGACAATCTTGGCCACTTGGAAACCATGATTATCTATCAGAAGCCCATAGATAGTGCCATGTTAGTTCCCGATGATTGCCTTGTGGTTAATTTGAACAGTTCCAACGAAAACAATCCTGCAATCTTTGTTGACCGGCCGATTGAAGACCAGGGGCCATTCTATACCGAAGTTGACGGTTCTTCCGATAATACATTCGACGTTCTTCCAGAGCCGGTAAAGGGTACCAGTTGGATCGCAACCAAACGGCTTAGCGACGGGATAAATAAAACTGATATGTCTTTTAAAGTTACTAAACCGGCAACTGTTTATGCGATGTTCTCGACGGGTACATTCCCATCTTATGTACTACGCCAGGCAGATAACAAAATTGTCGAGCAGGCTACTACATTAGAGAGCGATCTTGAGAAGGCCGGTTTTAATAACACAGGAATCAAAGGTACTTGGCGAGGTCATGATATGTGGTTGGCTGATTATGCACTGTGGTCTCTTTCATGCAACCCGGGTGATACGATGAGTGTTCCAGGACATATCCTGGACTATGTTATTCTATTAAAAGCCAAATAGTATTGGCAGCCTCAACCAGTTCAATCTGTCAGTTCTTCACGGTCTTTCCCGCGCTATCCT
>CAYLXD010000157.1:0-3558 GCA_964387515.1 uncultured Pirellulales bacterium | reverse complement strand
TTTTCTCTTGCCCCGCGTGCAGAGCGATGCCAAGCCACCTAACCCAAACAGCCCTATAGTCGCCGGCTCAGGAATGGACTCGTATCCGATGCTGCGGACATATACATGGTCTGAGGATTCTCTAACATACAATCCACTTACCGCTTCGTTTTGGCCGATACCCTCACCCATTAACAGCAAACCTATATCCACCACAAGCTTGCCACCTCCTAAGTAAGTAGCTGCATTGCTCCAGTTTTGGTGCCCTTCGGAAAAGCTCAACTGGCCTCCGCTGGAAAGCGTTGCGGTAATAATCGGCTCATCTTTATTAGCTTTATATTGGCTTAATCCCAGTTGTAGAGATGAAGCAAAGACGCCTTCGGCAAAGTCAAAAATCAGGGCCTCATCCTGGTCATGACCTTTACCGGAAATCCCCGTCGAACCACAGCCGTTTAACGTCTGTACACCGAGTCCCTGATGGGCGTCGAGATATATTGTCCCTTCGTCCGACCCCGTATCGGTGATGTGAGTCAGGGCACCTATAGATAAAAAGCCATCGATTACCAGAAATTGCCCCTGGTTACCCTGTTGGAGCCCTAATTGGTCATCAGTAAAATCTACCAAGGTTGCCTGTGCCTGCACAGCTAAAATTGCCGCTGCACAAAGAGCTAAAATCGTCTTCTTCGTCATCAATATCCACCCCCAAAAATCTTCCAAAGCGTGTTTTCTTCGTGTTTGTTCTTTTGTACTAAAACAAAAAAGTTTTCACTGCGATTATGCCTGTACCGCCAACCCCGGACCTGCCGGGGTTAGCGGCACTTAACGATTTTAGATTATAAAACTCCCTATATCACCTTCCTCCGAAGCAGCAGCAACATTCCACATCCTAATAGCACCACCGTAGCTGGCTCGGGAACCTCCACGAGAAAATCCTGCTTACCATCATAGACCAAAGCCCGTAGCTGGGCTTTAGGGCCTGCCCCATCCAGGGCGTGCAGCCAACTGTTGGCAGTGGCTGTATCAGCATATGCACAACGAAAACCCAGAGCACCATCCGTGCCATCTGCCGTAACATCCCATAGTGAAGGCGCCCCCGGTAGGTCTTCGTAAATTATCTCCCAAACGGCTGCGGCAAAGGCCTCAGCTTCCCTTTTCTGGTCGGCGGTAAACGACCCGCTTTCCATCCACGCCGAGTCAAAATGCTCATACCACAACTCACTCAGATAATCAGCCTTTTCGGTACCCATTGGCCCTGATAAAAAAGATATAGGCACCGGGCCTTCTTCGGGCATAACCACATCATAAGTCAGCGTACCGCTTGCAAGGTTTTCCGACAGGTCCATGCAAAAACCACCTATTGGCCCATCAAGCCAATAATCTCCCTGACCCGTGCCGGCTGTCTTCTCGAACATATAGACGCCGCCATATCCATACACGCCGTCCAAGCCACCACCCCAAACCCTAAGCACATCTACCGCACCATAGCCGCTATGAGTCATATCTACGGTGCCCAATGGAGTGGCTTGCGCCGAGCAGGCCAGAGCAAAAACAATCGCTGCACAAAAAACTGTAACTGTGTTTAGTGTTTTCCTTCTCATTTCTTTTCTCATCCAATACCCTCCACAATTTTTCTGTTAACTGCCGACTATCTGCAGTCCAATCCCTTTTTGAACAATTCGGCATGGTCCTCCGCCCTGCCGGTTATATATGCCGTTAAACTTCAAGTGCTCGGTGTCTATCGGGTTTCTAAACCTAGCCCGCCCCACTTTGCAGGCCTTGCGGCGACAACGCTGCACATCGTCCGCAACAAAACACCACAAGCCCTCAGACGATAAAGGTTAGTTAGACTACCTGAAAATAGTGGAGATACTTTCCTACCCCCTTTAATTGTCCTTAAAACAGCTTTCACATTAAATATGCAAAATATTTAGCTAATTGCCAAATATTCAGTGCAAAAAAAAAGCCTGACGGTAAAGTTCTTGACGAGCGAGGGGAAAATCCTTAATATTCAGCCGGTTTTGCGGATGTGGCGGAACTGGCAGACGCGCAGGCTTCAGGTGCCTGTGGGCTTTGGCCCGTGGAGGTTCGACTCCTCTCATCCGCATTGGGCTTCGTATCCCACACACCAAGCAACAGAAACCCTCTGTAAGCTAAACATCAGCCTTTCGCCGCCATATCGCAAAGCAACCCAACTGTTTAACGAAAAAACAACACATCGGCCGATAATACAAGTGGTGATCGTTAGTATTCCGTGTAAGGATATGGTGGTTGAGATTCTACAAAACTTCGAACAGGCAGCCAAAAAACTCGACGGGGCAGTCCTGGTCGCGACGGGATTAGCCGCGCTTTTGTTTGGGCTTTTTTCCTGGCTCGGCGGCCTGGGCTTTAGAAAGATTTTGGCGGCTGTTACAGGAGCTGCGACCGGCGGTATCGGCGCTTTCCTCATAACAGATAAAAACTGGACACTGGTTGCAGTATCAGCGTTGATTGTGTGCATTATCGGCCTTGCAATTGAAAACACGCTGAAAACAAGCTCAAGCTGCTGGCGCCTGATTATAGCTATATGCTCCGCCACATCGGGAACCATACTAATCTTCGCAGCAATGATAATGCTGCTTATACACAAAGGCGCGACGCCGACAAGTTATATTATTAACAGGCAATTATTCTACGGCGGCGTTTTTGCAGCTATGGCGGTATTCGGAACGGTTGAGCAACTATTGCTCTGCCCAAAGGCAAAAACCACAACCAGCAAGAAACCCGTAAAACCAAATGATTCATAGTCTACGGACTTTAAATTGAAGAAGGGGAAAAACGATGGAGCCTATAACAATCCTGGCCCAGACAGTAGAAACCACCACCAAGCTTGCCGCTGAGACAGACCTGATTCCGCTTGATGCGATATGGCAGCAGATAGCAGCGTTGTCATGGCTTGAAGCGGTCCTTGCCATATCCTTCGGCGTGGTCTATATGCTCTACGGCTGGCGAATTTTCAAAATACTTGTTGTCATCTGTTTCGGGCTGGTCGGCCTGTTCGGCGGTATTAAGATAGGTCAACGTTTCGACTCACAAATCCTGGGCGCGGTAGTGGGGCTTTTTCTGATGGCGGCGCTTTCGGTTCCTCTGATGCGCTGGGCGGTAAGCTTGTTGGGCGCCCTCGCCGGCGGAATACTTACAGCAGGGCTTTGGTACGCCTTTGAACTGCCGGGAAAGTATATACTTGCCGGCGCAGGAATAGGCCTTATCGCAGGAGGTATGATTTCATTCATCGTCTTCAGAATAGCCGTAATGCTCTTTACCAGCTTCGGCGGAGGAGTATTGATAGTAACAGGACTGGTGGCACTGCTGTATCAATATGAGAGTATGCAGGAGCCACCCACTGAACAGGTGAAAGATATGTTCCTGAATCAAAACTGGTTTCTGCCGGTACTGCTGCTGATTCCCACCGTTATCGGCATAATCATACAGAACAAGCTCATCAAGAAATCCCACGAATGGAGCGTCTGAACTTTTCCGCCTTCGGCATATTTAGATAATATGTAGGTCATCCTTTCAACGGTTATGATTTGTGCAAAGCAA
>CAYLXD010000156.1:0-3564 GCA_964387515.1 uncultured Pirellulales bacterium | reverse complement strand
ACGCTGATGTTATTTACAACAATTTGCAGCTTGTTCTGGTAAAGTTCACTTCTTCCCTCTATATGCACAAAGCCTGGTTTCGGCAAAGATTTGTAAACTGTTTCGGTTGCCTGCCACATTCTGCCGTCTAACCGGCCGGTTTTATCCGAAAGAAACATCGCCATATACAAATCACCCCGCGTTGTACTTCTCAGAATCGGCTCTGTTATCATATAAACATCATCTATCAGCTCACCCGGCTCAATCTCATTGATAAACTTATGTGCCATTGCCCACTCCGTGATTGGTCAACTGGTAATTGGTTAAATGGTTACTGCCAGCCGGTTACCAATTACCGACAATCAATCATATTATGTAAGTGGTCTTTATGCAATAATCAATTATCAATAAACACTAATCAATAAAAAAAGGCCTACACCGAACTAATCAGTACAGACATCTGAAATCTTCGAGCGATATAAACTGTTGGCCCTTTGGATTCTGAGCTATTATGAGTGACGGAGCCAGTCGACGATAACAACGGTAATGTTATCATGGCCGCCGGCGGTATTGGCAGCGGCGATAAGTGTATCGCACGCCGCCCGGCAGTCTGGTTCACTCGTTAATATCGCGGCAATTGATTTATCATTTACCATGTCCGTCAGGCCGTCGGTACACAGCAGCAAACGGTCGCCTTTTTTAAGAGCAAACGTCCGTATGAAGGGAGCAACTTTTTCTTCCATACCCACATAATGCGTGATTTGACCGGCGGCAGCGTGGCTTTGGACCTCGGCCGGGGCGATTTCGCCTTTACTCAAAAGCTCGGATACGACCGAATGGTCTTTTGTAAGCTGCAGGAATCTATTATTGCGAAGTCGATATACCCTGCTGTCGCCCAGATTGGCGATATATGCCCGGCCGTTCCTTAAAAGTGCCAAGACAAGCGTCGCGCCCATCCCCTTGTAACCGGTTTCACTTTCCGCCTCCATTTGCAATTGTCTGCTCTGTTCAACGATGGTCTTTTTGAAAAGCGACCGTACTGCCCGAGGACCGGACGACCTAAGCTCGCCCAGCCTGTTCTCTATCATAACAGGCAAATCCTCGACGACAATCTTCGACGCCAGTGCACCACCCCGATGGCCTCCAATTCCGTCAGAGACCAGGAACAACCCTATCCCCGGCTCAACCAGGAAGCTGTCCTGATTTTCATCCCGCACCTTTCCTATATCACTGGCTGCCGCCCAACGGAATGGAAAAGATTCCGTTGCAGTATTTGCAGGTTCTTTCACCATTTATTATTCTTTGCGGGTGTCCTTGTTACAGAAGGCTCTGTTTGCACCAGGGGCAGTAATTCCAGTAAGCTGAATCCACCGACCAGCCGCACCGCCCGCATATTTCAGGGAAAGGCCGCACGTGCCAGGGCCGTCTGACTTTCCGGCGGCACCAGGGGCAGTAACGCATAAAACGCATCAGTTTGCCCCCGCAGTATCTGCATCTCGACTGATAGCGCACGCCGGCAGAGCGAACAGAACTCGGCGATACAAAGCCCGGGCCGTAACACCACGGGCAGAATCGCCATTCCGGCAATACTCCCCTGTGACAGCGTGTGCAGATGTAACTGAACTGGCTGCGCTTATCAAAACGATTGCGAGCCGTGCCGCACCAGGGACAAATAAGCATGCTTTCAGCTATCAGCTCACCACATTTGGTGCAGCGGAAAAGCACAGGGAAGACTTTCCTGTATCGGCTGATGAAAGTCTCGCGTCGCAGCCGGCGCCAGTCGCCTTTTTTCTCGTCCCTGAATTCCACAGCGAGCTGCTTACGCTGGGCCTTCGGTACGGCCTGCAGCAGGGCCGTCAACATCTGGTCGGCACTGGCAAAGCGCTTGTCCGGGTCAACCGACAGGGCCTGGCGTATGAATTTTACCATCGCTGTGCCGGTCCGCTCACGAAGTCGTTTATGGCCGCGACCAGGCCAGCGAAAGGGCCAGCGCGGCAGAATGCCGGTCAGATATTCATAAAGTATTAAGCCGACGGCAAAACAGTCGCTGCGATAAGTGGGACGGCCGTAAGCCTGTTCGGGCGAAACGTAGCCCGGTGTGCCGAACTCATCTATGGTTTTCATTCGGCCTTTAAGCTGCAGCGAGATTCCAAAGTCACCCAGTGCAGCCCGGCCGTCAGGAAAAAGAAATATATTACCGGGGGTAACATCACAGTGTACCAGATGATTGCGGTGTGCGTAGGCAAGGCCGTCAAGCACCTGTGCAATAACCGAGATGATTCTTCGCACGGACATCGGCCTGCAGCAGTCGTCGAGCGTCTTGAATGATAGTTCCGTTGCCAATACGACGTGGTCTTCGATGATGTCCGCGTTTTTGACCGGCATTATGTGCCGGTGCCTGAGCTTGGTAACAAGCCGGATTTCGTGGAAGAGCGACTGGTTGTCACGTTCGCCGTTGACATCCATCAGAGGAATCTTCAAGGCAACCGTAATACCCTCCACGCAATCCCTGGCCCTCCAGACCTCACAGCTTCCGCCCTCGCCGAGCTGTTTCTCCAGCCGGTACTTTCCCAGCCGCCGGCCGCGTTTCAACCGCGTTTGACCAACCTTAGCTATGCTGTTCACTCTGGAATTTTGACTCATTACCCTTCCACCTGATTATACCGTGAATTCTATATGAATCGTCAGAATGTGCCAAGACCATTTCCGCTGATTTTTCACTCACAGTCCAAATATGATAAAGATACCAAAGTCCTGTTTCCATCGCTGAGCCGGTCTTCGGTTTAACCTTGCATCGGTGGTGATTTTAAGCTATAACGTGGCAGAACTTAACCACCAATACGAGAGACGAGATATGAGATACAGCCAAGCGTTAATCCCAACGGTCAAGGAGGTGCCCGCCGACGCCGAAATCCCCAGCCATCAACTGATGATTCGGGCCGGCCTGCTCCGTAAATTAGCCAGCGGAACTTATACGTATCTGCCGTTGGGCTGGCGGTCTCTGCTGAAAGTCATCAACATCGTCCGTGAAGAAATGAACAGAGCCGGCGCACAGGAAATCCTTATGCCCGCCGTTCAGCCGATAGAACTGTGGAAAAGAACAGGCAGAGACGTTGACTACGGGCCGACAATGGCAAAATTTATCGACCGTCACGGCCGCGAAAATGTACTCGCCCCTACCGCCGAGGAGGTTGTTACAAGCCTTGCCGCCGGCGAAATAAATTCGTACAAGCAGCTTCCGATGAATATCTACCAGATAAGCTTCAAATTCAGGGATGAGTTTCGGCCACGCTTCGGGGTGCTGCGCAGCCGGGAATTTATTATGAAGGATTCATACAGCTTCCACGCCGACGCCGAAAGTCTCGATGAAACCTACAAGCTGATGTACGAGACATATTGCAGGATTTTCAAGCGCTGCGGCCTTAATTTCGTCATCGTCGAAGCCGAGGTCGGCGAAATGGGCGGCTCCGGCTCACATCAGTTCACCGTCCCCTGCGAGTCCGGAGAAGACATAATCGTCTCTACTGAAGACGGCTCCTACGCCGCAAACCTCGAAAGAGCAGCCGTTGACCCCCTGCCAAAACA
>CAYLXD010000155.1:0-3579 GCA_964387515.1 uncultured Pirellulales bacterium | reverse complement strand
TGTCTCTTCCGCGATTCTGTGCACATCAGCCGGCACATCTTCACTGCCTAACTTTTTCAGGATTTCTTCGAAGTTTTCCCTATTCATTTTACTGCCTGCCTTCCGATAAATTAGCCAATCTCTTTTTCAAAGTGGCAATTGCCTTGGAGACATTCGACCTTGCCCCGGCTTCGGTACAACGCAATTTCCCAGCAATATCCTTGTAATCCTGTTGTTCCAAGTATCGCATTACTATTGCCTTGCCCTGTTTAGCAGGTAGCTGCGATACCGCTTGTCTTACTTTTTCAGCTAATTCAACATCAGCAATTTCTCTCTGTGGCGTTTGCTCGGCGATGATTTGCTCTTCGCCGATTTGGCCGTCTCTGCCAATCCTGTTTCGCCAAGCTTTGGAATTAGCCGTCAGTGCAATACGGTATATATACGCACCAGCCTTTTTGCCATCGAGCTTCTCGACATTCCGCCACATCCCCAACAGGGCATACTGCATTGCCTCTGTGAAAAGCTCGCGGTCACCCGTCAGCTTCCAGAGAACCGACGCCAGAAATCCAATATGCCGGGTTCTTGCCTGTCTAAATATCTCCACTTGCCTTGAATACTTCATTACTGCGCTCTAATCCTCGTTCACAGTCGAACATGTTCGGCTTCCACATAATAATGACAGTCAAAAGTTGATTTTGTGTAAAACTTTCCCGAAAAAAATGGCCACCAAAAAAAGCTAGTGGCCATTGTAATTACCTTATTGCCATTTCTTTCTGTCAAAGGTATTAACGCAGCGTCTAACCGCTGAATTCGAACCTTTTACCAATCAGCCGTGGCGAGTTTCGTCCAGTGCATCACCATTAGATGCGATAATATCCCTGTACCAGTAAGCCGAATCCTTCAAAATTCGCTGCTGCGTGTTGTAATCAACGTAAATAATCCCAAACCTTTTGTTGAAGCCAAACGTCCACTCGAAGTTATCCATAAGCGACCAGAGAAAATAGCCGCGAACATCAACTCCCTCTTCACTGGCTCTGCGCAATGCCCGCAGATACCGCTGCAGAAAGTCGATTCGCTGCGGGTCATGTACCCCGCCGTCCAGCGCCACCCAATCCGCATTCGCCATTCCGTTCTCTGTTATAATCACCGGCTTTTTATATCGCTCGTAGAAGAACTTTGGCCCCCAGTACAGGGCGCTCTCTGTAATCGGCCAACCCATCGCCGTAAACTCGCAGTCGACTGGTTTCGGCAGCTCCTGCGGCATACCGTCCGGGCCCATACACACCTCAGAGCCCTGATAGATATTCACACCAAAGAAATCCAACGGCTGGCAAATCGTTTCCATATCCGCCGGCTCTATCTTCGGCATATCCGTTCCATAAACACTCAGTCCGTCTTCAGGGTATCGGCCCAAAAAGACCGGGTCCATCCACCACGTGTTGTTCCAGCAGTTCTTGTTTACTATCGAGAACATCGCTTCACGCGCAGCCCTAATATCGGCCTCGTTTTCCGCCGCCGGCATCACAACAACCCCCACCGGCGCATAACCGACGCGGCACTCGCCTTTGGATTTTGACCGGATTGCCTGCACAGCTTTGCCATGCGCAAGCAGCACATTGTGCCCCGCCAGCAGAACATCTGACAAAGGTAATTTAAGCCTCGGTGCATGAATCCCATCTAAATGCCCAAGACCTATAAGGCACTGCGGCTCGTTCAACGTTATCCAGTTGCTGACCCTGTCGGAAAGCTTCTCGACCACCACGCCGGCATACTCGGCAAACCAGTCGCTACTTTGCCTGTTGAGCCAGCCGCCGCGATGGTACAACTCATAGGGAAAATCCCAGTGGAAAAGAGTTGCATAAGGTTCTATGCCGTTTGCCTTCAGCTCATCCACCAGTTTATCGTAAAACCCCAAACCTTCGGCGTTTATTTTTGCTGTGCCTTCCGGCATCACGCGTGGCCAGGATATGGAAAACCTGTATGCTCCCAACCCCACTTTTTTCATAAGGGCTACGTCTTCTTTGTAGCGGTGATAATGGTCGCATGCAACGTCGCCGGTGTTGCCTTGCCATATGGTATTAGGCTCACGGCACATTATATCCCAGACCGAAAGCCCTTTGCCATCTTCGTATGCAGCCCCTTCGATTTGATATGACGACGTTGACGTCCCCCACACAAAATCCTTTGGAAATCCCATTTCCTACCCTCACAAAGCTATTAGGCAAAACACTAAACCTCGAACTTTTTGCCTGTCAGTTTCTCGTAAGCTTCGATGTATTTTGCGCTGGTCTTTGCGGCGATGTCCTCGGGCAGTTCAACGCCAGGGCCGGACTTATCAAAATTGATGCTTTCAAGATAATTTCGCACAAACTGCTTGTCGAAGCTTTCCTGGTCTCTGCCTGCCTCGTAAATATCGGCTGGCCAGAACCGTGATGAATCCGGCGTCAAAACCTCATCAACCAAAATAATCCTGCCGTCGGCAGCGCCCCACTCGAATTTGGTATCGGAAAGAATTATCCCCCTGCTTTCAGCGTAGGCACTTGCCTTTTTGAAAATTTCGATGCTCTTGTCGCGGACGTACCGGGCCCGTTCTTTGCCGATGATATCCACGCACTTCTCAAAGCTGATATTTTCATCGTGCGTTCCTCTTTCCGCCTTGGTCGCCGGCGTAAATATAAGTTCAGGCAGCTTATCACATTGCTTTAAACCGCCGGGCAATTTCTGGCCGCAAACCGTCCCCTGCGACTGGTATTCTTTCCAGCCCGAGCCGGCCAGATACCCGCGTACTACGCACTCAATCGGCAGAACCTCGGCTTTTCTAACGAGCATACTTCGTCCGGCTAATTGCCCGGCGTATCGACAAAACGGCTCAGGAAAACCATCTACATCGCTGCTAATCAAATGATGTTCAATCTCACCGCCGAGAAAATCAAACCAGAACAGTGAAATCTGCGTCAGGATAATCCCCTTATAAGGTATGCCGTTAGCCATAACCACATCGAAGGCGCTTATCCTGTCGCTCGCCACTATCAGCAGCTTATCGCCGAGGTTGTATATATCACGCACCTTACCTCTTGCCGGCTTTTGGCCCGCTATGTTTGTCTGTAAAATGGCCTTTTCCATAATAACCCCATCCCTTGTGCTGTTGCCGAATTCTCCTTCAACTCTCGACCCCTTCCACCGTCAAACCTTGCTGGCGGGCTGATTTTAGCCGAAATTCTACCGATTGCACGCATTTTTCACTTTTTGCAAGTCCCTTGGATTTTCCCAAAATCCCACAAACTGAAAATTTTTTTATTTTTTTCAAATTTTCCCCTGGATTTATTTTGGGCATATGCCCATAATAGACGTATACTATCTTTAGGGCCTGAGCATTCATCCCAGATCAACAACGGAAAGAAAACGGCTGAATTAAACAAAAACAAGGACATCTAATTACTTATGAGAACTTATTTCGATTGTATCCCGTGTTTTGTCCGTCAGGCACTTGATGCAGCAAGACTGGCGACAGACGATGAGCAGATTCATGAAAAGGTTATGCGAGGGGTTCTTCGTTTGGCGGCTGATTTGGATATGAGCCAGAGCCCTCCTTCAATTGGC
>CAYLXD010000154.1:0-3585 GCA_964387515.1 uncultured Pirellulales bacterium | reverse complement strand
GGCCTGCGTCGAGGCATGCCCAACCGGCACACTGAAGTTGGTTTCACTCAAGGAAATAATAAAAGCAAGACGGACAGAGGCATCAAAACAACTCGTTAAAGAGACCCAGTCAAGGAAAAAAACAAAGTCAGGAAAGAAACGCAAGTGAGAAAGATAGTTGTTATTGGTGGTAGTGCGGCAGGTATGATGGCTGCTATAGCCGCTGCTGAGGAAAGCACTGATGCTGAGGTGGCGGTAGTCACGCAGGAGCAGACAACCTACCGCAGACCCGGCATACCCGCTCTGATTGCAGGCTACATAACAGACCCGGCAGATGTAAGAGTGTTCTCACCTGAGACACTGGCCCGGCATAACGTAAAACTGATTTGCCCCGCTGAAGCAACGAATATCGACCCGCAAAACAAAATTATTTCCATTCGACGCGACAATAAACAAGAGCAGCTTCCCTACGACGCAGCTATCATTGCAACAGGGGGTCATCCACTTATACCGCCAATTACCGGCTCTGATAAAGATGGTGTCTGCACCTTTACAACATATGAAGGTGCAGCTGAGATTGTAGAAAAGGCTAAAGGCGCAAGTTGTGCGGTAGTGATAGGGGCGGGTTTTATCGCCCTGGAAATCGCCGAGGCACTGATGCATAAAGGCCTGGATGTTTATTTCAACGTGCGCTCCAGAATACTTAGAAAACTGCTTGAGCCGGATGTGTCGGAGTTTCTCAGCAATAATTTCGACCGGAAGGGCTTAAAAATGCTCACCGGTGAAACAATTTCAGAAATAGGCGGCAAAGACCGTGTTGAATACGTCATCCACAAAGGCAGAGAAATAGCCACAAATCTTGTGGTGATGGGTGCAGGAACAAAGCCAAATGTGGCACTTGCGGCCGGATGCGGCATCAAGTTGGGCCCAAGCGGTGCGATTAAAGTTGATAATCGGATGCAAACCTCGATTGAAGATATCTACGCAGCAGGAGATTGCGCCGAGAGTCCGGATTTGGGTACCGGCTTATTTGTGTATTCGCCGGTTGGAAGTATCGGGGCATCTGCCGGGAAAATAGCCGGCAGAAACGCAGCAGGGGCAATTCAGAAAACCAAAGGCTTCCTGCGCGCGCAGGCTGACGAGATTCTGGGTATGCAGATATACAGTATCGGCCACAGCAGTACAACAGCAAAAGAAGTAAACCTGACGGTCACGATACACGATTTGAATGCGGACCGATTAGGCCGGCGGAGCCAAACGACAAAGCCGTTTGAAATAGCAAAACTTCTGACCCCCGTGCTTTCTTGCGAAAGCAAGAACGGGGGCAGAATTGTCGGTGCGCAGCTTGTAGCTAAAAAGTATGGTTCACAATTTGCCCGGCAGTTATACGGGGCGGTTCTGAACGAACTGAATATGGAGCAATTCCTGGAACAGTTTAACTGGCCCAGGATAAAGCTCGCAGAGGCGTTGGTGGACGCCACAAAGTCAACAGTTGTAGTTGAAAGTGTAGGCGAAGGTAAGGCATTAGCGCTGGCTGACACAGCCAGCCGTAAAAAGATAAATCAGCAAAGTGAGGAATGATTATGGATGCGAAACAACGTAGCAGTGATAAAGCAGCACAAGAAATGATAGAGCTGATGGCCGAGGCGGGGCTTGAAAATGCGTGGGACAGATTTGAGCAGCAGCAGCCGCAGTGTGGGTTTGGCAGACTTGGGATATGCTGCCGAAATTGCTCAATGGGGCCGTGCCGAATCGACCCGTTTGAGGAGGGGCCGCAAGCAGGTGTATGCGGTGCCACTGCAGATACCATCGCAGCGAGAAATCTGATACGGATGGTCGCCGGAGGTGCTGCGGCACATTCCGACCACGGTCGTGATATCGCGCACACATTCAAGTTGGCGGTTGAAGACGAGAATTCCGACTATACGATTAAAGATGAGCGGAAATTGCGGGAGGTTGCGGCAAGATACGGCATCAAAACAGACAGCCGAGATATAAAGGAAATTGCGGCTGAGCTATCCGAGGTAGTGATGAGGGAATTCGGCAGGCAGGATGGGACACTTATCAGTGCGGCGGCTTATGCGCCACCAGCCAGACAAAAGGTCTGGAAAGAATTAGGTGTAACGCCTCGTTCCATCGACCGGGAAATTGTCGAGATTATGCACAGAACGCATATAGGGGTCGGTTCGGACTACAAGAATCTTGTCAAGCAGGGCCTGCGAGCGTGTCTGTCCGATGGCTGGGGCGGCTCGCTCATAGCTACCGAGCTTTCTGATATTCTATTCGGCAGTCCGCAGCCAATTCGCTTCGGTGCCAACCTTGGGGTGCTTGACGAAAAGCAGGTCAACATAATTGTACACGGCCACGAGCCGACCTTGTCGGATGTAATCGTGGCAGTATCGCAGGAAGCCGAACTTCTAAAACTGGCTAAAGACAAAGGGGCCGAAGGAATCAACATCGCCGGTATGTGCTGCACGGCCAACGAGATACTGATGCGTCACGGGATACCGGTCGCGGGCAATTTCCTGCAGCAGGAATTAGCGGTAATGACCGGCGTGGTAGAGGTTATGCTGGTGGATGTGCAGTGCATTATGCCTGCGCTGGGGTCGCTGTCCGGCTGCTTCCACACCAAGCTCATAACTACCTCGCCCAAATGTAAGATAGCCGGAGCAGAACATATTGAATTCCACGAAGACAAGGCGGTGGAAATCGCGCGGCAAATTATTAAGATAGGTATTGATAATTTTCCCAACAGGCAAGGCAAGGCCAACGTTCCGAAAATAATAGAGCACGGGATTGCAGGCTTTACAACAGAGAATATTTTTTACAATCTTGGTGGGCGATTTCGCGCCAGTTACCGCCCGCTAAATGATGCTATTATTTCAGGGCGTTTGCGGGGTGCAGCGGGAGTTGTTGGCTGCAATAATCCGAAGCAGGTGCACGATTACAATCACATCACAATGATAAAAGAGCTGATTAAAAATGACGTTTTGGTCGTGAGCACCGGCTGCAGCGCGTTGGCCGCAGGTAAGGCGGGTCTGATGAGACCGGATGCGGCAGCCAAGTACTGCGGCAAGGGCCTGGCTGAGATATGTGAGACTGTCGGTATTCCGCCGGTACTGCACGTCGGTTCCTGCGTGGACAACAGCAGGATTCTGACGATTCTGGCGAACACGGTTGCAGAAGGCGGGCTTGGCGAGGATATCTCAGATTTACCTGTTGCCGGCGCAGCACCGGAATGGATGTCGGAAAAAGCTGTTTCCATCGGAATGTACTTTGTCGCTTCGGGGGTCTTTACCGTTATTGCCGAGCCACTGCCCATTCTCGGTGCTCCAAATCTAACACGGTATCTAACCGACGAAATCGAAAAGGATATAGGCGGTAAATGGGCCTTCGAACGCGACCCGATTAAGGCCGCCGGTATGATGATTGAACATATCGAGAGTAAGCGTGAAGCCCTCGGAATAAATGTGGAAAAAGAGCGCAAACTTTACGATATGGAAGAACGCCGGGCATTGGCTGTTTGAAGGGTAAATAAAAAGGAGATTTGCAAATGTCCAGAATCATTGCAACAAGTGCGATAAATGGTGCCCACAAGATAGTCGC
>CAYLXD010000153.1:0-3644 GCA_964387515.1 uncultured Pirellulales bacterium | reverse complement strand
CCCTGCGTTTTCTCAGCAGCGCCAGGCTGCCGAAGCCAAGTAAAGCTATTGTCGTCGGCTCAGGAACCGGGATATAGGCGACCTCGACCGGGACCCAATCCAGGAAAAGGTCTGGGTTAAGATTAGTAGTACCATCATTAACCGTCGCAACCAGTCGAACTCTGAAAGCAGTTTCTATCTCGGTTGCAGTCCAGGTGTGTGTCGTACTCCAGGTATTAGAGGTACCACCCAGGATATAGCTTTGTTCCGCTGAGGTTAAGGCTCCCGTTCCGTATCCTGTTGTCGTCCAGTTCGTGCCATTATCCCAGGAAAGTTCAACCGCTATCGAGCCACTGGAGACGTAAGTAGAATTATACCAAGCATCCAATTTGACCTGTATACCGTTGATGGTGGCTCCATCAGGTATCGCGGAGAAATCGTAGCCGTAATACGTGTGTCCATAACCAAATTGGTTTATTTCCGCATTCCAATTGCCGGGGTAGGGGCCGTCTGCGTAGGCAGCGTAAGGCACGTTAAAACCCAAATTACCTGGAACTGGACTATTGGCTGTGGGGCTCACCCAGCCTGTGAAGGCAGCCTGAGCCACGTTGCCGGCAGCTAAAATCAATCCTGCTACTGCACAAATTACTATTACCTTTTTCATTTTTTAGTTTTTCTTTCTTTTTTGTATCAGTTAATATTCCTCCTTTTTGCTGCGGACCGCCCGCAGCAGTTATCAGCGGTTGAAGTGAGGGGATTGCGCCCCGCACTTCATTCAGCTTTAATCAACAATTACAATTTACGCTTTGCATTTTCTCCGAAGCAGACTCAGTGCTCCGAGGCCGAGCAGCGCAATCGTCGCTGGCTCGGGAACGGCTGACGACGTAAATGATGCCGTTGCCGTGTAACCCTTGCTCCAACCGCCGCTCAATGGCGCGTGGTTGGCAAAACTGAACGAGAAAGAAGCCTCTTCAGCCAGGGAACCAGCAATTTCCGAATCGATGATGGTTACGTTATCACCGTTGTCCCCGAAGAAAGAGAGGTTTGTTGCTCCAAAGCCGAAGGGCGTAACGTGACCCGAATCAAACGTGATCTGAATCAGCGGAGTCGTGCTGGTGTCTTGACCATTCTCGAAGAACTTGATTATTCCACCGCCCGTTTCGCCGCCCATGATACCACCAGCGTACTTTACGCCGGTCGTGCCTGTAGGGTCAGTCATCTTGAAGAAAGCATCCTCAAAGGGGTTGTTACTGTCGCCGAAAATAATCAGGTCAAGACCGGGTTCGTCAGGCCATTCGCCGGTGATAATGCCG
This sequence comes from uncultured Pirellulales bacterium, assembly GCA_964387515.1. Taxonomy (GTDB): domain Bacteria; phylum Planctomycetota; class Phycisphaerae; order Sedimentisphaerales; family Anaerobacaceae; genus CAVXEF01. Next base: position 2,352 of record CAYLXD010000153.1, on the reverse strand, counting down.
TTATCCAAATCGACCGTGAACAACGGCGTGGTATAGTTCGTTGCAGGGTCAGCGAAGGTGGCGACGGTCACAGTGGTTGCCTGTGCCAAACCGCACACCAGTACAACCAGCAAATCTAAAATAAGAGTTTTCTTTAGCATATGCACCGATATTGTCTTTCATCAGCAGTTAAAAAGTGCGGGGCGCGGGGCTGCAAGAGCCCCGCACTTCATTCAGCTTTATAATCAATTACATTTACGCTCTGCGTTTCCTGCGAATAAGACTCAAAGCGCCAAGGCCAAGCAGAGCAATCGTCGCCGGCTCGGTAACAAGGGTGACGCCCAGAACGCTGCCCAAACCTATATCGTAGGCAGCGCCAGTAAATGTGTAGGCTAATATTTCACAATCCATGTCGCCGTCCGAAGACCTCCACGTTATTTACGAGCGGGGTGTCTACAAATGGCCTGTACGTTGCTGTGGGCACTACCACAAGACTGCTTCCAACAATATCACCGGTTAAAATGGTCTGATGCCAACCGGTCACCGTCCACTTGATGTCTGGGCCACCGACAGTTTCCTGCAGACCATCGAATTCATAAATCGTAAGCCCTCCTGTGAGGCTGATATTGAAAAGATATCCATCGTTGTCACCGAAGTTGTACGTCCAGCCCATCGGATCCCAGTAGTCATTGAATGCATCAATAGCAGAATCCAGAATTCCATCCTGGTATAACAGATTAATCTGGAATTCATCTGTTATCGTATAGCCGCTGAGTACGTAATCCTCGTATCCAGTCTGTCCCTCATGAACAGTGGTCCAATCGCCGAGAGTCAAGCCGGTCGAGGCTTTGTAATTGGCACGTGCCTTAAGATTAGCATAAGTTCCAGTGGCGTTTGCCACGTCGCTGATGGCCAGAAGCATTCCCATTACTGCACAAATTGTTATTAACCTTTTCATTTTCGTACCCCTCTATTAAGTTAACGTTTCTGTCCCGGCTACGGCACGCTCCGCCGTGACGAGCGCCGAGACGAGTTTTGCTGCGGCCGCCCGCGCTCCGTCGCTCGCCTATTCCGCCGAAGCGGCTGCGAAGGCCGGATAGCTTTGGAGCATCAGCGACAGCAAATTTGATTAACTACATACATTTACGCTCTGCGCTTGTTGCGAAGCAGACTCAAGGCACCGAGTCCAAGCAGGGCAATCGTTGCCGGCTCGGGAACGATGTTAAACGTTGCTTCTTTACCCATAGCCGCTGCCCAGCCTCCTGCAAGGCCACCGCCATGGAACGACTCCTCCGTGAGCAGAAACTCGGCTTGATAAGTTCCGGCACCGAGGGTCACATCTCCCATTGGCAGACGTTCCCACTCGCCGAAAACACTGACTGTAGTTTCACTGTAATCCGTCTCGTAGGCAGAAGATGAAAGAGGGTCAGCGTCAAACGTAGACGTCTTCACCAGCCCGTCATTACCAGTGCGACCACGCTGACTGGTTTTCCACAAAACGTGGTAACTGCTGTCCGCTTCAAAACTAAGCGAGGCGTCGCCATCACTGTCCGTAATAAAATAGTCGAATACCAGATATCCGGTATACCGATATTTCTTACCTGTTGGACTGTTCGAATCCACTTCGTCACGACGAGCATAGTAGTCATCGTCATTGGGATTCGGCGCCGAGCCGTCGCCTTTGTTGTTCAAGTTTTGTCCGCTCGACCACCGGCCGAGCGAATTATTCCACTGTTCCTGCCACCATCGACCCGTCAAACCGATACCTTCGTTGCCAGCTAAATCCACATCCGGATTGCCGGCCAGCTTGAACTGATAGGTAAAATTCGGTTTCAGGTTCGACGCCGTCAACGTCCCGTACAGGGTCGTGGCGTTCGTGAAATAATCCACCTGAACACTCGCTTGAGTGTAATTATAGCTGGTCTGGTAGACGCCGGCATAAAGCTGGTCTGCTGAGTCCATCCAGCGGTAGTGACCCTCTGGACTGGTTTTACCTGAATCAATGTCTTCCAGTGACACAGTCACCAGTGTCCCTGCCAGACTCACAGTATGCAAAACCAGCACAATCAGCACAACCAACCAATATGTCATCTTACTATTTGCTATTTCATTCCCTTTCTATTTTTGCTTTTTTGCTGGCCAGTCTTTTTTCAAAATGGGGGCCAGCCCACAATGGGCCCACTCCCTTATCTTCATTAAAAATTATGCTTTACGCCTGTTAGCCTCAGGATTAAGGGCCGACGTGCGGGGACTGTGCCCCGCACGTCGGGAGCCGCGCTTAATCCAATTACAATTACATTTACGCTCTGCGTTTCCCGCGAAGCAGACTCAACGCACCGAGTCCAAGCAACGCAATCGTCGCCGGCTCAGGAA
>CAYLXD010000152.1:0-3776 GCA_964387515.1 uncultured Pirellulales bacterium | reverse complement strand
GCGGTGCTGCTGACCGTTATTCAGCCGCCGTTCGCAGTAAACTGGCTGGCCTGGGTCGCGTGGGTGCCTTTTATTCTTGCTTGTTCTCCCAGCGCAAGGCCGAAACCTTTAGCACTTATAGCCTACATAGTCTCGCTTTGTTACTGGCTCGGCAACCTGTACTGGATAGCCCCAGTTACAATTATTGGCTGGCTCGCTTTCTGTTTGTACACTGCTTTGCTTTGGCCGATGCTGGTTTTTGGCCTGCGCTATTGCCGACTAAAAAAGATACCGCTGGTTCTGGCGGTGCCGGTTCTGGTTGTGGGGGCCGAGCGGCTGCAGGGCCTTTTCCTGGGCGGATTTCTCTGGCGGCATCTCTCACACAGCCAGTACGCCAATATCACACTCATCCAGATAGCTGACATATTCGGTGCAGCGGGAATATCTTTTCTGATAGCGATGGTCAATGGGTTGGTGGCTGAATTGATACTCGACGCTCGATTAAATCCGAATATCGAATATCGAGATTCGAAACAAATTCAAAGCTCAAATCACCAAATGTTCAAAACTACCCGTTTTGGTCATTTGAATTTTTGTCATTTAGATTTGTTTCGTATTTCGAATTTCGTGCTTCGTGCTTTTAAAATCAGCAATCTTTTGAAAATCGTCCTTGTGTGTGCAGCGCTGGCTGCCGCTGTTGTGTATGGTCGATGGAGAGTAAGGCAATCGGAGGAGGCCGTAAAACAAGGGCCTTTGGTCGGGTCTTTGCAGTCGAATGTTCCGCAATCGGTAAAGTGGTCATTTCAGCAGTCCGACAGGATATTTGCCGAGCTGATGGAAAAAAGCAGGGCTGCTGCCGCAGCCGGTGCCGAGCTGGTTATTTGGCCGGAGACGATGGTGCAGGCCACGCTGGACCCAAGGGTATTAGAACTTTTAGCTCCTTCGGAAACTGACAGAATTTTTGATAAAGCTCTCCGTGAACATTCGAAAAATACCGCCTTTGTACTCGTAGGTGCATATGGCCGAACCCTGGAAATCCAGGAAGATTGGACGATTCGTTTAGTTCGAAGGTATAATTCAGCGTATCTATACCGCCCTGATGGACAACAGTACCCAGGAAGGTATGACAAGATTCATTTGGTTCTGTTCGGAGAGTTTATTCCCTTTAGGAAAAGCCTGCCGGCTCTTTTTAACTTGCTGATGAAGTTTACGCCTTATGATTACGATTATTCACTCGATGCGGGCAGCGAGTACACCGTTTTTGAGATGACCAGCAGCAGAGAGTCACCGACGCTCCGTAGCTTTGGCGACGGAGCGCAGCAGGGGCAAACCCTGAACCGCTCTGGTTCAGGGCAAACCCACAGATTCAGTGTGATGATTTGCTATGAGGATACGGTTCCTGCTATCGCCCGGAGATTCACACTGGATAGGGCCGGTCAGAAACGCCTCGACTGGCTCGTCAATATAAGTAACGACGGCTGGTTCGTAAGGTTTATTGATGACAGGGTCTCTGCGAGCACCGAGCTGGTGCAGCATATGGCTGTTTGTGTCTTCAGGGCTGTAGAGAATAGGTTGAGTATCGTGCGGAGCGTCAATACCGGCATAAGCTGCCTGATTGACTCGGTGGGACGCATCAGAGATGGCTTTGTAGCCGGCGACCTTCCGGCTCAAGCGAGCCAGCGCCGGGGCATGGCAGGCTGGTTTGTCGACACGGTGCCGATAGACGAAAGAACCACATTTTTCAGCAGATACGGCCAATGGCTGGATTTTTGTTGTGCGATTAGTTTTGTTTTGGTCATAATAGTGTCGCTTTGGCAGTCCGCCTCCGGCGGATTCAAAGGCAAAAAGCAAAGGATGATATCAGAGAAATGCCAAGTGAAAAACGAAAAATGAAAGAGACAAGAGGCCGCTGCACCCCCACGCCTGTCTTCAGACAGGAAAACGTGGGGGCCGTCTTTTTCTGCTGTTTGCTCTGCACTTTTGGGTTGATGACCGTCTGCAGTTGCAATAAACCTTCGCAGAACAGCTCCGCATCCGCCGTAAGGCGTCCCCAAGCGGAGGCTGACAGTATGCTTGTTAACAGCCTTGTGCCTAAAGCCACCAAAATTATCGAGGCGGCGCTGGCTGACAATGACCCTCAAATCAGGGTCAACGCGATTGAGGTTGTGGCAGCGACACGGCGAGCTGAATTGATGCCCAAAGTTGAACGATTGTTAGCAGACGAATTTGTACCGGTCAGGTTTGCAGCGGCTTTGGCCATCGGCGATATGCAGTACCGTTTCGCGAGAGAGCCCGTAGGGCGGCTGTTGAAAGACCCCGACGAAAACGTCAGAATTGCCGCTGCCTACGCCCTGGCCAGGCTCGGCTATACAGGTAATTTTAGGCTCATTCGCAAGGCAATAATCAGCAAGGACCAAACTGTTCGTGCCAACGCCGCCCTGATACTTGGCAAAAGTTCTGATGCACGTCAGTTAAAGCTGCTGGACTGGGCCCTGAGAGACAGAGATTCGTCTGATATGGTCAGGTTTCAGGTTGCCGAAGCGATGGCGATGCTCGGCGATGAGCAGATATATCCAAAGCTGTGGACGATGCTGATAAGTGCGTACGCCGACGACAGAGTTATAGGTATAAAGGCAATGGGTGCACTTGGAACAGTACAGGCAAGGGACGCCCTGATTACAACAATGCAGGGTGACAAAGTGCTGGAGGTCCGGCTGGCAGCGGCGGAACAGCTCGGTGCGCTCGGCAGTACGCTGGGGGAATTCGAGGTGCTTGATGTTTTCAGGAAAAACCTCACGGCCGGGATGGACGCCGACAGCCTCGAACGCGTTTATACGTTCACGGCGATGGCAATAGGTCAGATTCGAACGCCTGCCGTTACTGAATTTCTGCCAAAGCTGCTTGAAAATCAGTCCAAACGTGTCCGTATCGCGGCCGCCAAGGCCGTTCTGCAGTGTGCTAAGTGACACCTGTCCGGCCGCGGCGGATTACCGCACGTCGGGTGCCTGACGTCGTGTCAGACACCTGCGGAGACTTTCCGCACGTCTGGGGCCCGATGCCGTCTCGGAAAACCAGTATGCCGGAGGTTGCTGGTCCTGCTTCGCGAAAAATAGCAAATAAGAGCGCAAAAATAACTTGACCTGCCCGGGCCGGCAGCTTAAATTATTCCGTTGCCCCGTTAGAAAATTCTTTTTTTCTAACGGGGGTTGCATACTGTCTACCGGGACAGTATAATTCGCGGCAGCGGTCCTGCCTCCACGTCTCATGACGCGAGTCGGGGCGGCAGGCAATTTGAGGTACGTTCTCCGTAGCGACTGCTACTGCGAAGGATGACCCGTTAGAAAATTCTTTTTTTCTAACGGGGGATGAATGTGAATTAACAAACCCCGTTAGAGCCCAAAAAGTCTCTAACGGGGCAAAAGGAGTCGATTTTGAGCACACTTACAAAAATTCTGATAGTGCTGCTGACCCTGTCCTCAATATTCCTCTGTGGCATTGTCGTAACCTATGTTGCCAACGCCGATAATTATAGGGAAAAATACACCGATATAAGGTCTGACTGGGACAGTCTGGACAAAAAGTTAAAGGCCAAAACTAATGAGGCAAATGAGTACATCAAGGAAAAGCAACAGACCGAAGACAAGCTCAGAAGTGAAATTGCCTCACTTAAGGCGACCGCTGGCAAGCTGGATGGTGACCTCAGGGATGTTGAGAGAGAAAGGGCGTCGCTGCTCGCGCAGGTGGAGAGCTGGACGAGTATAACGAAGGACTTCTACACAACCAACGATAAGCAGGGG
>CAYLXD010000151.1:0-3915 GCA_964387515.1 uncultured Pirellulales bacterium | reverse complement strand
CGGCATCGGCAGGTCCATAACCCTTTTCGGCAGACGCACCAGATTAAAATATTTTTTGCCGCGGCAGTTCGAAAGGGTCTCCAGCGAGGGCGTTGCGCTTCCTAAAATACAGTGTGCGTTTGCCAACTGCGCCCGCTTTATCGCGACATCTCTGCCGTTGTATCGTGGGACTGTGTCCTGCTTGTAGCTCGGCTCGTGCTCCTCATCAACAACAATGAGGCCGAGCCGTGTCAGCGGCGCAAAGACGGCCGAGCGAGCTCCGATTACAACATCCGCCTCGCCTGCTTTTATCTTCTGCCACTGGCTGTTGCGCTGCACGGCGGTCAGGCCCGAATGCATCACGGCAATCTTCTCGAACCTTGCGCTGAACCGCTGAACGGTCTGCGCCGTAAGGGCAATCTCAGGCAGCATAACGACAGCGGTTTTTTTCTTTTGCAGGGCCCTTTCAATCGCCCGTATGTAAAGCTCGGTCTTGCCGCTGTCGGTAACGCCGTGCAGAACCGTCACGCCGAACGTGCCCGAATCCGTGCTGCTGTTTATGGCCGCCAGGGCCTTTCGCTGGTCGTCGTTGAGAGAGACTATCTCCGCTCGTACCGTCATCCCTTCCGGAATGGCAGGCAGGGATTTCAAAATTGTCTTTCGGGTTATTTTAATAATGTCCATCTGGGCCAGTTTGTTTATAGGGGCGTTCGTACATTCGACAGCCACCAAAACGTCCTGCATCTCCAAAGTCGTCCGCGGATTAAACGCCGCTCTTTCCTGCAGGAACCTGACTATTTGCTTTTGCTTAGCACCTCTTAGCCGCTTTAGCGTCTGTTCAAAATCTTCGGCACTTATCGAAAGGTAAATGTGCCTTTCGGTTTTAACGCCGGCGCCTTTTTTTACCGCTGCAGGAACCATCGCCCCCAAAACCTGTCCCAGCGGACAGACATAGTAGCTGCTAATCCACTGAGCCAATTCCATAAGCTCGACATCAAGAAGAGGTGATTCATCGATGACCTTTGAGATGGTTTTCAGTTTGAAGGTTCTTTTGCCGGAGGAGACCCTAGAACCCCCAGCATAAACCCTTCGACTTCGCTCAGGGCAGGGCTGGGGGCTAACCAGGTCAACACAGAAACCTTTTTCGAGTTTATTCTTTCTGCCGAATGGCGCCTCAACCCGCTGCCCTGTTTCAATTGGCCAAAGCTCATCCGGCACAAGATAATCGAACTGGCTGTCAACACCCGACTCAAATGCGACCCGGATAACCCGCCTGCCGGACGGGCAGGTATAATGACAGAGTTCTTGCTTTATCTGCGGCGTCTCAAACAAACTATCGGTTCGGATTTTGCTCATAGCTGCAGCAATTGTTGCAGCCTACAACGGTTATGTCAAGATGGGTTCGACAAGCTCATTACGAGGTGGTGCCGGCCTGAACTCAGCGGTTGGGGGATAAGATAAAATCTGCGCAAAAAAAGAGGGAGACGTCGGCCCCCCATTATTTCGTCTTGACTGGCCAGTCCGTCTCCCTTAAGAAGAGGAGAGAGGTATTCCATTGTTATATCTTCAAAGGCGCGACCATCTGTTGTCTGCATCGCCCCGTTAAACTATAAATTATCTTTCAGGATTTCCAAAAAATCCGAAGAATAAATTTGTCTATTTTTTTGGAGGTTTTGCGGACTTCGGCGTCAAAAATAAGGCAAACCACTCACGTGTCCGCTGCCTGGCCCCTGTGTGCGGGTGCAGCAGAAGCAGTATCAAGATACGAGAGGAGGTTTTTTCGGGGTGATTCAGCGGCCGGTAATTCTTAACACGGCCAGAATGGCTGAAAGACACAACAGCAGCAGTGCCGCTCTTAATATTCGCATCCGCTGTGTCTTAGGCTCTACAAACCGCCAGACAAGGCCCCAGAGGGCGGCAATGAGTATTATTCGTAAAGCGAAGTCAGTCGTGCTACCAAACATAGCTATAATATAGCCTATTTTAACAAGTTAAGTCAAGCAAAAAATACCCTATTTTAACAGGGGGAGGCTTAAAGTTCCCACGTCTGCAGCGCAAATATGCGGTCCGTAGCGGCAATATCACCGTATAATTGCGTTTTGTGGTTCAAAAGCCTGCAGAGACTCGTAACTTTTAGTTTTGTGTGTGGAGTGCGTGACAAAAATCATTAAACTTGCGAGCAGATTCGCCAATGGGTGGCTTACGCCGATGCAGCCGTTCAGGCGTAGTTTCAATACTGAAAATGCGGTTCCCGGAGCGTTTCCCCCTTACAGACTAAATCTGTGGAATTTCGGGATGAATAATATGTCTTAGTATTTTAGGCATAAATACTAAAGTAATCTAAAAACATAAGCCGAATAAGAAGGCCGGGATGTGTGTAATTTCACAGTATTTTATGGTTAATTTTTAGGAGAGTAAATGATGCGTTTTCTGGAAGAAACAAAAAGATGGCTTGGTGAGATTACTGAAATTGCTTTGTTGCTGATAGCCCTTGGGATTGCAGTCGAGATCCTCTTTGGTCAGACAGTGCCTTTCTTTGGAAGCGTTGTTACCAATCTCACGGCGTTGCTTAACACACTTGGTCAAAACGGGCTTGTTGGTTTGATAGCTTTAAGTATTATTCTTTTCCTGTTCTATAGAAAGAAAGTTGTTGCGTAAAGCCACTTCGTTCAGCACTCTCAGGAGTGGCACGGATTGGGGGTTTGATGAGTGCCGTGCCACTCTGGGCAGGATGACATCCGGTTCTTTGGCTGCGATATGGGTCTACTATCGGGGCCAGTCAATACCCCTGATGCCGTGGATTGTGAGGTTTGGGTTGGGGTAGCCATCGTTGGCCGGTCGGATATCCTCAGCCTTTAGGAACTGTACCTGTCCGTCAGCGAACAGGTAATTTCTGCTTCCCTGCCAGCACCACCAGCCACCATATCCGTACCAACCTCGTTCAACCACGCGTAAATGATTACTGTTCCACTCGCCTACAATAATCTTTCCGGCCGGCTTGACTACATTCAAGCTTCGTTGTGGTATGGACGGTACGCAAGGACCATCGCCATAAGTATTGCCCGGGCTGTTCATATCATCAATCTGCTCGGGGCTGTGATAGAAGGCCATCGAGTAGGCATAGCTGGTAGACTCATAGTCATCTTTGGCTTTTCGGTCCTGCGGGCAAAACAGAACCGAGGGGTTATTAGCGTCGATATTACCACCCAGATAAGGCTCAACAAACGAGCGCCAGCCTCGTCCCATCCACAGCCAGATTTTCTGGCCTGTTTCCGGGTCCGTGTAGAGTGGGTCATTGGCGTCGCAGGGATAAAAGTCATCATTTCCTTCCAAGTATAAACGTACAGCCAAACTAATCTGCTTAAGGTTATGTGCACACACCAGCCGTGCTGCAACAGACCTGGCCCTGGATAGTGACGGCATAAGTATTGAAAGTAAAAGTGCGATAATAGCAATAACAACAAGCAGCTCGATAAGAGTAAAGCCACGTCTGGACATTTGCGGTGTTGTTCTAAGGGTACAGAAGCTCCCCCTCGGCTTTTTTCGTTTGATTTTCATTGCAACCGGAGACCCTTACTCAACCGTAACGCTTTTTGCAAGGTTTCGCGGTTTGTCAACGTCGTGGCCGCGCAGAACAGCGGCGTGATAGGCTAAAAGCTGCAGCGGAACAACCGTCAGCATCGGCTGGAAAAACTCCGGCACGTCCGGAACGCTAATCAGGTGGTCTGCGTGTCGCCTGATATTTTCGTCACCTTCGGTCGCCACGACTATGGTTTTTCCGCCTCGCGCCCGCACCTCCTCGATGTTGCCCATAATTTTGTCGTACTGCGGTCCGGCTGTGGCAATGAAAACCGCAGGCATACCATCAACAATCAAAGCGATTGGGCCGTGCTTCATCTCCGCGGCCGGAAGGCCCTCAGCGTGAATATAGCTTAT
>CAYLXD010000150.1:0-4095 GCA_964387515.1 uncultured Pirellulales bacterium | reverse complement strand
ATTATCGGCCTTAAACAGGGGGTGTAAGTGAACAAATCACCTGCTCAGGGGGTATAGAGAAGGCGATTAGTTATTTCAGAAAATCGGGGAGCGGCCTGATAGATATGCCGGCAAAATTATCTGCTTTTATAACTGCTTTTTATGACCATAGTTACAGCAAAAATGCAATAGTGGCCCCTTCGCTGCTGTTGGTTCCACTTATCTCCGGCAATTGATAGGAAACTGTTTTTTACGCGGCCACGGATGAAAGCATTTAATGTCTTTGTGATACTGGTTTTATAGCAGCGAAAAAATCAAGGCAGGGGTGTATTGAACCGATAAGTTGCATCAGGTAGGACCGGTGCTCCCAGAAGCATTAAAGGAATTTAATGGGTCGTGTTTTGAAAGCTTTAGCCGTATGAAAAAAGGACCGACTGCAACGATTATATTGCTCTTGTCTGCGCTGGTTGTTTACCTGACCGGCTGCGGCGACAAGTTTTTTGACCCGAGGCAGGTAGGCAGGTTCCGTCCTGTACCGGCCGTCAACGTGATATTGGAGTCGTTGGGTGTGGCTGAGGAAGCACCCTCAGAGTGGGAAGGGGCAGAGGACCCCAAGCCTGTCGATGTTATACCTTACGAAGTTGACTACACATTTAGCCCTGGTGATTACGTCAGGATAGCTATTTTCGAACTACAGCAGGAGGGTATTCTGTTTGTAAACGACTATGTTATTACCGAGAGCGGCAAAATATCCATCCCTGAGGTCGGGTTGGTCGAGGCGGTAGGGTTAACTGAGTCACAGCTTGAGGAGGAGCTAAAGCAAATCCTTTCGCCGAGCATACTAAAAGAGCCTTCTGTTTCTGTGGCTTTGCTGAGCTCCCAACAGCATACGTTTTCTATATTGGGCAGTGGCATTCCGCGCCCGAGCAGATACGCTATTCCGCGGTACGACTTCAGACTGACCGATGCCCTTGCAACAGCAGGAGGTATAGGCGAATTCAACATAAGTTACATTTACGTTACCCGTGCTGTTACTGGTAAAGAGGCGATAGCAGAGCCAACCGCACCGCCCCCGACAGAGGCAGAACAGGAAGTGACCCCCAAGCAGGAGATACCTTCTGAGCAAAAGATGTCCCCTGAGCAGGAGATGCTTGAGATAATAGCTCCGCGGGCACAACGACAGTCGCCTGACAGCGGATTGGTTATAACCTCGGCAGAGATGATAACGGATAAAGAGCTTGCAGAGATAGCTCTGCCCGAAGGTTTTGAATTGTTCAGCGATGAGGGGCAGCCGGCAGTAGGCGTTGAAGAGCCGCCGCCAGCATTGACCCAGCCAGCCCGTCAGGACACTTCCAGTGAACCGACAGGCCTTCATGAAGTTGAGGATATTGAGTGGGTCTTTCAAGATGGCAAATGGATTCCTGTTCCGGTCGGTCGGCCGATACCAACAAAGCCCCCGGCAAAAATTGAGCCCGCAAAAGAGCTTCCTGCTGTGCCGGAGCTCAAGGAACAGCTGCCGGAGGAGTTCGACTGGGGTTTGATGGAAACTGCTGCAATGCAGATGCGAGTCATTAAGATTCCTGCCGATAAACTGCGTGGCGGTGACTACCGGTATAATATTATCATCAGGCCCGGTGATACTATTTATGTACCCCTTGATATTATCGGAGAATACTATATTATGGGTAATACCAACTATCAGGGATACGTTAATCTTACAGGCCGACCAATGACATTGAAGATGGCCATAGCGGCGGCTGGCGGCCTGGGGCCTTTGGCCTGGCCGAAATCTTGTGAGGTCGTTAGAAGGGTTGGCAGAGAGAAAGAAGAAATCGTGTTGGTCGATTTGGACAAAATATTCTGCGGTGAACAGCCGGATTTCTTCATCAGGCCGAATGATGTGATTAATGTCGGTACCCATCCGACAGCCATGTGGCGAGCGGTCTTGCGGAATTCCTTCAGAGCAACTTACGGCTTCGGTTTTCTCTATGACCGTAACTTTTCAGAAAGAGAGTTCGGGTTCCGAAATCCTTTTGGACCTTTCGGTGCCGACTCGTTCGATTATGGGCCTTTGGAAGGCATATTCTAAAGGCATATTTAATGATGAGCAGAATACTTTAGTTATGGTGGAACATATTGCCTCTTCTATCGCAGCAACACAGCGAACAGGGCCGCCCATACCAAAGCAGCGGTGGCGCGAACTTGGGGTGCATAATTATATCAAGATGCTGATAATTGGCGGACTGTTTGTTTACCTTTTTCGCCACGAAATTGAGAGAATAGTTTACAAGTGGGTCACCAACAGCAGCTGGTCGCATGGTTTTCTAATTCCACTTTTTAGCTTATACTTTCTTAACCAGCGCAAGACAGAAATTCTGAATCTTCAAGCAAAGCCGAGTTATCTGGGCCTGTTTTTTCTTATCTGTGGGATTCTGTTTTATCCGCTCAATATCGTTCATTTGCATTATGGCTATTTGAGCCCAACCGGGATGATAGCAACACTTGGAGCGGTCGTTTTATTTTTGGGGGGGTGGGGACTGGTTAAATACACCTGGCTCCCGGTCGGCTATTTGGTGTTTGCGGTACCACTGCCGGAAAGGTATTATGTAAGTTTGACTATCCCAATGCGGCAGTGGGCTGCATCAGTGGCAGCATTTTTGTTGAGTTTGGTTAAGGGCCTGGAGGCTACAGCCAGCGGCGTTGTGATAGATGTAATTTACAAGGGCCAACGCATCGAGCCTGCACTTGATGTAGCTGAGGCCTGCAGCGGGATGCGCCTGCTGATGGCCTTTTTGGCTCTTGGCGTCGCTATGGCCTATTTGCACTACAGACCCATCTGGCAGAGGATTGTTTTGTTGGCCAGTACTATACCGATAGCAATACTTTGTAATATCGTGCGGGTTACAGTTACCGGATTTATTTATGTTATGATTCATCCCAGATACACTCAGGGCGTTTATCATGATATGCTTGGAATGGCAATGTTGCCGTTAGCGTTTGTTTTATATGGCTTGCTCGCGCAGTTTATGTCGAGTCTGTTTGTTGAGGAAAGCAGTCTCGGCGCACCGGAAGAGGATATTGTGGTTCGCAAGCGGAAAGTGTAGAACCTCAGGTGGAATCCCGAATTCAGGATACATTCAAGGCTTATATGCAGCCGGCTTTCTTGATATGTGCAGCTACCCTTGCGATAGCGGCGGCCAGTATGTCCATCGCGATAAAAAGTTTCGGGATATACTTAAAGAAAGATCCGTTGCCGCTGAAAAAATCTTTAGACCTCCTCGATGAGAAAGCTTTGGCTCCCTATAGGGTGGTGTCAGCAGAGAAAATCGAAAACGAGGAGGTCATCAAGGTGCTTGGCACGGAAGACTACATTCAATGGCATCTGGAAGATACCAGTGTACCGGCTGACAGTGCTGTTCGTTACTGCCTGCTGCTGATTACTTATTATGGCCTTCCAGACCAGGTGCCGCATGTGCCGGAAGAATGCTATACAGGCAGCGGCAATCAGAAGTTGGATTCTGATGGTGTTGTTTTCAGTGTCGGCAAAGGCAGCCGCCAGGTGCAGTTGCCGGGCAGGTACGTAGTGTTTGCCGGCAAAAGTTCCGACTTCTGGCAGCGTGATACGAAATTTTCAGTCTTGTATATTTTTCGCGTCAACGGCGAGTATACAAACAGCAGAACGGACACTCGGGTTGTCCTTAGCAAGAACCTTTTACGCCGATATTCGTACTTTTCCAAAGTTGAGATGAAATTCTTTAATGTGAAGTTCGGCGAGCAAGTGTCCCCGTCAAAGGAGGAGGCGGTATCAGCAGGCCAAAAACTTTTGAGTGTGATTTTGCCTCTTTTGGAAAAAGAACACTGGCCTGATTGGGAGAAATTATAGGTGATGATTGATAGACGATGACAGGCAGGGTAGCTTTCGGTCATCAGTTGTGAGGCCTTAGCGAAAGGAATAAGAACTATGGCAAGAAAGAGATTAAATAAAAAAGTTGCGATTATTGGGTCCTTGATATTCGCATTTGTAGTGTTCGCTGCCATTGGAGCGTTTTTGTATTTGAGCAGGGACCCGGAGAAATTTATCAGAGATGGTGATGCGGCTTTGCTCGCAGGAGATTA
>CAYLXD010000149.1:0-4174 GCA_964387515.1 uncultured Pirellulales bacterium | reverse complement strand
CCCAACACCGGCCAGCTCAAGGTAACCTACATCGTTCAGCTGACCTACCCGGCGTAAAGGGCGTGTTAGGAGAATTTGGGCCAGGATAAGAGAGCGAGGAGAAGACTGATGAGATACGCAATAATCCCCAAGGAACTTGCCTTAGACCAGGCGGAGCGGGAATGCAGGGGGGTAGGGGCGAAGAACATCAAACCGCTGCCTGCCGCGAAGCAGCTATTCTGCGACCTCGACGAGGAGCAGGCGAAAAAGCTATCCGCCGTCGCCGGTCTCAAGCTGAAGCCGGTTCAAAGGGTGGCGACGGGGAGGCTCGCCCCTGCCCCCAATCCCGCTCTGCCGCTGCAGCTCGAGGACATAGTAAGCAGTCTCAACCTCTACGACACCTTCAACGAGCTGCGCCAGGCATATTCCCCGCCTCTTATCGGCACAGGACTCACGGTAGCGGTCTGCGACAGCGGCATCAGGGAAACTCACGAAGCGCTGGAGGGCAAGGTGGTTTACCGGGCTAACTTCTCCGAATCGGAAAGCACGACCGACGTATTCGGCCACGGGACAGGGGTGGCCTACGTCATAGCCGGGGAGTTCGGCCAGAGGTCGGGTGTAGCCCCCGGTGCCTCCCTGATGAACCTCAAGGTAATCAACGACAGCGGCGAGGGCACCGACGAGATGCTGGTGGAGGCCATCGACCGGGTGTGCAGCCTGGTCGAGCAGGCAAACCAGCAGGGGCTTCCCACCACTGACCCCATGTATCCCAACACCATAAACGTCAGCGTGGGCGGCGAGGACGACGGAGACCCTGACAACCCGATGAGGGTTGCCTGCCGGACCGCGGTCGAGAAATACGGACTCCAGGTCATCGCCGCCGCGGGAAACCAGGGGCCGAAGCTTACCACGCTGATGTGCCCGGCGTGCGAACCCAAGGTGGTGGCGGTGGGCGGCATCAAGACCTGGGAGTTCACGGTCTGGGAGGAGAGCTCCCGGGGCCCCACCGTCGAGGGAGCTACCAAGCCCGATTTCGTCTGCTGGGCCGAGTCCATCGAGCTCGCCAGCCACAAGGGCGACAGCGAATACGAAGTCAAGTCGGGAACATCCTTTTCTACGCCGATCCTTGTCGGCGTCGACGGCCTGCTCTGGGACCTGGCGAGAAGGGTCTACGGCCAGGAGGTCAGAATCACCTACTATGACTGGATGCCGTACGCCTATGCCTACTGCGTAAAACCCGAAGGCGTCCAGGTAGCCAAGGACAACAGTTACGGGTACGGGCTGCCGGCAGTAGGAGTAATGGTGAACAGGCTGGTCAAGACGACGACGCCAATCACCGGGATGATGGAGACCATGGTGCCCATGGTGATGGTGGTGGGGATGATGGGCATGATGATAAAGGGGGTGTGATGGTATCAGACGGAGCTATCCTTGTCCCCTGCGTGTACTGCGGCGCTACCTTTGGTACGGAGGAGTCGCTTATCGTTCATATGGAATCGAGGCACCCCGGGAAGCCTTACCTGGTTTCGGCTTACCTGCCCCAATCCTACGTGCTTCAAAGCCGGTCGTCCAGCCATAACGCCGCTCCTTTCGATGCCAGGGGATACGTCCCCGACAGCAGGTACTACCAGTTTCACAGCTGGATCGGCAGCGATGCCTATGCCGACGCCGTCAGCGTCAGGGACCAGCCGGCTGGCTTTTACGAAGTGGGGGCATCGATACGTACCTTCGGCGTAACCGGCCCTCCGCCGCATTATATTTATCTCCCTCTCGGAACCTACGCCGTCAGAACTTCCTGCGTTCTCATAGAGTGGGTGCCGGACCCGACGATGCCGGGTACCGGGCAGTGGGAGCTGCGCTGGCTGTGGCAGGGTTTGGATATCGGATTGACCATAGACGTCGTTGAGGCACCGCCGCCGGCGCCGGATCTCTTTATAAGCGGCGTTCGGATTCAGCCCGCCGAGGTCAGAGTCGGCCAAGCCGTCGAAATACTAATCATCGTCGCCAACAGGGGGGAAATAACCGGGTCGATGGCGGTAACCTGTACCGTCAACGGAGAGATAATCGACGCGAGAACGGTGACCCGGACGCCGGGCCAATATGAAGGCTATTACCTCTACTTCACCCCCCAGCAATCGGGGACCTACCAGGTGGAGGTTGACGGCATAATGGGAAGCTTCACCGTGCTGCCGACGTTGAGCAGTTTCGCCATAACCGACTACGGGGTGAGAGAGTGACCAAAACGTATCTTGAGCCGGAGGAAGTGGAGCGTCTTGAGGAGGCGGGGGAATACCTCCGCGACAGGCTGCTTATCAGGTTGCTGGCCCGCCTGGGCTGTCGCATATCCGAGGCCCTCGGCATCGCCGTGGGCGATATCGACTTTGACCAGGGCACGGTAACCATCGAGCACCTCAAGGTGAGGCTGAACCTTTCCTGTCCCGACTGTGGCGCCAGGTTGAGCAAGAAGGCCCGGTTCTGCCCCGCCTGCGGCGTGAAGGTGGAGAAAACGGTGGCCACGGAGGGGCAGCACCGCAGGGTAAGGACCCTGCCCGTGGACGACGGCACCCTGGATATGCTTAAGAGCTACATCGACTGTGGCGGGCCCGTGTCCCATAACGGCAAACGGCTCATCTTCGGCATCAACAGAAACAGGGCTTGGCAGATAGTGGGGGAATGCGCCCGGAGGGCGGGCCTGGGAAAGCTGGTAAACCCTGAGACCGGCAGAGTCCATAATGTCAGCCCGCACAAGCTGAGAGACGCCTTCGCCATTATGGCGGTCAAGAAGGACGACTCCGGTGACGGCCTGAGGCTCCTGCAGGAGCACCTGGGACACGCTTCCTTCAACACCACGGCTAAATACAGGAAGATATCCGGTAAGGAGCACAGAGAGTGGTTCCAGAAAATACTGGAAGAATGAGTAAAGGTGGTGAGAACATGCCGGGACAAGCAGTCGTAACCGTAAAAGATAGACAATGGTTTGTAGGGGTGGCTAGCACCTACGCCGAGCTGGCACAGGGGCTCAGCGAGATATCCAGTATTCCCAGTGGCACCGGGGTTCTCTTTGATATGGGCGTTGACCAGGATTACGTTCAAATTAATATGTCTCGCATGCTCTTTGCCCTGGATATCATCTTCATCAACAGCTCTGCGGGCGTCGTTGGCGTGATGCACCAGGTGCAACCCAACGAGAGGGAGGTGATATTCGACCAAACTTCGGGCCCCGGAGCCCGATACTTCCTCGAGGTTACTGCCGGCGAGGCCGAAGGGATAGAGGACGGGGACGACGTGGTTATACAGGGCACGGCGCCATCAACCCTAAGCCAGACGGTGGTAAATGCCTTAATAACGGCGGGGGTAATGATTCCTGTTGTGGCGGGAGTCGTCAGTGGTCTTGCTGCCGTGGCTGGAGACAAAAAGGCTCCCGCTAAAAATACTGGAAAGCTGCTTTCGATGAGGTGATAGAATGGCAGTAGCAATCAGACCGGAGCAAGGCGGTTTCCTTCGGCCGTTTGGCTGCGCCTGGTTTATCATCGAGTTTCTCAAGGGTAATGCCCCCGAGGGCCGCAAACGGATAGACCCCGAAGAGGGAGCGCCGATGGTGGACATCCTGGCGGAGTACAAGTCCGCCTTGTTACGCGCCTTTGCCCGGGACGCCGTGGAAAGAGAAGAGGAAAAGCGCATTAAGAAAGGCCGCGGCTCCTTCACCGAAGAGGAATACAACGAGCGCCTGGAGCATTACTTCAGCCGGATACCCTACAAGTTCACCCGCATGAGGTATTCCAGCTTTACCCGCTACATAGGCCACCTTAAGCGTCTCGGCTGGCTCGAGGAAACCGGCAAAACCGAGCCTTCGGGGCTCCAGGACGATTACCCGCCGGCTCCGTCCCGGGTGTTTTACCGCCTCACCGAAGCCGGCTGGAAGGCGACTCCAGCCGAGATATCAAACCCTGTCCGCACGCTATACCCCAAGTTCGACAAGGAATATTTCAAAGAGAAAAACCGGCAGCACCAGTACTACAGCAAACGGTAGCCGGGAGACTTTCCACCCGGTCCTCAAAGCAATATCTCTTCGCCTTTTCCCCTGACCGCCTTTAGAATTACTTTTTCTCCAAAACCTCGGTTCCGCCTCGGGGGAGGGAATAATGCAATTGCTTTTACTGATTTCACTTTATACCTTTTTGTTCAATAATCAAGC
>CAYLXD010000148.1:0-4195 GCA_964387515.1 uncultured Pirellulales bacterium | reverse complement strand
TATTTGTCTGCTGTGGCAATTACTTCGTCATCTTTTTTCGAGCCGCCCGGCTGAACTATTGCTGCAACGCCCGCCTTCGCAGCGTTCTCAACATTATCAGGGAATGGAAAGAACGCATCCGAAGCCATCGCACAACCTTTCGTTTCGTCCCCCGCGTGCTCAAACGCAATCAACCCCGATTCCACACGATTCATCTGTCCCGCACCAACGCCCACGACCTTCCTGTCTTTGACCAGCACGATTGTATTGCTCTTGGTGTGTTTTGCCACAAGCCACGCGATTCTCAAGTCCTCAAGCTGTTGTTTTGTCGGCTTGGCTTTTGTCGGATACGTCAACACATCCGGCTCCCACCCGACCAAGTCCCGCTTCTGCAAAAGCAATCCACCCACAACACAGCGAACATCGAATTCACTGCAGTCAATCTTGTCTCTGTCGATTGGCCCGGTTTCCATCAATCTGACTCTGCTGCCCCATTCCTTAAGTGTTCTGATTATTTCAATTGCATCCGGCTCAAATTCCGGCGCGATAATAACCTCAGCAAAAAATCCGCCGGCCCCTTTGGCCTTGCCGAATCTGCTGTATGATTCCATAATTGTCTGCGCCAGTTCGGCATTCACTTTCTTGTTCAGCGCGACAATACTCCCGAACGCACTGATAACATCACCTTCGTACGCCTTTCGGTACGCCTGGCAGATATCCTCATCGACCGCACATCCGCACGGATTAAGGTGTTTGACAACCACCGCCGCAGGCTCGGCAAATTCCTTCACCAATTCAAATGCAGCGTTTGTATCCAGAAGATTATTAAAGCTGATGTCCGTTTCCCCCTCCAGCAATGTCACGCTACCGACCGACATCTCGCCGCTCGCCGCCAGCTTATAGAACGCCGCACTTTGATGAGGGTTCTCACCGTAGCGAAGCGACGCCTCCTTCCGCACCGCTATCGACACCCGCTCCGGATACTCGACCTGTGCCTTGCCGTTAAGATATTTCGCTATAGCCGAATCGTATGATGCCGTCAGACCAAACGCCACCCGTGCCAAATCACTGCGAAGCTCCTCACTCACAGCCCCGTCATTGCTCCGCATCTCTTCGATGACCCTGTCGTACTGTTCCGGGCTTGTCACTACCGTTACGAATTTATGGTTCTTCGCAGCCGAGCGAATCATACTCGGCCCGCCGATATCGATATTTTCTATCGCTTCTTCCAGCGTACAGTCAACCTTTGCAATCGTCTGCTCAAACGGATAAAGATTCACGCAGACCAAATCTATCGGCTCAATATCATTGTCTTTCATAGCCTTTACGTGGCTATCTTTGTCCCTCAGCCCCAGCAGTCCCCCGTGAATTCGCGGATGAAGTGTCTTTACACGTCCATCCATCATTTCCGGAAAGCCCGTAACCGATTCGATACCGACTACGCTCAGCCCCCCGTCGGCCAGCTTCTTCGCCGTCCCGCCGGTGCTGATTATTTTAACTCCCATCTCGCTAAGCGCTTTGGCAAATTCAACAACACCACTCTTGTCTGAAACACTCACAATCGCCGTCCTGATTCTCACATCCATTCGAATCCCTTTCCCTCAACAAAAAATCTCCGATTTTAACGCTGTTTCCTGATCCCCTGATTTTCTGATATCCTGATTCCCCTTCTGACCTCTGTCCTCCGCTTGCCTCGGCGTAGCCCTTAGGCGAAGCCGGGTCATCTGCCTTCGATTGGCTTTATACAGGTAACCCGCCCATCCTCATTTGCGATATACATCTTCGAATCCTGCGTATTCGTTATATATTTCGAAACCCCCGCAAAATTCACCGAATAAAGTTCTCTGCCCTTCTCATTATCCATAACCACAAGCGTTCCTCTATCCGTAATCACGTAAGCTTTACCGTCCGCCTCAGCCAACAAACCAACACCCCCCGCCAGCTGCCACAGACCTGTGCCGTTCTCTTTATCTATCGCCGTCAGACCTTTGTCCCGAACATACTGATAAACCACCGAACCGGTCACCACAGGCCCTCTGTCGAGCACCGCCTCCGTCTGATACCTCCAGACAAGCTTACCCGTCCTGATGTCGAGCCGGTAAACGTTCGTATCCTTGCTGGCGACAAACAGTGAGCTTTTATCTCTTGCGATAGGCCCGACTATCGCCTCCGCGGCATAAAACTGCCACAGTTGCTTAGGCCCATCGGGCGTAAAGCTCACCACGTTGCCCTTATCGGTTGCGAAAACAACAAAATTCTCATAAGCGACAATCGATACTATTGCCGAGTCATTCTCCGCACTGACCCTGAATAGCCTGACCTTATCATCCGCACGCAGCGCATGCACACGCCTGTCCGTCCCGCCTATATAAAAATACGAACGGTTCCGCGCCGCTGCACAGGCCGCACCAATCTCAAGACGCATCGCGCTAAGCTCCTTACCACTCTGCGGGTCAATTTCAACCAATTCACCGCCGACTATGGAAAAAAGTACATTATTATAAAGTGCCCAGCCGACCACCGGAAAGCCGGCTGGCGACAACTCTCTGTTGAAAATCATCACCCCTTTCTGCCTGTTCAAGGCTGTGATATAGTTACCGCCCCGCCCGACGTCGCCGGCTGCGCGAAAGCGAGTCGAAAGCCCGTAGAGACCGTCGCCCGCGATAAACAGTTGCTTTAAAGTCTCACCCTCCCTCATCGGCACCTTATTAGCCCAGACCAATTCCAGGTCAGCCGCTTTCAGAAGCTCCCTTGATACAAGCCCACCCTCTTTAGCAGTGCCGCTCGCTCCACAGCCGAAAATAAAAAACACCCCCAATAAAACCGCCCCCCGCAATGACAACCTTACTATCACCGCAAGCCCTCCAAAAACAATCCACAATGAACTATGAACAATAGCTTTATCACTATGGCAGCTCAACATAGTCCGCCAGGTCAATCTTATGCTCTATCTCAAACTGTTGCATCTGTTCAATTCGCGCAATATCATCTTCTATTCGATTTACTAACTTAAAGATGTAAGGCTCCCCTGCCAGCCGGTTTTTAAGGTCGTCCAGCATCGGCTCCCACGTTCCGCCGTACAATTGTGCCTTGAGTATTACAAGCATCCGGTGCTCATCGCTGAGATTCTCAACGAAATCGCTCACAGCCTTACTTACAGCCGTTTTACCCCCCTTACCCTTATTTCCGACCGGCTCAGCCATTGTTTCCTTCTCGTCCCGTGAGATAGACGACATCGGCTTATCTAACGGCACAAATCCTACCCGCCGGGCCACAACTTTGCAACACATTTTCTTTGCTTTTGCAAACTACCGCTGGCTATAATTATTCTATGAATAAACTGTTAATTGCCTTCTCGTCCATCGTCCTTCTACTGGTAGGATGCGAGACGTCGGACACCTCCTCCGAGAGCCACTATGACCGTGTCAGCCGCGAAATCGAGCAGCTTAAAGCCGAATCCGAAGCTGCCGTCTCTTCCGGTGAAAATATCAGGATAGTAGTTAATATGCTCACCACGAATATAGATGAGCGCTCCGCTATCGATTCTCTCTGGCGGTATGCGGACCAGAATGTCGCTATCACTAAACGACCGCAGGTTTATGCCGGCTCTGGTTTGAGGATAGGTGTCGGCGGCGAGAATTTCCGCGCCAGACTCGACCTCACAAAACGCCGGCTGAAATCTTCGCAAGAGACCGAGCTTTTCATAGCGCTCGCCGATGGCGGCACAGGTTATATAAACATCGGCAGAGAAATTTCCATACCCCGCTTTTACTATCTCGGCCGACGGTATACTTCGGTTGGTTATGAATTCCGCCAGGCTGGCAGGTCTCTAAAGGTTACCGCTCGCAAGCTCCCCTCAGGTCTGATTGATATGGAGCTGACACCTGTTTTTTCTAAATTCCTAAGTGATGGCGGTGATATGGAGCTGACCGAGCTTTCAACCAGAGTTACCACCGCCCCAGGCCGAACACTTCTCTTAGGCGGCACAGACACAGCCGGCGAAGACGTAGCCACTGCCCTATTCAGTTGCAGCAAGCTTGGCCACAAAAAGCAAACCCTGATTACCGTCACCCCTTACATCCAATAATGTATTTCGTATTGGTTAGCCCCGTTGCTTCTTACCCGCCGTAGCTTTAGCTTAGGCGGGGCGACGGGGGCACTCTTACCACCTAAAATTTAGCCCCTCAATTTATTGAGGGGTTTCCTTATCATTTAG
>CAYLXD010000147.1:0-4211 GCA_964387515.1 uncultured Pirellulales bacterium | reverse complement strand
GGCCGCCTACAACAGCAGCACTCTCAAGTGCTCCAACGATCCAAGTGACTAACGGGCCTCCTACGACAATAGGACCGATACCAGGAATAAAAAAGAATGCTGAGCCAAAAAGTAATCCCCATATTCCGCCCCAGAACGCCCCTAACTTGCCCCAGTACTTGACACGGTTTCCGGCATTGTAATATCCTACTACGTGCTCATCAGAGTAATAATCTTTGCCTACAATGGATAACTTCTTTATGTCAAAACCAGCTTTTTGGAGTTCTTTAACGGCATCCTCGGCCCCTGTATGGTCATCAAAAACAGCTATGGTTGCATTTTTCTTTGACATTGCACGATTCTCCTACTTGTTATTTTTAGGTTTTCCATAGCCTTTCGAAATGACTATAGAGTATTTAAATAATCAGTTTGACGTGCCTCACCGGACATCAGCTTGGCACGTCAAACCACAACTTCAAAGCTAAAGCTATTTAGCCTTACTTGGCTCAACCGCAGGTGCTTTAGCAGGTGTGCTGCTCTTTTTAGTCGGTTCGAGCTTCTTGCCGAGCTTTTCTATCTCAACACCGATTTTGTCAACAGCGCCGCCGGCCTCTTTACCAACCCAGCCGCCGCCTTCGATTAACTTTCCAGCAACAAGACCGGTATCTTTAATGACTGCCACAGTTCCAGCGTCCATTTCGTGCCCCGCCCATGCGAAACCGTGCTCAAGATGGAGGGCAGAAGCTTTCAGTGCATGGCCGAGCTTTGTGCCTGCACCTTTGGCCTTGTATTCCATAGCCCTCAGATAATGGTGTTTGGCGAGTGCATAATGAGCCTTGGCGAAGGCATGGTTCAATGTAGCAGCAGAGGTTACAGTACCCTTTTCCACATCTGTTGCGAGTTTTTCAAGTTCATCAATAGAGGTAGTCAACAGTTTCTTGCCCTCTGCATTAGCACGTGCTTCTTCCAGTTTCATAAATGCAGCACTTTTGCGAATTTCTTCCGCTGCGGCCTTGTAATCTTTTTTGAGAAAGCTTTGACGGGCCTTGTGGAAATGTTCACCCGGCGATTCAACAAAGGCATTAAGCACATTTTCTTTTACGACAACATGTCCTTCGGGCGCTTTTGGTGCTTCCGTTGCCGGTTGGGCAGTTTCTGCGGCCTGAGCTTTTTTCTCACATCCCTTCAATCCGACACCACAGAAAACAACCGCCATCATCAAAATAATCACTGTTCCAATAGTTCTTCGATACATGCTACACCTTACCTTTCTTTCATCGTAATTTCATTTTGTGTATTTACTTGTTTAACAGACAATCTAATAGACACTGTTACATTTTGATTGATATAACTCAATCGTATAGCCACTACCTTACATTCCAATGGCTAGCGATCCATCTCCAGCCACCTTTGCCATACTTCTCCCAGTGTCCTGTTACCCATTCGGCATTAGGATGAGGCTTATTCGTCCAGTAACCGGGCATCCAATGCCATGCTCCGTCCCAATCCCAGTACCCAGGCACCCAATGATTTTTATCTGTAGGCTTAGGAGGCTGGACTTCTTTCAATCGGACAGGGATGTCCAAAATCTCATCAACAATATATCCCTCTCTAAATGGGACTACCGCCCAGTGCCCTTTATTCCATTGCCATTTACTTTCCTCAAACTTCCAATGTCCCTTAACCCAGTGAGCTTTCTTATGAGGTGGTTTCTCCCAGTGCCCCTTACTCCAAGTCCATTTATCCGCCTCACGTTCCCAATAACCCGGAATCCATATATGTTCATTTGAAGGTTCAGCTTCTATGATCTCCTCTCGTAATTCGGGAACGTCTACAGGGTCTCCAATAAAGATGGCTTCTGCGGCCTGGGCTTTTTTCTCACATCCCTTCAGGCCAACACCACAGAAAACAACCGCCATCATCAAAACGACCACCGTTCCAATAATTCTTCGATACATGCTACACTTTCCTTTCTTTAATAAACGAAAATTTGTGCTTTAATCCCGCAAATAGGAACCTAATAGTATTTACTTTCCATCACCTTTTTTCATCATACCTCTACCTTGCATCATACCCTTGCACATAGGACATCCTTCCATCATCTGTGACATCTTTTTCTGCACACCTTCCATATCCATTTCTATCTTTACTTCCTTTACGAGATTCAAATCTTTGTCGTACTTAATCAATTTGTCACCTGCCAGCACAATTACTCCGCCGTTTTCTGTAGGAGCTATTGCCTTGCTCATCATCGACCCCATCATCATGTGATGCATAGGACACATAGACATCATTTGCCCTTTACCCATCATGCCTTGCATACCAGAGGGCATAGTTCCAGGCTTGGACATATCAGCTTTTGTGGTGGCTTCGGCGGCCTGGGCTTTCTTCTCATAACCTTTCAGCCCAACGCCGCAAAAAACACAAGCGATTGTCAGAACGACAAGAGGCATAAATATTCTTCGATACATAAAACACCTTCCTTTCTTTAATTGAAAAACACTTAACGCTTTAACTGCACAACCAAAAACATTATCTTTCCATAAGATGCCTCCTTAACTTCTACCCTCGCACAAACTCTGTCATCGTCAGCTGCTCTGCAATTTTCATCAGTACAGTTCAATATGATTTACTCCCAAAAACTTTCTTCTGGTTGCCACAGAAAAACCGTAGCCCAATAATAACCAGGCATGTACATTTGTAAATCAGTGCAGAGCCTGTTTTTGATGTAAGATAAATTACCCCATCCTGATGTCAGAAATATCACCTACATTATTTCAAGGTTGAAAAGTATGGACAGAAAACCCCCGACAAGTCTGTGTTTGGCAGTTACTTAGGCGGGTTTGGGAAAGGTTCGTGATTAAAAATCATTACGTTAGTTCTTGCCTTTAGTGACGACTTCGTATGTATCCAGTGCTATCGCAAGCTCCTCATTGGTTGGTATTACCGTTGCATAAACCCCGGAATCGGCTGCTGAGAATATCACATCATTGCGTTTATTTCTGGTCTCATCGATTTTCAGCCCCAAATACTCAAAGTTTTCGAGGATTCGTTTTCGCAGATAAGGACAGTTTTCCCCTATGCCGGCGGTAAATACAATTACATCCACACCGTTCATGGCTGCGATGTACGCGCCAATGTATTTCTGTATCCGGTATACAAAAACATCTATCGCGGTTTGCGCCTTGTGGTTGCCGTTTTCTGCCAGTTTTATAATATCTCGCATATCACTTTTGCCGCATAATCCCAGCAAACCGCTTCTTTTATTCAGCATATCCTTGACATCCGCGAGGCTAAACCCAACAACTTCCATTAAATAGGGGATTATCGCGGGGTCAATATCACCCGAACGGGTAGCCATCATAACTCCTTCCAGCGGTGTCATGCCCATAGACGTGTCGATGCTTTTACCATTTTTGAAAGCGGTTATGGATGAACCATTACCCAAATGGCAGGTGATAATCTTTAGGCGTTCAAATGGTTTTTGCAAAACGTTTGCGGTTTCCCTTGCTACATAATTATGGCTTATACCCTGGAAGCCGTATCTACGAATGCCGTGCTTTTCATATAATTCTATTGGCAAGCCATAAAGGTATGCTTTGGGTGGTATGGTCTGATGGACTGCGGTATCAAAAACAGCGATATTTGGAACCTGCGGCAACAGTCTCTGGCAAAATTTAATGCCAGCCATATTAACGGGATTATGCAGTGGAGCCAACCTGGCATTTTCATTTATTGATTCTATTACTCTGTTATCAACCATAACCGAAGTTGTAAATCTGCTGCCCCCATGCACTACTCTATGACCGATTGCCTGAATCTCGCTTAAGGTCTTTATTACAGCCGTTTCGCCGCCTTTTATAATATCGAATATTTCCTGCAACGCTGATTCAACATCCGGAATCGGCTTTTCAATTTCAACTTTTCCTCCTTTGGCCGAGCTATGCTGAATATATGAACCCTCTTGACCTATTCTGCCTGCCAAGCCCTTTAATAGCGGCAGAAATTCCTGACCTTTAGTCACCTCAAATAGCTGACACTTAACACTGCTGGAACCACAATTTACAGCCAATACCTTCATGTTGACAATTTAAGCCCATTTGCTACAATTATCAATACGATTAACCCTCATTTTTCGCAAGTTCTTACGATGGGGATGTGGAAAATGGAAAAAGAGGCTTCAACATCGCATAGAAAAGAGCAAAAGGGGCCCGAAATAGGTCGCCAAAGGC
>CAYLXD010000146.1:0-4219 GCA_964387515.1 uncultured Pirellulales bacterium | reverse complement strand
ACCAGCAGGGTAATCCTTTGGGCAAAAGGGTATTTTGCATCTGCACCAAATCCGATATCGCAAAGTCCGGCGCCCTTGAAAAGCTGAAACAATTTTGCAGGGGCCGCTTTGAATTTGTCGAAATCTCGACCAAGACCGGTGCCGGGCTTGATGAGCTTGTAGGCGTACTTTTTAGAATGCTGAATATAATACGCGTTTATGCCAAGCCGCCCGGCAAAAAGCCTGATATGAATGAGCCTTTCACACTGCCGGCCGGCTCAACTGTTATGGACTTAGCCACCGCTATCCACAGGGAATTAGCTGAGAAATTAAAGTCGGCAAGAATATGGGGCACCGGCGTCTATGACGGACAAAACGTACAAAGAAACCACGTGCTCAACGACAAGGACATTATCGAACTGCATTTCAGTTAGTCCTCAGCAGACAATGGTTATGACAAGGGCCTAAAACAGGTGGATAAAGAGACGTACGGGCAATAGACGTGGAGTCACTTTTATGATTGATGTGTTTTTGATGGCTGTCGGGTTCGCTTTTCTTATCACGGGGGCTGATTTGCTGGTTAAGGCAGCCTCGGCACTTGCCCGAAAGCTGAGGGTCTCTGACCTCGTAATCGGGCTGACGGTTATCGCGTTCGGTACGTCGCTGCCGGAACTTTTTGTAAATATAACAGCCAGCGTCAAAGGGCTAAGCGGCATCACGGTCGGCAATATCATAGGCAGCAACATCGCCAACATTTTGCTGATACTGGGCGTTTCGGCGATAATCTTTCCTTTGGCGGTTACGCGGGGGACAACGTGGAAAGAGATTCCTCTGAGTTTCCTGGCGGCTGTTCTGGTGATGATTCTGTCTAACGACCGGGTAATAGACGGCGGTCTATGGTCCGGATTGGCACGAATAGACGGAGTTGTCTTATTAAGTTTTTTTGTGGTTTTTATTTACTACACTTTCGGCATCGCCAAAAATACCGAAGGGTTCGAAGACCATCCGGGCAAAAGAGACTACAAACTGATGAGCATCGTTGTGCGACTTGTCTTAGGTTTCGCAGCTTTAATAGCCGGCAGCAGATGGGTGGTCAGCGGCGCAGTGTCTATAGCAGAAGCACTGGGAGTAAGCCAATCGCTCATCGGTTTGACTATTGTCGCCGTGGGAACATCATTGCCTGAACTGGCGACCTCGGCTGTGGCAGCCTACAGAAAGAATGCGGAAATTGCCGTGGGAAATGTGGTAGGCTCGAACATCTTTAATATTTTCTTTATACTGGGAGTAAGCGCGGTAATCAGGCCTGTACCTTTCGAGGCAAAATACAACGTGGATACGGGTTTTTTGGTCTTCGCCAGCTTTATTCTGTTTCTCTGGATGTTCACAGGAAAAAAACATCGGCTGGACCGCTGGGAAGCGGTTGTGTTTTTGATTATGTATTCCGGTTACATCTGTTTTAATATCATATATGCGACAAAGGCAGTCAGTTAATCAGGCGGCTATTAGAAGAAGGTGTCATCATTTATGTTAAAGAACATTGTGCTATCGTTCATACCTGTTTTCGTAGCGGTTGATGCGGTCGGCGTGCTCCCAATCTTTGTCTCGCTCACCGAAGGATTGCAGGCAAAGCAGCAGACCAAAATTATAGTCCAGTCAATGCTTACAGCATCGGCCCTGGCGGTCGGCTTTATCCTTGTCGGCAAAGGGGTGTTCAGGCTGCTGAGCATCACCGTTGGAGACTTTATGGTCGCAGGAGGTGCGATACTATTTTGCCTTGCAATCACCGACCTTTTGAACCCGGCCAAGAAACGGCGTGTACCCGGCACGGAACTCGGTGCGGTCCCGCTGGGCACCCCCTTAATCGTGGGGCCGGCGGTCCTGACGACTTCAATAGCGATAATCTCACAGTACGGTTTCTGGCCTACGGTCATCGCAGTGCTGCTGAATATTCTGCTTGCAGGGTTGATTTTCAAGACCTCGGGGACTTTAATGCGATTTGTAGGCGATGCCGGTGCCAAGGCCCTGTCGAAAATAACGAGTCTGCTTCTGGCGGCGATAGCGGTGATGCTAATCCGTAAAGGCCTAATGCAGTTTTTAGAGTGATTTCTGACCAGCAATCGGATTTAAAAATTCGATATTAGGATTCAGAACCGGAGGTTTTCAAGTGGAATGTAAAAAGAAACAAAATTTACAAAATTGTAATTGCACGTATCCCGGCTGTGACAAAAAGGGTATGTGCTGTGAGTGCATAAGCTATCATTTATCGTCCAGGCAACTGCCCGGCTGCTGTTTCCCCGATGATGTCGAGAAAACCTACGACCGCAGCTTCCGCGCCTTCGCAAAAGCCTGGGAATTATAAACAAAAAGGCCGGGCGCCGATGGCGCCCGGCCTTCGTGTATATCTGCAAAAGGGAATTGGCAATCAGTAATCAAGCAGCTCATCGGGCCAGTCTTTGCTCAATATTTGTCTCAAATTTCCATCAGTGCCAAGAATAACAATTTCCTTCCGGCGATGGGGGGTGTTCGGGTCGTCGGTCAGGTAGTGGGAATTCTCCGCGACAAGACAGGAAATACGGTCTTCGCCCTTCCACTGTGAAATAAGTTCGGGCGGCGAGTCGTCTCCGAAGGATTCGTTTTCATCGACAAGTATTTCTGAAGAATCAAGTTCTCGTCCGAGCACATATATACCAAGTGTGTTCTTATTTCCCGGCAGAATAATCTTTCGATAATCGTGTGACAGCACAAACAAATGACAATTACCCTGTGTGAAATCAAGGGCGGTTTCCGGGAGAATCTCACTGACAGCACCTGTAAGAGCATCACAGCAGAACAGAGAGTTTTTCTCTTCATCGATTTTGCTTGTAGGCAGCGACATTTTCGCTGTAGAGAAAAAGATGCGGCCGTCACCGGCGTACTGTACCACCATCCAAGAACAATAAAGTACACCCGCAAGCTCTTTCACAGAACCTGTGCAGATATGTGTAGCACTGGTTGTTTCTTTTTCGGGGTTAGCGGGCTCTGCGATTAGCTTGCCATTCGGCTCCGCAACATTTTTTTCAACAAGTGAACCTGGCAGGAAATCCTGGTCTTCGAATTCTTCCTTTTCCGGCTTCAGATAAGCAACAGCACAGCTGTCAGGCCGGAAGTCATAGCCGATTGCCACAGCACTCGCAATAAGCGCAGCGGGTATTTGCTGGGCTGGTGAAGCAATATACAAGTCGAAGCCATATTCGAATACGTCTCCTTTGATACGGTTGGTGACATAAGCTATAAGATTGGAATCAGGCGAGAAAGAAATTTTCCATATATTCAAGATGCTCGTAGTAATTACGGTTTTTTTGTTTAAGTCGTCCGACGGAGTCAGAATCAGTCTGTGATAATACAACGGTTCTTTAAGGAGCTTCTCAACGGCTTCAGTCCCCAGCTTCTTGGTAATTGCTCCGTCAGTGTCAAGTTTCTCGAAAAGATAATGAACAATCCAGCTGCGGTATTCTTTGTTGTAAGATTTGAGAATGCCATCAGAAGACAATTCGACGCTGCCTTTCTTTTTTATACTCTCTTTCACTACAGCGGAATGGGTTTGAAGTATTTTTATTTGATCCGGCGGCAAAAGACTCAATACCTCGGTGAAATTTTCAACAGGAACTGTCTGTCCATAGGCGATAAGCCTGCCGTCAGGCGAAATAGCAGGCCAGATTGTGGTAGTTGCCTCAGGTGCAATTTGGGTAAGAGAGCCGCTGTTGCCGTCCACGAGGAAAAGTGCACCACCTTTACTGTAGATTCCGACCGAGCCGTCTTCAGACCACTGCAGCGTGTCCTCGGGTATGCAGCCTACAAAAAAAGTAACCGCGATATATAAAACGATAAGTAAAAAATTGATGAGATTTTTCTTAGTCATAATATTTCTCCTTTAGGTATTGCTTATAGGTTTTAAGTAGTTCGGTTTTATCGAACCGGCTTTGTGTATAAGGTCTTGGCTGCATCGCAGCCACAGCCTTTTGTCGCCAAAAACTGCTTTCATCAGGCAGATAGGCGGATACTGCGGGAGTGTAGCTGGTGACATCTATCGAGTAAGTCGCTGACTGTGCCGATTTTGATTGTTGTCCGATGAAAAAGCCGACGCCGAAGGCAATAACAATAGCCGCCGCAACGGCCAGTTTCATTCTCCATATATTCAGCCCAACAACCCGTTCCGATTCCACAATGGCTCTGGAAATATCATCATGAACTCTCCTGTCCA
>CAYLXD010000145.1:0-4258 GCA_964387515.1 uncultured Pirellulales bacterium | reverse complement strand
GTTTGATGTGAAAAAGCTAAGGAGAGTTTTTTTATCTGTCAGCTTTTTGCCTGGTCGAGGATGAGGTTTTTGACCTTTCGGCTGGGCAGATTCAGTGCGCCGTAAGCGGTGGCGGCGGCACTTCGCAATTGTGGCTCTGTCTCTCGCGAACTTACCAGCGAATAAATCGCATCGACCTTCTCATCGTCGAGCAGATTTGCGTTTAACTTCGCAGAAGTGGCAAGCGACTCAAAAGCGGCGATTCTGACAGCCATTGAATTGCTCTCGGCAAGGGCCATCGCAGCTATTGCCCGCTGGGCGTCCGGACTGTCGAGATGGGCGAGAATCCAGCCGGCAAGAATTTGGATCTGCTCACGCTGGTCTTTTGTAGCGTCTATCAGGGTCTCTTTCGCACGCGACAAATCAATAACGGGATTTCGGGTCAGAGCCAATTTCAGCATAACCGTCGCTGAGCGGACGGCATAGCTGTCTGCCAGCTCCTGGCTCCAGGCGCCGGCGTTTGCATCGTTTGCGTCAGGTTTATCCTCCGCTCCGCGAATCGCCTCAGCCAGATTTTCGACGACCAGCTTGGCTTCTGGAAATTTTTCTTTCGGGCCGGCTGCGGCTATCGCTATCGCTGCACTGTATCTGACGGCCCTGTCATCGAAGGAAAGGGCCTGTACCAGCGGCTGGTCGACGCCGACGCGGTAAAGCAGTGACTTTTCGCCGGCGTTTGCAGCCAATGCCTCCACAACACCAAGTGCGATATAAGCATTCTTGTCCCTGACCGCGCGTGCAAGGGCCTGATGGAGATATTCGGGCCCTGCGGTGGTCGCATAGACGGTCGCATCGGCGTGGGCGCTGCCGAAATACGCGGGCATATCCACGCCGGTTGATTCAGCCTTGAAAAATGCAGCCAGCCAAAGCCCAATGGCCTGGCCGAACTCGACGTCGGCCTTGAGCGCCCACTCGCACGCCCGCATCGCCATAAGCTCATTGAAGTAACTCTTGTCGACCTTTTCGCGATTCAGCCGGCGGCCGTTGGGGTCCCAGAACCATATATTGGCAAAATTTGCGTCCTCAGCGGGTTGCAGAGACTCGGAATGATAATAATAGTTTTCAGCAAGCTGGTAGAACAGCTCGGCTGCCGAAAGCTTCAGCGCAGCCGGGTCTATTTGCCTGATGCCCTCCTCTGCTAAGCCGCGAAGCTGCGGCGAATCATCCTTTTCAAGAACATATTTCAGATAGGCAAGCGCCTGCGGGTAGCGAATCTTCCCGAGCGCTATTATTATCTCAGATTTTACGCCGACATTATCAGTCTGCAGAGCGGCGGCAAGCGGTCTTATCGCATCTCGGCCGACCTGCGGCAGCGCCCATACAATGTTGGGCAGCTCATCTTTGCGGGAGGTGTCAGCCATTGCGTCGAGCATGTACATTACGGCGTATTCACCGGCGTTTTCGAGCCGTCTGACGGCGGCAAGCCGGCCTCGCTCAGTGCCGCTGAGTCTTTTAATCTCTTCTACGATAATCTTCGGGTCGGTTCGGCGGATGAATCTGCCCTCTTCGATGACGGCGAGCAGTTTCCGGCCGAGCTCAGCGAGCTCCGCGTCGTAGGGACTCTCGATAACCT
The DNA here is from genome assembly GCA_964387515.1 of uncultured Pirellulales bacterium. Taxonomy (GTDB): domain Bacteria; phylum Planctomycetota; class Phycisphaerae; order Sedimentisphaerales; family Anaerobacaceae; genus CAVXEF01. Next base: position 2,649 of record CAYLXD010000145.1, on the reverse strand, counting down.
TCAGCAAAAGCGTGTATCCAGGACGATTTTCCTCCGCCAGAGCAAGAAGCTGCACAGGGTCAGGCTCACCTGTCAGAATAGCCTGGGCGTAGCCTTTGGCTAAATCGAGTCGGCCGATCTTGGTGTAATGCAAAAAGTCATTCCAGTTATCCTCGAGAGTCTGGGCGGAAACGGCACCTGCTCCGAAAAGCACTATTGCCAGAATCGCCGCGAAAGTCTTCTGCCGTAAGGCATACTGTGTACTGCTGAACATCGAACTACCTCCAAAGCCGGGTCCCGTCGCTCGTTGCTGGTGACTCGCAATCCGACAAACCACAGAAGGACCGATAAAACCAATAGTTTTGATACAATACCGCCGCTCTATCCCGTAAGGGACACCGCGTATAGATATTCGTCCCAAAAGAGGGGATACTAAAGAAAAATACCGTTTCTGTCAATAAAAAACAGGCAGGGTACGGTGGGTATTTAGGGAGTTTAGGGGTCCTGCGCGGTACATTGGGATTCACATCAAACGCGCATCCGCCTTCGCCAAGGCTTCCGTCTTCGCTAAAGCTACGCCGGACAGGTCGGCGGACAAGAGCTGAAAGTGCAAAACCAAAGCTAAAAAGTTAAAAGTTGGGATGGTGTCTGTTGAGGGTGATACCTAAGATACTTAGGTATTCTTTTCTTCAACCTCTAAATCTTAAGTTTTCTCTAAATTCCAATAGCGTACAGCGTTCAGCGTTTAGCAAACAGGAAAAGAAAAGCGAAAAAAGGTTGTGTAAATGTAGAAAATGGGATAAAATTGGCTGAGCAACTTCGGAGAGGAATCATCACGGGGTTAGTTTTTTATTATTTGGTATTTCATAGAAAAATCTATTTAAGTTTTGGGTAGTGTGTGGTTTGATGCTCGATACTTGATGCTTGATACTCGATGCGGGTCGTGGATTGCGAAGTGCTGCCGGAGGCCGCGACGAGGAAACCTTTAGTAAGTATGCAAAGGCATACGAGCAAAACAGTATCCGAGCAGGAGGCAGCACAAAAAACGCTGATATTTTGTTTGAATATCCGGGGCTTGAACTAACAATGAAAAGGATAAGGGAGAAAAGATGACTGTGAAAAAGAGCAAACCGAGATTTAGTCAAGAGCAGTACGATATGCTCAAACGCTGCTCAGATAAAAAGGATATGACAGAATGGAACACTTGGCGGAGCAATAATCCAGAAAAGGACGTCTTATTAGAAGGAGCCGAGCTTGGTTACCCCTACCTCGCAGGTGTGTTGTTAAATAAAGGGTGGGTCAAATGGAACAATAAGAGCTATGATTTTGAAGGAGAAGTATATCTGGAAAATGCCGATCTTTTTGGAGCCCATCTGGAAAATGCCAACCTTCGGTACGCCCATCTGGAAAATGCAGAACTTTTGCTCGCCCATCTGGAAAATGCTAGCCTTGAGTATGCCCATCTGGGAAATGCTCGCCTTGAGTATGCCTATTTGGAAAATGCCAATCTTATGTATGCCCATCTAGAAGGTGCCAATTTCGGAAGGGCTATGGTTGATAGTAAAACATTGGTTTGGGGGTGTAGAATCGGCCGTAAGACGGATTTTCAAGGTGTTGGTCTGGGTAGTATACGTATAGACCCGCAGACGAAACAGCTTTTGGAATACAATATCAGGCGAAAAAATTGGGAGGATTGGTATAAGGAGCACCCGCGATTAAAGTGGCTGGTGAAGCCTTTTTGGTTGATGAGTGATTATGGGCTGTCAACAAGCAGAATAGTATTTACCTTTTTTGGTCTGGCATTTATCTTTGCGAATATCTATTATCATTGGGGGCGGATAGCGCCGCCTGGAATTGTTAGAAATTTGTTCGCAGGTGAGAATGGAGTGGCAGTATCCTGGTGGTTAGTTCCTTTGCGAACGCTCTATTTTTCAATTGTAACTATGACAACTTTGGGGTTTGGTGATATGTATGCGAACAAGGGGAGCATTGCGAGGCACATGCTTTTAATATTGCAGGTGATTTTGGGATATGTTCTTTTGGGGGCGTTAGTTACCCGGTTTGCAGTTTTATTTACAGCGGGCGGACCAGCAGGGAAATTTGCAGAGGAGAAGGAAGAACCCACGCGATAAATCCCCCTTCGCCCAAGCTTCCGTCTTCGCTAAAGCTACGCCGGACAGGTCGGCGGGACAAGTTGCAGGGGTAACCATTTTTTAGAACGACATTGACCCGCCGAATAAATCGGCGGGCTTTCGGATTGAGACATTAACCCGCCGGATAAACCAGCGGGTTAAATACGCCGCCTGTTCGACTGCGCTCAGGGCAGGCCGTTCGCGGTAATGGTGGAAGCGGACCTCGCCCCGATGGGATAGCAAACGGCGCATCGAAGAGATAATTTCATATCTCACGGGGTAAACATCCCATCCCGATGAGACAGCAAATGACGCGTCTCACGGGACAGGCAGGGCAGGCGGGGGCAAAACCCCCGGCAGGGTCAGGCATCTTCGAGTGTCTTGATTTGGCTGGCACCCATCCTTCGTCCGCCAAGACGAACTACGGAGGGCAGGCAGGTTGAAGAGCCTAAACACACAATATAAGGTAAAAAAAACGCAAAGGGCTAAAGGTCCATAAGATAATAGCCGACTAAACCAAAAAGAGCCGCAAAGCAAA
>CAYLXD010000144.1:0-4311 GCA_964387515.1 uncultured Pirellulales bacterium | reverse complement strand
GCCGGTATCGCAGCGGCATACTGGCTGGTCGGGTCCTGGTGCGGGCCGAAGACGTTGAAATACCGCAGTGAAATGGTTTCAAGGCCGAAGACGCTGGAGAAAACAGAACAGTAATATTCGCCGGCGAGCTTGGCAGCGGCGTAAGGCGAAAGTGGCTGAGGCTGCATCGTCTCAATCTTCGGCAAAGTCGGCGTGTCGCCATAAGCTGAGGAACTTGATGCATACACAAAGCGTTTTACACCGGCATCGCGAGCCGCCAACAGAAGAGTGAATGTCGCATTGAGGCAGTGCTGATGCGTTGCGGCCGGATTGTCAACGCTGCGAGGCACCGACGGCAGAGCGCCCTGGTGCAAACAGAAATCAATATCCTTCATAGCGGAGCGGGCTACGTTTTCATCACCCATATCGGCCTGAATAAATTCAATTTTGTCGATGATATCCGCGAGGTTGCTTTTTTTGCCTGTGAGGAGATTATCAACAACCCTTACGAAACAGCCCTGCGAGATGAGTTTTTTGCAGATATTCGAACCGATAAAGCCGGCACCGCCGGTTACTAAAAATTTTTCCATTAGTGAGTCCCTTCACACAACTGCGATATCCGGTTAAATGAAAGCCTCCCATTTGGACTAAATTGGATGTGCAAGCTGCAACTTTTGATATTCCTGATAATACCTGAACTGTTCTTCGAAGTAGCCGCCTTTGAGAGCCTTTACAGCCAGGATTACGCAGCCCAGTATCGCGGCATTTACCTGCCTTAGCTCGCGAATAGTCCTCAGAGCAACACCTCTTCTTGTGGCGCCGGCATTGAATACGAGAATTGTGCCGTCGGTAAACTTTGATAATATCTTTGCATCGCTTACCAGCAGCACAGGAGGGCTGTCAAATATGACATAGTCGTAGTTTTCGCGCTGGTCTTTAATCAGCTGGTCCATTCGCTCGTTGCCGAGCAGCTCCGCCGGGTTGGGAGGCAACGGCCCTGCATTGATTATATCGAGGCCTTCAATTCCACTGGGCCTGACGACCTGCTGGCAGTCCACCTGTCCTAAAAGCAAACTGCTCAATCCCAGCTCGGCGCTCTCTGGTGGCTGTTGAGGCTGGGTCTTTGGAAACATGGTATGTAAACTCGGGCGCCTAAAGTTGGCGTCTATAAGCAGGGCTTTCTTACTTTCAGCGACAAAAGTTGTCGCAAGATTAACCGCCACGGAGGTTTTTCCGTCACCGGCCATCCCAGCGGTAACAAGCAGAACCTTCAGAGATTCCGCTGCGTCGGAGAGCTTCAAATTGGTCCGAAGCCGCCTGTAGGATTCACTTACAACGGAGTAAGGGGCCTGACGGACAACATGGCAGAGGTCAACATCGCGGAGATTTTCGTCCTCGGCTGCGTCAGGGATAATACCCAGAAGCGGGATGTGCAGGTATAAAGCGACGTCCTTTGGGGTCCGCACCAAATCGTTGAGCAGCTCGATAAGAAAAGTAAGCCCTACACCAAGCATAAAACCCAAAACCGTTCCGCCCGGAAAATAAATCACCATTCTGGGGGAACTCACCTCCAACGGGACCGGCGCATATCCAGCAAACTGCACCTTGGGCGTTTCCGGATTATCATGCATTATCTTGAGCTTCTCAAGCTGCTCCTTGATTTCATTCAACATGCTTCTTCTCTCATCTCTGACGGCCACTTGCTTGTCATATTGTGCGCGTGCAAGATCAAGTTCTCTCTTCATTGTTGCGGCCTCCTGCCGCAACCTTTCCAGTTCTTCAAGTCTGCTCTTTAGAACAACCAAAGCGTCCTGCGCGTTTTTAAGATTCGCCTGTCGGGTCTGTTCGGCTATCTGCATCTTTCTGGCTTCCCTCTTTTCCTCCGTAGCGTCAATCAGTTCTCGCAAATCGCGAACAACTCTATGGTCTTCGCCAAACTTCGCAAGCTTGCTCAGGAGCCCCGTCTCGAGTACGTAAAGCCGCTGGGCAAGCGCAACCATAACAGGGTCGGTCTCCACCATGTGTTCGACCTGAGTACCAATCGGCCCTGTTGCCTGTTCTTCGAATCTTCCTACATAAGCCTCAGTCTGCTGTATTTCCAGAGCAAGATTACTTTGCTCGACCTCCAAATCATCCAGTTTTACTGTTGCCGTGTCACGGTAATAGGCCCTGCCAAGGTCATAGGCGTTATAGGTCTTACGGGTGTTTTCTATCGCCTGCTCAACGTAATCCAACTCCTGCTGAACGGCATCTCTCTGGTCTGTAAGCTGTCTCAATCTTCCGGAAACGTCGCTCTTGGTCAACTGTTGCCGGGAGCTGAGAAACAAATCCACCATCTCATTCACTATAAGCGTTGTTTCCTCTTTATCGCTGTAAGTCATCGATACGATAATATAATCACCATCCCTTTGAGCAAAAGCATCGAAACGCTTCTTCAGATTTCTCACAGCTTTTGTAATTTTTTCGGATTTGGTATCCCCAAAATGATTGAACCATTTTGTCTGTTGAATCTTGTCCCTGGCAATCAACTCTTCCAAAGTCCGCTGTTGCTCTATGAGAGCAGCCATTGACACGCGATGGCCGTACTGGATGTCCTTGGCTACCTGGCCCCCTCCGATAACCATTGGGTCTTTTTCCACAGGCGGCAAAACTTTAATAAAAGTCTGGGCGGTATATTTCGGGAAGTATCTGAGCATAAGGTACCATGATACGCAGCCGAGCACAAAACCTAACACAGTTAGAGAAATTACCAGCAGCACGTGCCTGCGCAACATTCCATAAATTTCTTTTGGCGTCAGCATTATGGCGGGTGCTGCAGGTCTTGGTCCGGCGGGTCCTGCCGTTCTGCGAACAATTGTTTGTTTTTGTTCTGCCATTTTAATTTTTAATCAGCCAAATTCCCCAAAGGCTGCTGCCAATAGCCTTGCCTCAAATTTCGACGGACCGAAAAAAGCTTCAATCCTCCCTGAAAAAACTCATTCATATCCTCGCTTCAGTACATTTCGAGCAAATTACTCGGAGTCGGCGCCACCGCCGCCTGCGCGAGAAAGTCGTTCGATAGCCGAGTTCATTCGCTCTTTGGCTGTCTGAGGCAATATATTTTCGCCTACTTTCAGGGCCTGTCTGTAGGCGGCGAGTGCCTCAGCTCTGGCACCGAGTTTCTCCTTTATCATACCCAAATGTTCATATACCTCCGCCGGCGCGGAGATGCTTTGTTGCTCATACTGCTGCAGAGCAGCCTGCATGGATTCGGCTGCCTCTGAATACCTGCCATTTTTGTACAGTACATAAGCATACGTGTCCAAGAGGCCAGCGTGGTTCGGCATTAAGTTGTGAGCACGTTCAGCATACTCGAGTGCCTCGGGCAGTTTCTGATTATTCTCGGCCAGCATATACGCCAGATTATTTAAGACAGTTGTATTATTCGGCACTTCAACGAGCAAACTTTCGTACTCAGCGATAGCACTTCTGAGGTAATTATTATCGGAAGTTTTGCTGTAGGCCGCGGTCAAAATCGTTGCTTTTTCCATAAGGTACTCCAACCTGCGGGGATGATTAGGCCCCAATAACTGGATGCACTTGTCAAGATAATGCAGAGCCTTGTTGTACTCGCCGCTGATTTTCATCAAATTAAACATTGTGTAATTAGCGGAAAGCGAATCCGGGGTGTCTTCAAGTTTTTCGTTGCAATATCTCCGCACCGCTTCAGGTCCGAGCAGCACGTACATCCCACGCAGAATATCAGCAGCAAAAACCTCGTCTGTACTGGCTTTATCAACGGCGCTGCGGCAATATTGTGTGGCGGCTTCCCTGTCACCGAGTTTCATTTTGGCCTCAGCCATCCGGTAATAGGCGAGAGGGGCGACGTCACTATCAATGTACTTAGCGGCTTCTCTAAAGAGCTTATTGAACTTGCCAGCCAACAAAAGCGTCTGCAAATATCCAGACATTGCTTCTCGATCGAGTTTGCCGTCTTTCCCACTTTGCTGCAGCGCTTGTTTGTATAATTGTTCGGCCCTGTCAAACTCTTTCTGGGCCAGAGCAAAGGCTGCTGCATGATTACACCACAGCACGCTATCGGGAAATTTCTCTAAGGTCTGGGCATAGAACCTTTTCAACGGTTCCGTTCTGCCAAGCTGCCAGTAAACCTCTTCAAGTAATGCCCTGGCTTCCGGAGGGGCCTGTGGATGGTCGATGGTAGCCTCAAGCTCGGTTATTGCATCCTCCGATCTCCCCGCCCGCAGGTAAGCCCTTGTCAGAGCAACTCGGGTAACCGGCTCGTCCGACAACAACTTGCTCTTTTTAAGGTCGGAGATGGCCTGACTATAATCG
>CAYLXD010000143.1:0-4312 GCA_964387515.1 uncultured Pirellulales bacterium | reverse complement strand
TTTCGGTACAACGGTTTTCAAGACCGTCGCCTTAAACCACTCGGCCACTGCTCCATCGCCGGATAATCCGCTGTTTAATAACATCGGGTCAAACACGGAGTTCCGAGCAAATTTTCAACCATTCTACAACCAAATGGCTGTTTTTCAAGCCAATTCAGGCCCTCAAAACCTCACTTGTAAGACAGCAACAGGCGACAATTCAGAAAACCCTTCTCCTGTAACTCCAGCATTGTTGCGCCCTGGCGGCGAAAAAATAAAAATTTTTCAAAATTTTGCTTGACATCACATAGTTTGCATAACATAATATGTAAAGCAAGATATAAACCGATGATAATCTGTGTAAATCCGCGTCCAAAGAATAAAAAGGAGATTTTTATGAAATTTGAAAGTCAACTATTAAAGGGAATCGCCCCTGTTGTGGTACTTGAGATTCTCTCTCGCGGGCAGATGTATGGCTATGAGCTCAGCCAGGCAATAGAGCAGCGAAGCGGTGATATACTCACCCTTGGCAAGGGAACACTGTATCCGCTGCTCTATAACTTAGAGGCCAAGAAACTCATCAAGGGCAAATGGCAGCAGACCAACTCCAGCAGAAAGAGAAGATACTACTCCATAACCAGTAAAGGCAAAGGCCAGTTGGTAAGGCAAAAGGCCCAGCTTAAGGAACTGACAGCTGGCTTAAACTTTGTCTTCGGCGGAGCACTTGTGCCAGCCTAAACTGCGAACCGCCGTTTTTAAACTTTTCTATCGAGAGGTTTATCATGGCAAAGGAATGTAACAAAAGCGACTTACAAACTCTTCCCGAATGCGCAAGAGAATTCATAAAACTTGTTATTAGGAGGATGAGGTATCGCAGAGAAGTCCGGGCTGATGTACAAGCTGAACTGAAAGCGCATTTCGAAGATGAACTGCGAGACTGCAGGACCGACGAAGAAAAACGGCAAAAGGCCCAGCAGCTTATCGAACAGTTCGGCGATGCTAAATTACTTGGCATTTTACTCCGCCGGGCCAAAAAACGCTGCCGACCTCTCTGGCGAACAGTAGTAGCGAGGACATTTCAAACCATCGGCACTCTAATACTATTCTTCATAGCATATACCGGCTGGTTTTTAACGGGCAAACCAACGGTAAGTGTCGATTATCTGGAAAGGTGGAATGAGATATCAAAACCAGAGACTATTTCTGGTGACAATGCCTGGGCAAATTATGAAAAGGCAATAGAGCTGTTTGCAGAGCCGAATGAGGCGCTTGAGAAAATAATTAAACAGCCCCCTATAGAATTCAGCGATTTAGGTAAACTGGAACAAATACAGATGATGGAGTGGATTGAAAAGAATGAAGCAGCGTGGGATGAGTTTGTTAAAGGTAGTTTGCGTCCTTATTATTATAGAAAAGCCAGTTGCCAAGGCGAACCAAACAATCCCTACGATAACTGGCTACTAAGTGTTCTCATGCCCCATCTGCGTCCCTTACGCGATTTAGCCAGGTTGGGGACCTGGCGATCTAAGATTGCCTTGGAATCAGGCAAGACCGAACAATCACTGGAAGACTGTCTTGCGGCTGTTCGAGCAGGTAGTCACCTGCAAGGTAAAGGAAGTTTAGTCGAGCAGTTGGTTGGGATAGCAATTACTAGGCTCGGTTGTGATGGAATATTGGCTATCATGGCCGAGAAGGAACTATCCGCAACTACGTTGGCTGAGCTTCGTAAAAAATTGCAGGAAATTCACAGAAAAGGCTATCCGGAAATTGATATTGAGAGCGAAAGGCTTTTATTCCTTGATACGGTCCAGCACCTATTTACTGATGGAGGTCCTGGCGGAGGACATCTGATTCCCCGCAGTATACATATGTTAGACGGTCTTACCGGTACCATGAACCATGAAGCTAAGGTATTAAGGGTTGTGGCTTATACGGGGGGAAGCATGATTCATGCTCGGCGAAATGAGACGATAGTCCAGGGCAATAAGATGTATGATAAAATAGCTGAGGTTTTGAAGATGAGTCCTTACGAGAGGCACATACGGCAAGTCAGCAGTGAGGATGTTCTTTTGGATTTGCCTAAGTACAGATATCCTATACTTGGAATTCTTATGCCGGCAGGAAACAGAGTTTCCCAAATTAGATACGAAGCTAAAGCATGTTACGAAGCTGTTTTGACTCTATTGGCATTACAGAATTGGCGAATGAAAAGGGGGAACTTGCCGGATAATCTGGAGCAATTGGTTGCGGAGACGTATCTTGAGCAATTGCCGATGGATCCATATAGTAACAAATCCTTAGTTTACAAAAAAGTTGAAGGCCACTTTATTTTATACAGCATCGGCCGAAACTTTATTGACGACGGCGGGAAAGTGGTTCCGTCTGAGAAGGATGAATGTGGCAGCAGAAGATGGTCCGATGAAGGTGACCATGTCTTTTGGCCGGTGCAAAAGTAGAGGTAGGGCAAGCCGGTATGATTGTGATAGAGATTCGTAGAGGGGGTTTATGTTAGTAATTATAGCTTGAAATTCGCTGAGATTTGCGAACGCGCCGGCGGTTCTTCTCCGAGGGTTTTTCGTAGTAGGCGGTGCGCTTCATATCCCTGATAAGACCCTCCTTCTCGCAGAGCTTCTTAAAGCGTCTTATCATCTGCTGAACCGATTCACCTGTACGCGACTTCACTCTTAACATGAAAAACGGCCTTCCTTAAATGCTTTACATAAAAATACTAAAAAGAAACACCTATAAGCTGTATTTCGTCAAAATACAAATGGAAATTCACTGTAACGGATGATTTATCTTTTATCAAGTCAAAAACGCCGCTGGTGGCTGATTTTTGACACCGAATCGCCTTTCTTAGCCCAAAAATGAGAGGAAACGCCGATATTTAGTTCAAAAATGCGGCAATCTGCCGAATGTTTAGGCTTTATTGAGAAATATGGCCAAGTATGCTAAAATAAAAGGGCAATTTTGGGAGGCAGCTTTTAATTGGAAAAACTCCGTGAAACGCTGAGGGTCAGAAAAGAGCGGGCCATTCTGGTAGGCGCTGTTCTGTACGGCGGGGGTGGTTCGGACAATTTAGTCGAGCTGACAGCCTTGGCTGAAAGTGCCGGTGCCATTGTCGTTGACAGATTCCAGCAGAAAATCCGCACAATCAATCCCACCACGTATATCGGCAAAGGCAAAGCCGAGATGCTCGCAGGTCGGGTCAGACGTTTCAAAGCCGACGTCGTGATATTCGACAACGACCTGATGCCGCGTCAGATTCGCGAGCTTGAAGAAATAGTCGGCGTCAAAGTGCTTGACCGCAGTGAACTGATTCTCGACATATTTGCAACCAGAGCACAGACAAAACAGGCCCAGTTGCAGGTCGCGCTGGCCCAACTGGAGTATACGTATCCGCGACTTACAAGAATGTGGGCGCACTTAGACAGTGTTGCCGGTGCAGGCGGTGGAACTGCCGCGGGTATGGTCGGCGGTATCGGCACCAGAGGAACTGGCGAGCAGCAGCTCGAAATTGACCGCCGATTAGTCAATAAGCGAATTACAGAACTAAAACGTGAGCTTGCTGCCATCGACAGGCGCAGGGTCCGCGAGATAGACAGCCGAAAGGATATGTTCAAAATCTGCATAGTCGGCTACACGAACGCCGGCAAAAGCACCGTCTTAAATGCCCTTACTAATGCCGGCGTGCTCGTCGAAGACCGGCTGTTTGCAACGCTCGATACACGGACAAGAAAATGGGTTCTGGCGCGTGGAGCAGAAGTGCTTTTAAGTGATACTGTCGGCTTTGTTAAAAACCTGCCTCATCAACTGGTCGCGTCGTTCAAGGCAACTCTGGAAGAAGCCGTCAATGCCGATTTGCTCCTGCATATTGTGGATGTCTCCAACCCGGAGGTGCTCAAGCAAATCGAGTCTGTCAATAACGTTCTGGCGGAAATCGGCTGCGGCGAAAAGCTGATTCTGCTGGTGTTTAATAAAGTCGATATCGTAAAGAGAATCGGCGAGCTTGAAATGCTGCAGACATTATTTCACGATGCGGTGTGCATATCGGCCAGGACCAGCCTCGGTCTCGAGAAGCTCACCGAAACAGTATTGGAAAAATATAGGGGCGATGAGCTTCTGCTGCGCGTTTGCAGCAGTCAGTCGAACGGCAGGGTACAGAGCTTTCTGCGGGCAAATGGGCAAATTCTGAAAGAGCAGTATCGCGACAGCTCAGTCCTGATTGACACCAGGTTAGGCCGAAACCAACTGCCCGCTCTACAAAGACTCCACCCTGAAACCATCGAAATCCTACCATAGTGAATAAAATCGACTCTGTAAACATTCTGGG
>CAYLXD010000142.1:0-4460 GCA_964387515.1 uncultured Pirellulales bacterium | reverse complement strand
CCGCTGGCCAGGACTGCCGGTGTTGCGAACATCTTTGAGATTCTCTCGGACCGCAAGGGCCGTTTCTTATTGGGCTATCCGGTCGAGTTTGTTCACTGTATGCCGTTTACTGAGGACGACTCACAAATCTGCGCGATATTAGGCGACCTTGGGCTCGGCTCTTACTTAGGCGAGCGGAGAACTTTGGAGATTGCCCGTTCCGATGAAGTGCTTTTCGGCAACGACCAAATCGCAATCCGAGGCACGGAGAGAATTGACGTTGCAGCTCACGGTGTCGGTGATACTTCAGAGGCTGGAGCGATTGTCGGGTTGGTTACCGCTGCTGGTGAATAGCTTTCGATGGACAAATAACAGGCATTAGAACGCCGTTTGAACGGCAGTAAAGGAATGAAAAATGATTGAAGTTCAGGATACTAAACGAGTGATTATGCTCAGGCCCCAGCTTAAAAATAACGGTGCTTTTGAGAACAACACTTATGCTGATTGTGCCGGCTATGGACATCTGCGAGTTGAGTTTATCATTGGTGATACCGATGTTGCAGTCGGGTCCGGCGATTCGTCAACACCGCCGAAGCTTGAGGAATGCGACACCTCTGGCGGCTCATATACGGATATAACTGATGCAGAGCTTGCCGCCGTGCTTGGAGCTGGTGACGATAACAAAGTTAAAGCTATCGATGTGGACTTGACACATTCACATAAGCGATACGTGAAGGTCAATGACCCAACGGCTGGCAGCGGTGCTACAGGATGCAATCTATGTATTATTGGAACACTGTCCAAGCCGAACATTTCGCCGAAAGATGCGGACGGCCAGGGATTGGCAGAGTTGGTTGTAGTTTAATTTGTGGAAAGTAGCCAGGCAGGCAACGAGCTAAACAATTGGATGCCTGCCTGGTTTTGTGAAAAGTATCGCTGCTTTTTGGTGGGCCCTATTATTCTTTAGTTAATGCCAGGTGAGGCAGGCGGACAGCCAATTAACTTGCCCACCTGGTTTTTTGAGAGCTGTTAAATGGCAAAAGATATAAACATACATACAAAGGTCACAGGGACTCAACAGGCAAAGCAGCAGCTTGACAGCGTAGGGGATTCCGCCCAGAAGGTCGGCACGTCTACTGAGCAAATGGGGACCAAAGCAAGCCGTGCATCGGGGAAGGTATCTACTGCTCTACAAAAGCTCGCAGGTACGATGGGCTTTATGGCAATCGTTATGGCTGTAGCAACTGCAGCCGCGAAAATTGCCAAGTTTTTTGACGACCTTAAAACGAGGTGCGATGAAGCGGTCCGCAACGTCCAGGGCATACGAAAAGAATTCGCTGACCTTTTTGAGGCGATGGACGCCTTCGATGAGAGAAGTAGACAGCAGGTAATGAAAGAGACTGCTGCACTTTTGAAAGAGACTTCCGTTTCTAAAGAAATCGGCCTGCCTATTATCAACGCCTACACTCGGCAGTTCAGGGGGATGGTGGAATCCGGCCAGCTCACCGAAGAACAATACGGCAAAGGATTAAGAGAGATGCTCGGCTACGGTGAGAGACACGGTGGAGCGGCTACTACTGAGCTTATAACTTTAATGGCCGGATGGGGTATGACAACACCTGAGCAGCAGGGGGCTTTTAGACGGCAGATTGCTGCTGGTGCTGCTGCTTCCGGTCTGACCGATGCTGAATTGATAGAGGCGTTAGGTCGAGGTATGCCGACAGTTAAAGCAATGGGGTGGACTCCGGCCCAGGCGGTCGAAACCGTTGCAACCCTTGCTGCAGGGGAAGTCGGCAGGCAAAAAACAGGATTACCCGCAACAACACTACAGGCTTTATTAGCTCCGCAAACATCTAATATCGCCAAGTATGGTATCTCTGAAGAGATAGCACAGGACCCTCAGCAGCTTTTGATGCAGCTTCAGTTAATGAGGGAAAAGATGGACCAGCAAGCATTTACAAAGATGCTGACTGATATATACGGCACTACGGCTGCTGCAGGCGTTTCTAAACTTTTAACTGCCCCCAGGAAAGGTATTAGCAAAACCCTTGAGCAGGCTGCCGGAGCTGAAGGGGCTAAACTTGAACAGGAAGAAGAACGCCGTTCAAGAGAAACACAGGAGCGCCGTGATGCAAGGGCAAAGGCAGCTGCTATGGAAGAGGACCTTGATGTAAAGATAACAGAACAATACGAAGAGGATATACGCGAAATTGGCGAAGCCAAACGTAGAACATTTAGACGCCGCAGGCCTATTCGACAATGGATAAGAGAACACTATATTCCCAAATGGCCGGTTCCTGAAGAACAACAAAAAGAGGAGGCAGCCTTTCGTGCCTGGTATGAAAACTTAACCTCTGAAGAAAAAAAAGCAATCCCTTATTTTGGGGGATATAGGGGATATTGGGAGAGAATGACTCCACAACAAAGGTATGAAATCCTAACAAGGACAAAACCGGAAGTAATTCGAAGTGAGCAGGAGCAGGTTACGGGCCCAACTACCGCAGCGGAAGTAATTCAGGGTGAGCAGGAACAGGTTACGGGCCCAACTACCGCAGCGGCTGTCCACCATCACACTCATTATCACCACGATACGATTTATACTCCTGTGGTCGGTGATAGACAAACAGGTCCGCGATTTTCCCAGGATTAGTGAAAATGTCAAAAAAACGATGCTCCAAATGTAAAAAAAGGAAGCTTCGCTCCTGTTTTACCAAGAGTAAGGACAGACCCGATGGGTTAGCCGACCAGTGCAAGGAATGCAAAAGAGAGTATGAGCGGGAATACAAAAGAATATACAGGAAGGGCAAGGTGGACGTTACAAAAAAACAGGTCGCACCAACTGCAGGAATTGACAGCTTGGACCAAATCGATAGCGTATTGCGGGAAATGGCCGAGCTGCAGGCTGGCATAGACCAGGAGAAGGCAACATGCGAAAAGCGAATCTCTCTGGTCAGAGAATATACAAATGAAACGATTGAACCCTGGCTTAGTCATCAAACGGCTTTACAGGCCTTACTGTTAGACTTCCTAAAAAGGAATGGCGAAAAAACACTCACTCGCAAATATCGTTTCGGCACAATATGTTTTTCTCGCGGCAGATTGAAAATATATCTTAATGTTAACCTGGCAAAACAAAACACAGAGAAACCGTGAAGCTATCAGCAATCAAAACTTATTTACAGGCTGTTGCTCAACTGCTGGTGAGCCTTATTTTGTTAATTGTGGTTATCGTGGACCTTATCTTAGAATACACGAGACTGCTTTTGATGAGATGTATGATGTGTTTAGATACTCCCCCATCCTTACTTAAAATAGCCCTTTTGCGCATAGACAGCACAGAAGATAAAACAGTTAATTCTTGCGAATGTTACAAAGACCGTGAACGTGCTATCCAGCAGATTTTAAGTCGGTGGGACAAGAAAAGTTATTATGTAATAGCAAAAGACCGGCGAGCGTTTGAAGCTACCGAGTGGGGTCAGCAAGCGATGAGGAACAATCCCGACCGTCACTTATACGCAGTGCTCAGCCCCACCAGGCAGGAAAATTTAGCCCGCATCGGAAACGTACTTCGAGAAATGGACTCCGTGACGTTCTCTCGCGTTTTACGGAACGCTGAAAAGGTGCGGTAAGTATTAAATTTGCTGATATTATTGCTGTTGTCGAGTAGGACTATACCACTTATTTTTGCGTTAATTTAGGTAGTATAGAAGCGGGGGACGTTTACGCATACCGCAAAAAAGCATTTCTGCCATCTTCGTGCAAATTATGCCATTTTGCCGTTCACACTACACCTATGGCTTGGCCATTGCGCATTTGGTCGAAAAAAACTACCGCAGCCGTTCATTTTACCGTCTCTTGTGTTGTTTTTTGTAAACACGCGACAAATCTCCCTGTCGTCTAAGAACTTATGGTCCTATATTTGTAAAAGTGGGTTGGCTGGACAAAGGCGGTGTTGAAAAATAACAACGCCTTCGCAAAATGTGCCATTTGTTTTTCCGATAGTAACCGGGGCATTTTAAGTACGTAACTATTTTATGGGTAGGTAGTTATACGAAATCAAACGGGCCCGCCGTCTCATAACTCTTCCTTGGCATAGACTTTGCAAACCTGCGTTGTAATACTTGGTAAATCTGGGCGGACATCCTAAAAATACCGTCGGAGGAGGATGAAGTCCACCCGATTTCCGAGGCTTCAAAACCACGGATGTTGGACGTAAAAGTCCGATAAAAGTGGTTTTGTTCGTTATACAGCGGGAGCCGTACCGGAGGAGGAACGGCTCCTCCTTTTTGCGCTGACATTTTCCCGTCCGGTGAAAGACATCCCTCAACCTGCCTTTTTCGGCTGCTACCGGCTAATTCCGCTGTCAAAAGATGACTCTGGACGGTATAATCGACGCATCATGGAGCGAAGCATTTACAGAATCATTGACGCCAATTTTAATCGAGCCCGCGAGGCGATTCGTGTTATAGAGGAGTTTTGCA
>CAYLXD010000141.1:0-4479 GCA_964387515.1 uncultured Pirellulales bacterium | reverse complement strand
CGATTGGGCTTGAGCCGAAATGGCAGGATTATGCCTGCCAGGAGTTTCTTGAAAGAGGAAGACGATAGCGCCGAACAAACGGCCAAAGATAAGCTTATACAAATAAGATGGTTATCAGGCCGTTTTATCATTTATCTGAGCAGTTTGGGTTTGTCGGGTTGGCGCATAGCCTCCAATCATTACCTATGATTGCAAAATCGCCAAAGTCTACATCATTATCGTTGTCTATGTCCGCGCTGGCCGGTTCCTGCAACCACTGGTTCGCAAGCAGTAACAGGTCAAACTCATTCACATAGCAGTCCGGATATATGTCGCCCTGAAGCTGAGAGGTACAAGGAATATGCAGGTCGTATGTTGTTGTGCCTTTCGTCAGCGTAAGGGGATAGGCCTGGTCATTGATGAGGATATCATAATCGCCGTAATAACCCGTGAAGTTTATCTGGCTGTCAGCATTGACGTAGAGTACCTCGTTTGTGTCCCACTGAGTCATAAGCAGTTCGTAAGCAGCACCCATATCTGTCAGGTTCCAGTTCTCGTCGACAAGTGCCGAGCCGTTCCGCCACATTTGCTCCTTCCAGAATCCCCACATAATAAATCCATCGGTCATATCGTTGCCGAAACAGAGGCGCATAGTGTCTGTGAGAATGGTTGAGCTTGGTGAATCGAGGCTGAATTCAGTAATTTTCATAGGCAGCTCGAAGCCCGCAAATAGCTGCAGGTTCTTAAAAACAGTAATGGTATTATAGCCGCCTGAACTTGTGTGATTTTGCAGGCCGATAAACTCAACAGTTCCGCCGGAATTGACAATGTCTTCGATATGCTCACGATACCAGTTGGTATAGTCGGTCCATTCAAGGACGTTATATTCATTAACTGCGATTTTTGCCCGGCCGGCCGAGGCGACCGCCATTTCGTTGTAAAGCTGAGCTACGCCCTCGATGCCGAATATATCGGTGTTCTTCGGCTTATGGCAGCTTTCGTTGATGCCGTCAATGTCGGTAAATCGTCCGCCGCGCTCACCGACGAAGTATTGTATGCGCTCGATAATCTCATCCCAGTACTCCGCGGCGGCGCAGGGGTCGGTCAGAGCCTGATTCTGCAGGGTGTTAACCCAGTCGGGTTCCTGGACATCGTAGTCCCACAATACACCGTGCATACGCGCCCGCAGGCCGTGGGCGTCCGCGTAGTCCAGCATATCATCAACCGCCTGCATAGTTACAACGTCACGGTCATATTCGTTATACCGCCACTTACCGGCGTTACCGGGAAGTATCATATTAAAGTGGGTATTAATGAACTGCTGATAATTGTAGTTATCGCTGCCAGGAGTCGGGTCAGGCTCGGCCCAGGGCATATCCCACAATCCGTAAACCTCGGTTCCGAAATTAAATGCGTGCCTGTGAAGTTTTACCTGCACTTGTGTTCCTTCAGGAACGCCGCCTTCTCCAACAAACAGGTTGACTGTTGCGGCGCTCTTTCGGTAGTTCTCAATATAGTTGTCGGAGGCGGCAAGGGCGTTGGCACTTGTTGCAGAATTTTGTAACATTGCATTGTCAAAGGTTATGCTCTTAAGGTAGAGGCTGCGGTCCTCACCGTTGCTATAATCATTGACAAACTCGACCCTCACCGCGTGCATCCCGGCGGGCAAATCAAAGTCGGCAACATAGTCACTATAGGTCGTGTGCGGGCTGCCATTGTCAGCGACACTCCACGAGGCGTTGCTATCACCAATGTGAAGGTGCATTATCGGTAGCTCCCCGCCGGCAAAGCTGCCATCAGCTTTTATAGTAACAGTAACTGGCCCGGCAGTGGGCACGTTTATAAATGTCCCCACATAGCCGTTGCTCGACAAATTCCAGCCATCGCTGTCGTGGCTGGCACCGGTAGATTTGAAAATCAGGCTGGCAGCTGTAGCACCGTAAGAAGGTGTCGCCAACAGGAGTAAGGTGAAAAGCAAACAGATATAAAAACGCTTAAACAGATTCCATCATCCTCCTTTTTGATTCTACGGCCAGTTATGTATGCAGTCCGGGTCGCAGGGGTCGTTACACTGGAGCCACTGCGGTGCGAACGTGCTGAAGTCAACAAAGTCAACGTCACCGTCCGGCTCAAAATCGCCTCCCTCACAATCGTCGAATTCGTCGCAGTCTGTATTGAGCCAGTAGTAAGCTATTGTCTCAAGGTCCCAGTAGTTGACGTAGCAATCGCCGTCGAGGTCTGACAGTAAACCATCGCCACCTGCCTGGACATCCGCGCAGTTCTGGTAATCGGGTGTAGCAGAATCTTCGTTCGAATAGCCGGACTCCTGATAGGCCTCGTCAACCGCAGTGACGACGTAATAATATGGTGTTCCGTTATCGACGTCGTTATCGATGTAATCCGAGTTGCCCACAAGCGAGGTGTTTATCTTACCATAACCGCTGCCCTGAGTTGTGGAACGATATACGTTATAGCCGGCCAGGTCGGATTCTGAGTTATTGTTCCAGTCGAGCGAGACCATTTCGTTGCCTGCCGTTGCTACCAGGCCTGTCGGTGGCGCCGGCGGCTCGTCTGCTGCAGCAGCCTGGACAACGAAGCCAATAAGCACCTGACGGTTAACAGTGGCGCTATATGTTGCCTTCGGTGTTTCGGCGACACCGGTTGCGGATTTGTGGCCAGCTACGCCCGTACCTCCAGTAGTAGAGTCACCAAACTGATGGTCGGTGCCTTCGCCTTCAGTAAAACCGTTGTTGAGTGTATATGAGCCCAGGTTGCCGCACGTAGCTGCAATAATAACCATATCCCCGTCTTCCGTGGAAAGCGCGCCGGTCTCGATTGGATTAGTACCGCTTCCAGTACCGGCAGAGTCGCTGTCTCCGATGGGGGTCGTCTGGTCAACATTCTGAAGGAATACGCTGGCGTATGCGACGGCGCCCGGCGTGGCGCTCCAAGTGGGGTCGAAGTCGCCTGAGGTCGCGGCGTTGACATCTGCCTCATTGAGGATAAATGCCGCAACGTAATTCTTATAGTCCGTGCCGCCGCTGGCGGTAATTTCAACGACTTTGGTCATTACCTGGCTGTCGTATGTTACAGAAGTCAAAGTCGGAGTGCCACTGGGAGATTCGTTGTGAGCGATGAATATCAAAGCACGGTTAGTACCAGTTTCTTTTGGATGAGATGTGCCCGTCTCCCACGAACCGATGATTTCAATATCTGTGGGAGGTGGTTCGGTAGTAGCGGACTCCTCTGTCGACCAGCCAGTTTCATTTGGAACAAGGGCGCTATCGCGAGCCTTAACCCTGAACGTATACTGGGTATTTGGTATCAGACCAGTAGCTACATAGGTTGTGCTTGTTTGCCAATCACTGCTGGCATCACCGTGGTTGGTGCATTCGAAGTAATAGTACACAGGCGGAGATTCGGCGTCTGTAGCGGTCGTTGCCGTCATCGTAATCGAGGTTGGCCCCGTTGCCGTCGGCGGCGAAGCCCAGCATGGATCCGGCGTCGGTGGAGTGGTATCAGGGGCAGAAGTAGTAAAGCTCCAGACATCGCCTGTAGTCGTGCCGCTGACGTTCTTTTCGTCAATACGCCAGTAATAAGTCGTATCATAGCTTAATGTCCCGGGGTCAAAAGTTGTGCCTGGCTGATTGCCCTGGAAGTCACCTGGACTAGTTGTGCCGAAGTACACATCGTGCGAGGTCGCATCCGAGCCGGCAGTCCAGCTAAGGTCGGTGTTTATGCTAACATCAGACACCCCATCGTCCGGACTCGGATCCGTCGCCTGACCGGGCAGGGGAGGAACAGTCGTAAAGCTCCAGACGTCGCCTGTAGTCGTGCCGCTGTCGTTCACTTCGTCGATACGCCAATAATAAGCCGTACTATAGCTTAATGTCCCAGGGTCAAAAGTCGTACCTGGCTGATTGCCCTGGAAGTCACCTGGACTCGTTGTGCCGAAGTACACATCGTGCGAGGTCGCACCGGTGCCGGCAGTCCAGCTAAGGTCGGTGTTTATGCTAACGTCAGACACACCATTGTCCGGACTCGGATACGTGGCTCTACCAGGCAGCCCTCCGCCTGAAAAGTCCGTTTCGAGCACAAATAGCTGTGTTCCCCCTCCCGGCTCCAACTCTATTTCGTGTATCTCGGTGGTCTCACCGGTCTTAGAAAGCGTTATCTCGTAGACGCCGTGAAATCCCCTGAAGTACGCGTTGCCCGACCCATCTGTGGTGTTCGAATCATTTGTTGTCCATTCGTCCATCAGGGCTTCGTATCGAACGCCGGCTTCATTAAGAGTCCAGGTGGAGGAATTTACAATCCCATTCCCACGCCAGACATTTTGATCGTAACCCCACATAATTATGCCTTCTACTAAAGGATGGCTAAAACATATCCGGTAGAGGTTCTCGAGGTCGTCGGCCGCTTGAGTTGCGCTGCCCGCATCGGTATCAAATTCGGTAGCTATGATGGGCACACCCACCACAGCCAGTTCTTGGAGGACAT
>CAYLXD010000140.1:0-4496 GCA_964387515.1 uncultured Pirellulales bacterium | reverse complement strand
AGCCGACCATTGGCCAATGGGACAAGGTAAACGAATTTGTTCTCAAGACCAGTCATGGCAACGTCGAGCGAATGAGCCAGTACAGTATGATTACTGACCCGATGACCTCGTGCGGCTGCTTCGAATGCATTGCCGCTGTGCTGCCCTCCACCGGCGGCATAATGATAGTCAACCGCGAATTCGCGGAGATGACCCCCTGCGGTATGAAGTTCTCGACGCTGGCCGGCACGGTGGGCGGCGGAAATCAAACGCCCGGGTTCATCGGGCACTCAAAACATTACATCAACTCAAGAAAATTTATCGCTGCAGAAGGCGGAATTCGACGAAT
This sequence comes from uncultured Pirellulales bacterium, assembly GCA_964387515.1. Lineage (GTDB taxonomy): Bacteria > Planctomycetota > Phycisphaerae > Sedimentisphaerales > Anaerobacaceae > CAVXEF01. Next base: position 4,168 of record CAYLXD010000140.1, on the reverse strand, counting down.
CGTCTGGATGCCTACTATGCTGAAAGAAGAAATTAAGAATAGCTTCGTAAATAGAGCAAAGGAACTTGAACTCGGCGGGGAGGAATTTCTTACTAAGATTGCCGACGAGACCACAGCTACTACCGAAGAAGAGGTTTTAGAATTCATTACCAAGAACAACCATCCCGTAACAGCTCTGGAACCTATGTTCTAAAAAAACCGGTAACTGGTAATTGGTTAAATGGTGATTGGTTAAGCGGTAAGCAGTTACCATTCACAAGTTACCAATTACCATTTACAAAGAAAGGGCGAATATTATGGCTCTAACCGGACTGGAGATTTTTAAGCTTCTGCCAAAAACCAACTGCAAAAAGTGCGGTATGCCTACCTGTCTGGCCTTTGCGATGCAATTAGCCCAGAAGCGAGCCGAGCTCGACGCCTGTCCGTACGTTTCCGAGGAAGCCAAGCAGACCCTTGCGGCGGCCTCGGCACCGCCGATAAGACTCGTAAAGTTCGGCAGCGCCGACAATCAGCTACAACTCGGCCAGGAAACCGTAATGTTCCGCCACGAGGAAAAGTTCTACAATCCTGCCGTTATCGGCGTGACTGTCTCAGACAAACTTACCGGCGATGATTTAAAGAAGCGGATTGACTCAGTGAATTCGCTGCAGTTTGAGCGTGTCGGTACCAAAATTGCAGTTAACGCCATCGCGGTTGTTAACGACAGCGGCTCGGCTGCTAACTTCGCTCAGGCCGCGGCCGCCGTAAAAGACGCCGGCTCGCTGGCTATTATCCTTGTAACAGACTCCCCGGACGCGATGGCTGCTGCGGTTGATAAAACCGCCGATGCCGCCCCCCTGCTTGCGTCGGCGAAGGCCGATACCGCCGAAGCAATGGCCAAAATCGCCAGGGATAACAACTGCCCGATTACAGCAAAGGCTGAATCGCTCGAAGCCCTCGCGGAGCTTACCGAAAAAATTAAAGCTCAGGAAGTTGAAGATATTGTACTTTGCCCACAGGCTGAAGGTCTGCGGGAAAAGTTGTACAATCTCTCGAAAATTCGCGCTGTGGCGCTGAAAAAGGCGTTTAGATCCTTAGGGTATCCTGTTATATCCTTCATTGCCGACGGTGACGGCGACACACAGGCCGCTATGGCCATAAGCCTTATTTGCAAATATTCCGGTATCGTAGTGGTCGATACCGACCAGCCGCACGCATTATTGCCGATGCTGACCACGGTAATGAACATATACAGCGACCCGCAAAAACCTGTCCAGGTCGAGCCGAAGGTCTATACCATTGGCGAACCTGATGCAAACGCCCCGCTGATGTTTACGACAAACTTCTCACTGACGTATTACACGGTCGAATCGGACGTCGAGGCCAGCAGGGTACCAAGCTACATTCTCGTGGTCGATACCGAAGGCACCAGTGTTCTAACCGCCTATTCGGGAGACAAGCTCACTGAAAAGACCGTCGCCGACGCTATGACAAAACATAATGTGGAGAGTATGGTTAAGCACCATAAACTAATCATCCCCGGCTACGTGGCCGTGATGAGCGGAAAACTCGAAGAAGCCACCAACTGGGAGATTATGGTCGGCCCGAGGGAGTCTTCGATGCTGCCCAAATATCTGCGGGAAGTATGGAAGTAACGGCGTAAGTCATACTGCGTATTGCAGACTGAAAAAGGGAAATCGAAAATAAAAAATCAAAAATCGAAAATCAAAAAATGCACTCTCTGTTTTGAGCCGAGCGGATTAAAAGTGGAGGTTCCGGCCGGGATGGTTCTGCTTGAGGCGGCTCGTAAAGCCGGCATCTATTTAAGCAGCATCTGCGGCGGAGACGGCTATTGCGGCAAATGTAAAGTAACCATCGACGAAGGACAATTTCAAAGCAGACCTACCACGCTACTTACACCCGATGAAATCCGGGAAAACGTCGTTCTTGCCTGCCAGACAAAAGTCCTTTCGGATATGACTGTAACGGTTCCAAAGTCACACGCTCTGCAGGCTTCTCAAATACTAATGGACACCGATGCCCACAGATTCAGCGAGCTCGCCGGTGATGTGGCAGGTGTGTTTAAGTTTGACCCGCTGGTTCGCAAACTTTGCATCCAGATGTCACCTCCGACCGTTCAGGACAACACGGCCGACCACGAGCGTCTGTACGTAGCCATACGAGACCAGATCGAGGCCCCTATAATGCAGACCGGATTTCGCATTCTGCAAACCCTCTCAAAATTGCTTGTTGAAGCCAACTACAAGGTTGCGGTAACAATAGGCCGGCGCGGCGGAACTACGGAGGTTATAGAGGTCGAACAGGGCAAACGCTGTAAAACAAATTTTGCTGTGGCCGTCGACCTGGGAACAACAACCGTCGTAGCACATCTGCTTGATTTGACCACCGGCACAACAATAGATGCCGAAGCCACATACAACAGCCAGATAAACTTCGGCGAAGACTACATCCGCCGAATCATCTACGCGGAGGAAAACAATGCTTTCGATGAGATGCAAAATCGCATAGTACACGATGTAAACGACCTTATCGTAACATTGGCCTCAAGACAAAAAGTCGATTTGCAGGATATAACGGCGGTCGTCTGTGCCGGCAACACGGCAATGGTGCATTTTTTGCTGAACCTGGACCCGACCCGCATACGCAAGGAGCCTTACATCGCCTCGGTCGGTTTTGTACCGCCTATTCGAGCGGCCGAAGCGGGCATCCAGATAAACAAGCGAGGTTTGTTATACTGTCTGCCGAGTGTGGCCGCCTATGTCGGCAGTGACATCGTGGCGGGTGTGTTGGTTACGCGAATCTATACTAAAAAAGGCAGATGCCTTTTTGTCGATATCGGAACAAATGGTGAAGTTGCTCTTGGCAATCGGGACTGGCTGGTTTGCGCCTCAAGTTCGGCAGGGCCCGCCTTTGAAGGCAGCGGCGTCAGACATGGTATGAGGGCCGGTGCCGGCGCTATTGAAAAACTCAACATCCTTCCCGATGGCTCTATCGAGTATAAAACAATCGGTGATACCCATCCGTCCGGCATCTGCGGCTCAGGACTTTTGGACACGCTTGCCGAACTGTTTGTAAACGGCATCATAGACCGAACCGGACGATTTAAGCACAACGGCGACAAAAGACTAACAGAAGGTGACGAGGGATGGCAGTTCCAGTTAGTCCCCCCTACTAACGAACATCAGGAAATCGTGATAACACAGGCTGATATTAACAATCTCGTGCGCTCCAAGGCTGGAGTCTTTGCCGCTATTCGGGTCCTTATGGAAGCGACCCAAACGAAGACCGAAGACCTGGATGCAATTTATCTGGCGGGGGGATTCGGAAACTTCCTGAACGTTCAACAGGCCGTTACTATCGGAATGCTGCCCGATGTCCCCACCGAGAAGATTCAGTTTGTCGGAAACACGTCTATTGCAGGGGCAAAAACGGTTTTGCTGAGCCGAAAAGCCCTCGATACCGCTGAAAAAATCGCCAAAAGTATGACATATTTCGATTTGATGAGTCATCCGGGATATATGGATGAATTTATCAGAGCAGGTTTTCTGCCCCATACGGATTTGTCCCTGTTCCCCTCGGTAACAGCCGTAACTCGCGGCGTGTGAGCCGGGAAATGGGAGAAGTGCCTAAAGTGCCTAAAATGACTAAAGTTATGGATAATAAAGAATTCGCTAAAGAGCTTGAAAAACGAACACGAGAATTCGCTGTGCGCATAATACGTTTATCGAGAACTTTACCCAACACGCCTGAGGGAAGGGTTATCAGGACTCAGATTACAAAATCTGGAACGTCCATCGGTGCAAATTATCGAGAAGCCAATCGGGCCAGAAGTAAAGCCGATTTCAAGAACAGGATTAAGATTTGTGAAAGTGAAGCCAGTGAAACACAATATTGGCTGGAAATAATTGTAAAACTAAGATGGTTATCCTGGAGAAAAGTAAAAGGTGAATATCAAGAGTGTGGAGAATTGCTCGCTATCTTTACATCTATTGGAAGCAAATGAGCTAAAAAGAAGATTCGAATAATGCTGTTTATAACTTTAGCTCACTTTAGGCACTTTACACTTTAGGCACTTTAGCTCACGAGAAAAATATGTCAATGACTATCGCTATCAGTGGAAAAGGCGGTTCAGGCAAAACAACGGTGGCCGCTATGATTATCAGGCTTC
>CAYLXD010000139.1:0-4538 GCA_964387515.1 uncultured Pirellulales bacterium | reverse complement strand
CGGCTTTAATAAAAACATCTGGATTCCCGCTTTCGCGGGAATGACAAAGGGAAACTGACAGTTTTGTTACAAGCTCTTACTTATTGAGCTGACCTTATGGCTACCGTCAGACGATAAGTTCGTTGCCGATTTTGCGTGCGCGTTGCGGTTTATCCAGGTTTATGGCGAGGGCCATTCCTATCTCGACAAGTACATTCCAGCCTGCACAGAGGTATACGTATGGGGCAAGCTCGCCCGCTTCGGGAACACGGATTGTTGCAAAGGGCGTGTCTCTATCGGCGATAGCAACTACCTTCAGGCCGACCCCTTTTACCAGCACTTCTTTGAACTTGGCTATCTCATCTTCGATAGGGTCCACAACGAAGACAACGTCGTTTGTGTCCATCACTTCTTCTATGCCGTGGACTGCGTACGTGCCCTCCAGATAATCGGATTTCTTTCGTGTGATTTCATTAGTTTTGAGTGTCAGTTCCTCGGCAACGCCGTCGTTATATCCTGCGAAGTAAATCGTTGTGGCATTGGCAGCGGCCCGGATTATTTCCTTATCGATAGGCATCGTCAGTGCCTTTTCCAGCTTCGCCGACAGCCCGGCACAGTCCAGTTTATTAATCGTACCAGCTATGTGCCGCAGAATAGATTCGTAGAACAGTGCCTGTTCTATCACGCTTTTGGTTGCCGCTACGGCTTGCTCCCAGCCGCAGGTAAGGACAAATGTTTCGCTGCACGCCTCCTCCAGCAGGGTCTTTTCATTTGCACTTAAGCCGAACCGATTCTCATTCCCTTGCTCTGCCAGCTTTTTAGCCAGCAGTACTACCTCTTTTGTCCGGCCGGAGTTGGATGCGCAAAACACAGCAAATTTTGATAGGTCATATTGTGCCGATTGCCGCGAACCGTCAGTCGCAATCTGCAAGTCCAGTCCCCATCGCAGGTTCTTGCGAATGGCGTTCTTTGCAGGGAAGATTCTGCTGGAGCCTTCGCCCGTCAGCAGTAATCTGCCGACGGAATTTATCTTTTGTGCGACTTCTTTGGTTTGGCCTGGATTGAAGCCTTTTACAATACCTATGGTATCCATCATTTCCTGGACCAGCATGTATTTGGAGTACTTTTCATCTGTAAGATTCATCTTTTCACCTTTCTTCTTAAAATTAACGATAGTAGCGGCTCCCTTTTCAAGCCGTCCTAACCTCGTTTTTTGATTTGCTCAATCTTGTTCTTAAACTCCTCTGTTTCACTTCGGACATGCTTTACGAAATCGTTATCTTCAATCGTACCGATTGCGGCGGTCATTTCATCCATATTCCTGTACGTCGCCTGGCGGAACGGATTTTCAAAATCCTTCTTTCGTGTGGCATATACCTCATCGCGAATGTACTCTTGAATCTTAACCGCAGTATCCAGCATCGCGAACCACTTGTCCTTATCCAGTTTATCTGCACCGCAAATTTCACGCAGTACCGCAAACGCGTGCTGCTGCTTGGCGAGAGGATACTGCTGCCAGATGTCATCGTATCTCTGATGTATTTGCTCCCAACTACTCAGCTTGCCTGAGCCTACATCTGCCCTTATTTTGTCCGCCTCGAAGGCGGGCATAAGCTGGCCTCCAAGATTGACCCATTCGCGTATGTGTTCACCGCTCAATTCCTTGCTCATCAAGGCAAGATTGGCTTCAGGGACAGATTCCATATAGTCTACGAGATTCGTTATGGCATAGTGATGAAGCATCTGGCCATAGGCCTTGTACGCAAGTGCCGGCTTTAGAATTACAACGTCCCGTGTTGATTTTTCCATGTTCTCGGCCAGGACCTCCAGCCCGTCTGAAGATTCTTCGGCCCCCTCGAGCAGACCCCGGCCGATTCGGATAAGTTCTTCTGTTTTTTCTTGCTTAGGGTCTTTGCCTTTCTTGCGCAGCTCGGCCTTTGCAGTCCATATCGTCAGTAACTGCCGGGCCCTGATAATCTCCTCAATCGAGTCAGGAGCGAGCGAAGCAAATTCAATGTTTTGAACCTTGACCTTTCGCTTGTCGCGTGTTTGGAACTTCCATGAGTTTCTGGCCAGAGCGTACATGTTATATAGCCACCAGAAGGCCGGCAGGACCTCCAGTCGGTCTTTTGATACATTGTTGTTAACCAGCGAAAATGGAAGCGGTATGTCGAGCTCAGCCGGATAGTCGCCCTTGGCAATCAGTACGAAGGACGCAAAGCGGCAGGAGTGCTTAAGGCTGACGCACAATCCCGGCCAAAAGCCCCTGCCTGCCTGAATCTCATTGTCGTTAGCTCGGCTGTTATGGTTGGACCCGATAGTTGCACCGGCAGCGAGGTTGCTTTGTCCCATTACCAGCGACGCTATCAGAAAGGAATTGTTGTGATGTTGTTCGTGTGCCGGAAATATCAGGTTGTTCAGCACCTCGCAACAGGAGATAGTGGAATTATCTCCGAGGAACGAATGGACAAGCCGGGCTCCATATTTGAGATTGGAATTGCGTCCGAGGATGAACCGCACCGCCTTACAGCCATAGAAGATATGACATCCAAACCCGATAATACCGTTTACCAGTTCGACGCCCTCGCCGATTTGTGTAGGCTCTTCTTCTGATGAGTTAATGGTGAGGTTCTTAAGTTTGTTAGCGCCCTTGATATAGCAGTGTGAGCCAATCTTGACATCCTTAAGAATCCGGCTGTTTTTGATTACGCACTGGTTCCCAATAGTGCCGTAATACCCGCGTCTCGAATCGAAGCTGCTCTGTGTAATTTCCTTGAGTTTTTTCTGCAGGGCTGTATCGTCCCGATACTTGGCCCAGATGTATGCATCCGCCGGTATCATACCATCGAAAGGCATGATACACCGAGAGCCGGTCTCATTTATCAAATCAATCGTTACGCGAACGTTCTCTGGTTCGCCGTCCTTGATGATTCCATTGCCGAATTTCGCGTGATTGGTCGTGTGCATTTCATCTATGTTCGCGAGGATACAACGGTCGCCGATTATACAGTGTGCCAGGTAACGAACGTCGTGAATTGCAGCATCATCGCCTATATCACATGCAACTATTCGGCTGTTAGTAATTCCGACAGGCAACCGCAGGTCATGGTGTTCCAGCATTGCCTCCTTGCACCTGCCTATGCGGATAAAGCCAAAAAACTCGTTGTTCCTTATCTGGTTGGCGTCGAACTCGTTCGTAACATATATACTGTCCCAGTTGTCGCAGTAGTTGCCGTTTTTGACCAGCGATTCAACTTCATGCGCACGCAGATGCCGCCAGGCCTTTTTTGCCTTGGTGAACTGCTCGTTGCGGAGATACCATTCATCCTGTCCAGCCGGAATATATTCCTTAGGGATAAATCCACTGCCGACACCGTCGGCAGAAAGAACTTTTACGTTGTCCATTTCTCTGCTCCCGTCATAATTATATATTCTTACCCTTCTTCCCTGTCTGCTTTAACTGCATTTATTTGGGCAGATTAGAGTTAGGATACTATCATTTTTCGCTTCTTATGTCAAACACCTACTGTTTTACTGTTGTCGACCGGTAAAAAGTGTGGAAACTCTTTTTAGAGATTCATTTGTGGTTAAATGCGTAAAAGGAAAGCCCCGCCTTGCTTCCAAAGCGGGGCTTATAAATCCTGGCGATACCTACTCTCGCCCATAAGGACTACCATCGGCCGCACGGGCTTAGCTTCTGAGTTCGGAATGGGATCAGGCGTTTCCCCGTACGTATCGTCACCAGGAAGATTATTTTATCAGGCAATAGCCTGATAAATTCGAAATCCTAATATCGAAACTCGAAACAAATCCGAATGACCAAAATTCAAATGACCAAAACACTCGGTTTTTGAACATTTGAATTTCGATATTGTTTAGGATTTCGGATTTCGATATTCGTGCTTCGAGCTTCGCTCGAATATGCAGATGCACCTATGAGCACAATAGTTCGTCTCCCGTCTCTCGTGACCTGTCGCTCGAAATCTTTTCTACGAGGCACGAGCGACCAGCGACGAGCGACGGCTTATCAACCAAGGATTGATATGGTCAAGTGATTGAGCGTTAGTACCGGTTAGCTGAAGCGCTTTCACGCCTTACACACCCGGCCTATCAACCTGATAGTCTATCAGGGCTCTTCTCCCGCACCTATTTTTGACCAGTAAGAGACTTTTTAATTCTTTGGAAAAGATGATATTTGCTTCTACCGTCTTGCTTTAACTTCTTTTCTCTTTTCAAGGCATCCTGTTTATTTAGAAAGGCCTCATAATAAGCCAGAATCCATTTACCTTTTTGAGTATATCTTGAACCACGCGGCCCATTATGCTGAGCGATTCTCTTTCTCAGATCGCTGGTAAAGCCAACATATCTCTTTCCAGTTTCTTGTTCAGTTATCACATACACGTAATACATAATCTCTCCTGAGCAAAAATAGGTGCGGGAAGGAATCCTAATCTTGGAGGGGGCTTCCCGCTTAGATGCTTTCAGCGGTTATCCTTTCCTGACGTAGCTACCCGGCGGTGCCCCTAGCGGGACAACCGGTACACCAGCGGTCAGTGCTT
>CAYLXD010000138.1:0-4616 GCA_964387515.1 uncultured Pirellulales bacterium | reverse complement strand
GGGTCTTTCAATTCGGGAAATTCCATCAAAACGTCGGTCATTTCGTTGCCGCGCTCACCACAGCCGACATAAACAACAATATCTGCATCGACCCATTTTGCCAACTGATGCTGGACGACGGTTTTTCCTGAGCCAAACGGCCCCGGCACACAAGCGGTCCCTCCCTTTGCGATGGGAAAGAAGGTATCAATAACCCTCTGGCCGGTAACAAGGATTCTTTCCGGAGCGAGACGTTTCATTACTCCCCTGGCACTTCGGACGGGCCATTTCTGCATAAGTTTGAGCTCAGTCTCAGTGCCATCCTCGGTGAGACAAACGGCGATTTTTTCCTCGACCGTGTAGTCGCCTTCAGCCATTTTCTGGATGGTCCCGGCCACCTCGGAAGGTACCATAATTCTATGTACGAACTGTGTGGTTTCCTGAACTTCACCAATAACGTCACCTGGGCCGACTGCTTCACCATTTTCTATAGTTGGTTTGAAGTGCCATTTCTTTTTTCTATTGAGGCTGGGCATAGCCGAGCCCCTGCTCATAAACTCGCCTTCCGCTTTTACAAGCAAGCTTAGCGGCCTTTGGATACCATCGTATATACTTTCAATCAGGCCAGGCCCAAGCTCGACACTTAAAGGTGCGTGCGTATCGGTAACAGGTTCGCCAGGGCCTAAACCTGTGGTTTCTTCGTAGACCTGGATTGAAGCAAGGTCGCCTTTTAGCTCGACGATTTCGCCAATAAGATTGAGCCTGCCGACACGAACGACATCATACATTCTGGAGCCAGTCATACCTTCGGCGGTAACAACAGGGCCTGCAACCTTGACTATTCTGCCGGTTTTTTCCTTACTCATTATGAAAACCTTATTTCTAATCGTTCTGTAAAATGTTTATGCCGGTAGCCATTTTGAGTGATTTTGCCAAAGCTGCAGTCGCAAAGCCCTTCGATTCAGTGGTAAACGGCACAACTACAATACAGGGGGTCGGGGTATCCATCTGAGTCGAGAAAACTTCCTCGAGAGTCGGTGCTATATTTTCAGCAACCACGACAAGAGCGTACTTTTCACTGATTATTTTATTAGCGCTTTCAAGTAATTGCTCAGCGGCCTGACCGACAGAGTACGTATCCACTCCAAGCGCCGAGAACGGCATCACAAAATCAGCATCACCTAAAACCGCAACTTTACCTTCCACTATTTCGTCTCTCGTATTTCGTATTGCGTATATCGTGTTGACTTCATTATTCTTTCGCTCCGTGCTTGCGCAACAGTTCAACGATTTCTTCATGCCCTTGCTCTTTTGCCCTCTGCATAGGTGTCTTGCCATCTTCGGTTTTTGTATTGACATCGGCACCTTTATTTATAAGCAGCTCTGCAATTGCCTTGAAACCTTTTGCAGAGGCGTTGTGCAGAGGTGTAAAACCACCGAGGCGCTCGGCCTTGGCATTAACGTCAGAGCCGTTTGCGATGAGCAGCTCTACTAAGGGTGTGTGACCATGGAACACAGCTGCGTGTAGAGCTGTTGAACCTACATCTACTTTTTCATTGACATCTGCGCCGTTGGTAATCAGCAATTCGGCAACGGCCTTCTGTCCCGCAGCGGCGGCACAAAAAAGCGGAGTAAAACCAAACGGTCCTCTGGTATTAGCCAAAGCAGGCTCATCCTTTAAGAAAACTGTAACCTGCTCAACGTCACCAAGGGCTGACGCTGCAAAGATATCAAGCTGGGCACCTTTTTCGAGCAAAAGCTTAATCGTTGGAACATCACCCCTTACAGACGCGGCGTATATGGGGGTCGCCCCCTCCCTATTTTTTTCCTTAACACCGGCTCCCCTGGAAACGAGCACTTTCGCAATATCGCTGTGACCCCTCCAGATTGCCCAATGAAGAGGAGTCATACCTGTTGAATCCTTGGCACTTATGTCAGCACCCTTATTGATGAGCGTCTCTACTATATCCTGGTGGCCGTTTAGTGCAGCGAGGTGCAGAGCTGTGAGACCATGCTTATCGATGGAATCAAGAGCAGCACCCCTATTAATCAACAATTGGACCAAATCATTGTGGCCTTTTTCAGCTGAGTAGTGCAATGGAGTTCTTTGCTGTGCGTCCTTGGCATTGATATCAACTCCCTTGGAAATATGCAATTGAACCTGCGCAATGTCACCTTCCTTCGCAGCTTCGTAGAGTGACTTAGTTGGTTTAACTGGTTTCTTCTGACCCTCGACCGCAGCTTGCTGTGGTGGCTCTGGCTCTTCCTTCTTACAGCCAACAGCGGTAAAGATTAACACCAAAAGCAAGCAGAATAGTTTTAGAAGTCTATTAAAGAATAGATTCCTCGACTCCGCTGCGCTCCGCTCAGAATGACGGTTTGGCTGGTTCGGTTTCATTTTTTAGTTGCCTCATATAAATTCTTCGTCTCTCGTATCTCGTGAAGCGTATCTCGAATTTCGCTTCACGCTTCACACTTCACGAGATACGATCCAGAATAAGCTTTGTGTCCAGGGAATTCTTTTTCGCTGTTAATATCAGCCGGACAGTTCGAATTTCATTTTCCTTCATTAACAAATAGGCAATAATCGGCTGTGGGCCAGCGGTAATCTGAGCCGTTGTTTTTAAGAATCCGGTTAAATAATCTTCACACCGCCGCTCTAATTTCAGAAAAGATTTATCAGATGTTAGGTAGCCAGCGCCTGTTTCAATAAGCTGGTAGTACGGCGTTGCAAAAAACAACTGACCGACCGACTCATAGCCAAGCTCCAGGCCGTGCTCGAGCCGGTCGAACTTTACGTATCCACCCCCGAGGAAGACATTCCGATACTCCGATTCGGTGAATTTAAGCCGAAGCATCGTACGTATATTAGTAAGGTCGATTTGTATCCTAAAGAGTCCGAGTAGAAATAAGCTCATTAGGCGGCGTGCCGTCGTCAAATTATATTGAGCCTGGACACTGTCAATTGCGTAATCAATGCGGCGGATGTCTTTATCCTGATAGTAAGCAACAACAGCCTGCTCAATCGCCCGACGCATATAATGGGGCAGCAGTTCGTAGTTTTCCTGCTCGAAGACTTCTTCGAAAATCTCCGGCGAGACATTGCCATCGCCGCTGTAATCGGTGCCCAGTGGTTTTTCAGTTAATGTGCGCCTAAGTGCCAATCGCAGGTTTGCAAAGTCATCGCGCGTTCTAAACAGCTCTACAACTGGCTTATCAATCATTAACTCTGCAAACAATCCTCTCACAGCCGAGCGTCTAAGCTGCAGAATATTCTCAAGTTCCGCAAAGTCTTTACCGCCATGCGGCAGAGCATATTCGCCGGCCGCCAGTAAATCTGCGGCCTGGTCGAAATTTTCCGCATTGGCCATATCAAGAAGCGTCGCCGCCGGCAGCATCCGCGTCTCAAGCGCACGGACCTGGGCCGTTTCAAAGGCGTAACGCCAGTCGTCACCACCGATAGAAGGGTAAGTGTAAAAATCAATGATACTTTCCTCAGCAACTTCGGCCATTTGTTACTTAGTCTCCGAAAAGTTCCTTTGCTAATTCAATCTCCAATTCCCTGCGTGCCTGGTTCAGCAATGCCTCAATAGAGACATTAACTTTTATCTTTCCACGTTTCAGGATAAAGCCAGCTCCGAGGTCCTGTTTTTCGGCGGATAGTTTCAAGCTTGCTTTGCGGTCCGGACCAAGCTGACGATTGATTTGGCTGATGAATTTGTCATCGATTCGTGTTTCGTTTTTGTCGACGATAATTTCTTCATCGCCGGTTTCAACCGCTTCGAGCATCAGTTTTGTCATCAGTCCGCGATAATCCTTATCAGGCAGCTTTTTTAGTTGTGTTTGTGCCTGCTCAAAAACCTCATCGAGTATTTTTCTTTTCTCGGTGAGCAACTGCTTTGCGACATCCATTCTGGCTGCCGCCAGGATATGCAGTTTTTCGTCTTCGGCGCGTTTTTCGGCAAGAGCTTGTGTCTGCTTATTATATTCGCCGAGCTGCCCATCCAGCTCAGCCTGCTCAGCATCTTGTTTTTCCTGAGCCTGCTGGTTTATCTTCTGTGCCTCGGCTTTGGCATCAGCCAAAATCTTTTCTATTACCTTCTGTGCTTCCATAATCCGCTTCCATTGAAAAGGGCTGGTCTCTCGATATTACGCAGCCGCAGCTGCAACCTGCGGCCAGTTGATTCCGAGGAAGAGAATAAATATAGTAGTAACCAGACCAAGCATAGCGTAAAGCTCGACTAAAACGGCATAGAGGACGCCGGCCTTGAAAGCCATCTCCGGCTTTTTGGCAGTCATAAGAATACCGCCGGCACAAACCTTGCCCTGATGTATTCCGCTTACAAGACCCGCTATGGCGACAGGTAAACAAGCAGCGAATATCTGCCACCCGAGCTGAGGTGTTATAGTCATTGTCCCGGTGCCGAAAAAATTCATTTTCAGCATCGCCAAAAAGGCACCCAAAAAGCCATATAGCCCCTGCGTACCGGGCAGCACGACCATGACGAACATCTGGCCATATAGTTCCGGTTTCTCACTGAGGACGCCGGTTGCACTCCTTGCCGAAATGCCGATGCCGACTGCAGAGCCGATGCCAGCTATAAAAACCGCCAATCCAACACCAGCTAAAGCTATTG
>CAYLXD010000137.1:0-4621 GCA_964387515.1 uncultured Pirellulales bacterium | reverse complement strand
CTATAAAGCAAATTACGTAAGGCGCTTGACAAAAAACACGCTTTCAGAGATGACCTACACGGATTTGTGGTCGAGGAAGCCTTCGAGCTTTCGGGCTCTTACGGGGTGCTGCATCTTTCTTATAGCCTTGGCCTCGACCTGCCTGACCCGCTCACGAGTAACTTTGAAGATTCGGCCGACCTCCTCGAGAGTGTAGGTGTAGCCGTCGCCGATTCCGTAACGCAGCTTAATAATTTCGCGTTCGCGATATGAAAGTGTTTTCAGAATCAAGTCGATTCTTTCCCTGAGCATACCCTGAGCAGCAGAGGAGACGGGTGAATCGACGCCGTCATCCTCGATAAAATCGCCGAAGTAACTGTCTTCGCTTTCGCCTATTGGTCTATCGAGACTGATAGGATGCTTTGAAATTTTCAGGACCCTTCGTGTTTCATCGATGCTCATATTGGCTTCTGCGGCGATTTCCTCGACTTTCGGCTCTCTGCCGAGCTGCTGAAGGAGAGTTTTTGAGGCGGTCCGCAACCGGCTCATAGTCTCTATCATATGGACGGGGATGCGAATGGTCCGTGCGTGGTCGGCGATTGCGCGGGTGATGGCCTGGCGAATCCACCAGGTTGCGTAGGTGCTGAATTTGTATCCCCTTCGGTACTCGTATTTATCGACGGCCCTCATAAGGCCTGTGTTGCCTTCCTGGATTATGTCGAGAAAACTCAGGCCACGGTTGCGATATTTCTTTGCGATGGAAACGACGAGCCTGAGATTCGCGCTCGAGAGCATTCGTTTTGCTTCTTCGTAGTGATTGAAGATTCTATCGATGGTTCGCAATCTTCTATCAAGCTGGTCCGGTGTTTCCACAACGAGGCCCTTCAGGCCGTCCAATTCCTGCTTCATTGAGTCGATGTCCTCGGTGGTATAATCGCCGTTGGGGCCTTCGCTGATAATGCACTCCAGCTCGTGCATCTTGTGGCTGATGCCGTGGAGCTTATTTTTCATCGGCTGAATTCTGCTTGTCCGCAGGCTGAGCTCTTCAAGAAGAGTGGCGATTTTACGTCTGTTCCGGTATATGCACCTCAGCATACGCTTTGCGTCGTCAGGGGATGAAGGCTGCATAAATTTGTGGAACAGATTCTGGTTGCAATTGAGCAGCTTATCCACGGTCTGGAGGTTCTGAGGGATGCGCTTTTTTATTACCGACCTGACGAGGTTTTCAGCGGTGCTGATTTTCATAGTTCTATCAAATGAAAGCGTGCCTTCGGAGACCTGCTGCAGTATGGTGATGGCATTTCTGGCACAGTAATCGGATTCGAGTATTTTTCTTCGAAAGACCATTCGTGCCATTTCAATTTTTCGCGCGAGTGCGATTTCACTTTCCCTGGTCAGCAGTGGTATCTCTCCCATCTGTGTGAGGTACATTCGGATGGGGTCGTCAATTCTTCGGGCGGCGCCGGCTCCGACAAGTTCTTTTTCGAGTATTTCATCCTCTTCGAGCCGCTCAACGGGGGCGGTTTCTTCGTCGGCCGGGGCCTCTTCGAATTCCTCGAACCGGTCCTTGGAGCGGCGCTGCAAGTCGGCTTCATCAAGGAGCTGGATACCCATTTCGTCGAGGGTCGCGAGGAGCTTGTCAAGACGGGTGGGACTAACAGCTTCCTCCGGGAGACAGCGGTTCATCTCTTCGTAGGTGAGGTATCCGCTGCTTTTGCCCTTTTCGATGAGGGCTTTTATCTGCTGCTCGGCGTCCTTTTTGCGGTCGTTCTGCTGGGGCTTTTCGGCAGTGTCAGCCTCGGGGGTCTGGTTATCCAGTTTTTTTGCTTTTAATCTTTTCTTTGCCACTATCTTGCCTCTATGTACAGCTTACAAAAAACAATTGTTAAAGCTGCGGAACACGAAGCCAAGCTTTGCGTCGGCGGATATATTATATTTTACGGTTATACTTCGATAGCTGTTCACTATGTCATCCCTGTGCTATGGGGATTCTGCTTCGCAGCGACTTCACGAACGTCGCGCAAGAATCTGGTTTGAGCTTTAACGGTGGTGCCTTTGTCGATTTTCTTTCGCTGCAGCAATCGCTGGACGACATCCAGGGCACCTGTCAAGCGAGATTCGAAATTTCCTTTGCCTGCACCGGCTTCGGCCAATTCGACGATACAGCTACCGAGAGAGACATCCTCGGCGTTGGCCAGAACCTGCTTCAAAGAGGCATCCGGGTCGCTGCCCAGGGTCTCAAAGAGCACATCTGCGGTTTTGGCTAATATCGGTACATCGAAGGCAGCCGGTGTAATTTTTTGCTTTACAAGCTCAAAAAACGACGGCTGGTTCAACAAGACCTCGAGTATCTCTCTCTGGGCTGCTGCGGCCAGGCCCCGGCCGAAGTCAGGGGCGGGGACTTTTTTGTCTTCTAAATTGCGGCGTCCTGCTCTCGTAAGGGCGGCGATTTTTCTGGACAGCTCGGCGTTAATCTGTTTGCCGTCAAGGGGAATAATCGTGGAGAGACGGTTGACTACGAGGCCCCTGTCAATGGGGGGGAGATTTCCGGTCCACATAGCAGCGGCTACGGTCTGGAGAAACTCGTCGATGGCCGCTTTGTTATCGGCAAGTGTGCGGTCGGCGCCGAAATGGTCTTTTAATCTGGCCCATTTGAACTTTAAGACGTCGGCGGCGCTGCTAATGAGTTTTTCGAACTGCTGCTTTCCGGCAGCCAGGAGGAAATCGCAAGGGTCCTTTCCCTCAGGGACCTGGGCGAGCTTGATGTCGATGCGCTGCAGGAGGCAGACCTCAAGGGCCCTGTTGGCGGCCTCAATACCAGCGGCGTCGCTGTCAAAAAGCAGAACTACCTCCTTCGCGTAGCGGCGGAGGATGCGTGCGTGGCCTGTGGTAAGACTTGTTCCCAAAGTGGCAACGACATTGGCACAGCCGAATTGATGGGCCATTATACAGTCGGTGTAACCTTCGACAACCACTGCGACACCAGACGATGCGATGTGGTTTCTGGCTTGGTGCAGGCCGTAAAGGGCGTTGCTCTTGTCGAACAGCGCGGTTGCAGGTGAGTTGAGATATTTGGCGCCGGTTTCATCGAGGGTTCGTCCGCCAAAGCCGATTATCCTGCCTGTTACGTCGGCGATGGGAAATATCAGGCGATTTACAAATTTGTCGGTTAAGCCGGCACCGTCGGCTCGAATTACAACCAGGCCAGCCTGCTCAAGTAATTTGAGCGGAATACTGCGGCTATTGGCGGCCTTGATGAGGTCATTTTCCGAAAGAGCAAGGCCAAGCTGCCACTTCTTTATGCTATCGGGTGTGATTTTTCTCTGGGCGATGTACTTGCGGGTAGCTTCGCCTTTTTGCATATCTCTTAGATTGCTTTGAAAGTGCTCGGCGGCCCACGTGTTTAGCTTTGCGAGCCGATTGGGGTCGGGCTGGTCAGGCTGGTCTTTGGTCTTTGTCGTCGCGGGCGGCTTTAGCTTTATGCCGGCCCGCTGGGCCAACCTTTGTATGGCCTGCGGGAAGGTGAGATTCTCGCGCATCTGCACGAACTTGAGCACATCACCGCCGGCACCGCAGGCAAAACACTTGAATATCTGCTTGTCGGGGTTGACATTCAGGCTGGGACGATGGTCGTCGTGAAAAGGACATAAGCCGACCATTTCCCTGCCCCTCTTTTTGAGATTGACGTGCTCGCTAACGACATCGACGATGTCGTTGGCCTGCTGAACCCTGCTGACTATTGTATTGTCAAATGTTCCCGGCATGTATTATTGCTCCGGCTTCGGCTCGCGCCTTCGCCGAGACGAGCACATCCTTGTCCCTAATGATATTATCCCTTCACACTTAAGGTGTGATTATGCACCAAAACCACAAATTGTAACAAAAATGATTTGTCAAGACCAGCCAATAATATATAGGGCCATTGCTGAAAAAGTCAAGTTGGGGGCAAAAGGCTGCTTTTAATACTATTAAAAGGCATATATATGATTTTGGACACCTGGTTAGACGAGACAAAAAACAGAGGACAGACGACAGAGGGCAGAAGACAAACGACAGAAGATGGATGACCCCCGTTCTTGCTTTCGCAAGAAAACACAGGGGGTATAATGTTGCGGGCGGTGTGAGAGAAGGAAATTGGGAGGTTGTATGATAGTTTTATTGACGGACTTCGGTGACAGTGAATATGTCGGCGTGATGAAAGGGGTGATTTACCGCTTTGCACCAAATGCGAAGGTAGTTGATTTGTGCCATACGATTCAGCCGCAAAGCATTATCGAAGGTTCGTGGATACTTAAGAATAACTACAAGTACTTTCCCGAGAGTGCGACGTTCTGCTGTGTAGTTGACCCGGGCGTCGGGACAGAAAGAAAAGCAATCGCAGTTAAGACAGAGAACTATTATTTTGTCGGGCCTGATAACGGCCTATTGTGGGAGGCACTGGCTGAGCAAAAGGTAATCAAGATAAGGAAAATTGCGGTAAGCGCCGATGCGAGCAGGACATTCCACGGCAGAGACGTGTTCGCGAAAGCAGCGGCGCAGATTGAAAAGGGGGAGTTTGAGAGCACAGGAAAGAAAACAAAGACGATAAAGAAGTTAGAGCTTTACAAAAAAGGTAGATACGGAATAGTTGTTCGGATTGACC
>CAYLXD010000136.1:0-4699 GCA_964387515.1 uncultured Pirellulales bacterium | reverse complement strand
CAAGTATGCCCATCACCGCCGGAGAATTCAGCCACCGCACCATCTCTTCCGACCACAGCATTTCGAGCATCATCGGCTCACCGACAAAACTCACACCGTCCCGCTCGCCTAAAAACCCCAGCCCCTCCGCCAAACTTTTTACCACCTTCCTCGCTATCCCGTACTCAAAAGCCTGCGATGCTGTCAGTGTCAAAAGCTCACTGTCCTTAACGACCAGCTTTTTGTTATCCAGGTCGTACTTCTTCGAATCTGTCGGTAGTTGATGGGTCTCGAAAAATTCGTACTCACCTGTCTTTAGATTCTTCACCCGGTAAACTTCCGTTTGCATACTAACCATCGCCTTTAGCAGAACCGCCGGGTACTTGTTTGCTTCGGCAGCACGGCTAAAGGCCGCTCGTGTAAAGCTCTCGGTCTTTTCACGCTCGACCCCCTCGAGCTTACCCCCTATCTGCACCGGCGCACAATCGCCTATAGTGGTATTTTCAAGCATTATGATGTCCTGGCACGACACACTTATCATCGCCCCCGCCGATATCGCCTCGGTAACTACGTATGCGACCGTGTGGGCCTTTTTGCCGACATCCAGTATCATGTACTTCGATATATCGTCACCTGATTTCAGAAGACCCCCGTATGTACTTATCTCATATATCAGATAGTCTGCCCCCGCATCGAGCGCACTCTGCGTCCTCCGCTGGATAGACTTATACAGCCCGTCATCAATCATACCTTTACAGACGATGACCGCCGCTTTTACCTCTCGCTTGCCCTCCCCAATGCTATTTGGCTCTTGCCCCCCTATCGTCGCCGGCGCCAAAAACAACGACACACACGCCAGAACAATCGCTAATTTCCGAAGCGCACTTTCCATAGCTACCAATTTAGCTTTAGCTGCCCTCCCTTACAAGCGCAAAATCCGCCTGCGACGTTGCCAATGTCAATCCACAAGTTCCAGTGGTTCCTTACTCGGCACGTCGCTGTCGCCGTCCACACCGTCCCACTGCAGCCCCCCTATCACCGCCTGTGCTATATTTTTGAGATGGTCGCCGATTTTTTCAATGTTATCGACAAGGTCTATAAAAATCAGGCCTGTCTGCGGCGTGCACACCCCGTCGGTCATCCGCTGAACGTGGCTGCGCCGAAAATCTATCTGCATCTTGTTAAGCTTCTCCTCATTCTCAAGAGCTGATTTCGCCGCCTCAACATCGTTATTTTCCAATGCTGCCGAAATCCGGTCGAACATCTGGTTGACTTCTCGTATCATTTGAGCACCTTCTGCCTGCGCTTGTTCGCTGAAGGATTGTTTTTGCTCAATCTTCCGCTCGGCGATTTCCGTAATATTAACAGCATGGTCCCCGACACGCTCAAGGTCGTTAACGGTATGAAGAAGCACCGGCAGTTCAACCGCCAGCTCATCAGAAAGCTCTTTCGTTGAAAGTGCGGCAAGGTATAATGTAATCTCATACTGAAAATTATCGACAGCATCCTCCATTTCCAGCGCCAACTGCAACTTTCTCCGGTCGCTCTCATTAAGACCTTCAATAGCCTGATTAACGGCGTTCTTTGCAGTTGTTGTCATCCGGACGATTTCACGTCTCACCTGGTCTATCGCTATCTCCGGCGTATTAAGAAGGTGTTCTTCCAAAACAATTGGCTTGGCAAGAACATCCTGTGGCTTGGCTGGCACAATCCTGATTACCATCCTTTCGAGCAAATCGACAAACGGAAGAAATATTAACATATTGAATATGTTGAACGCACTGTGTGCAACGGCTATGTGCACCATAATCGTGCTTTGAGTTAATTTAAACGGCGTAATCCATTCTACAACGTCGGCGAACCAGCCGACCCAAACCAGCGGAAGCATATAAGCCACCCCGATAACGTTAAATAACGTGTGTCCCCATGCCGCCCGACGGCCGTTTACAGAAGAGCGCAATGCCGCTATTTGTGCGGTAATCGTTGTACCGATATTATCACCTAAGATAAACGGTATCGCTACTCTTAATGCCAGCGACCAGTCGGTACCGAATACCCCGTTAAACGCCAGCAATTGTACCATCGCTATAGTTGCTGAGCTGCTCTGTAGCAGCATCGTTATCACCGTACCTGCCAGAATCGCCAGCAGCGGATTATGCCCCAGCCATATCAGAACTTCCTGAACCCGCACACTGTCTTTCAGCGGGCTAAAGCCCTCTTTCATAAAGTCTATGCCCGTAAACAATATCCCGAAACCCAGCACTGCTGACCCGATGTTGCGCATCCTCTGGCTTCTGCCAAACATCCGTATCAGAAATCCTACGCCGATAGCCGGCAGCGAATACGTTGTAATCTTAAACACTGCCAGCCCCGAAACCAGCCACGCCGTAAACGTCGTGCCGACATTCGCGCCGAGAACAACGCACAACGCCTGCTTTAATGTTAAGAGCCCCGCGTTAACAAATCCAACCGTCATTACCGTTGTCGCTGAGCTCGATTGTATCAGACACGTTGTCAACGCCCCTATTAAGACGGCAATTACCCGATGCTTCGTAAGTGCCGTGAGTAGTTTCCGCAGCTTTTGGCCCGCAACCTTCTTCAGGCTGTCGGACATCATCCCCATTCCGAAAAGAAACATCCCCAGCCCCCCTACCATCCCGAATATCATATCACTGACCATATCTTACTTCCAGATGCTAAACGCTGCATACTATACGCCAAAACTTGCTTGGCAGTTTTAACCTCCTCGCCTTGGACGGTCAAGCAGCTTTTCAAAATTTGGCCCGAATATGATTTTATTACGCTAACCTGCGCAGAATCTCTATCCCTCGCTTTATCTTTTCATCGCTGGTCGCGTAACTTATCCGAAAATGCGTGTCCTTTTCGCTGAACACATTCCCCGGTATAATAAGCACGTTATTGGCAATAGCCTTCTCTACAAATTCCGTTGCCGTTTTTGCCGGAGATTTAACAAACACATAAAACGCCCCGCCAGGCCGAACCAGCTCAAATTTATCCTTCAGCCCTTCGTAAATAAGGTCTCTTTTCTTTCGATACGCCGCCACAAAACTGCTCACGTCATAATCTAAGGCCGCCATCGCAGCCTTCTGGAACGGACTCGGCGCGCAGACAAACGTATACTGCTGTATCTTCGTCATCTCTTCGATAACATTTTTTAACGTCTCATTCACCGCCGCGTATCCCAATCGCCAGCCGCTCATCGCATACGACTTACTAAACCCCCGCAGCAATAATACCCTCTCGTAATAATTCGCTATACTCGGACAATCGCCCTCATAGCAGAACTTCTCGTAGATTTCATCGCTCAGAACGATTATTTTTTTCTTTGCCGCAATCTTAGCTACCGCCTTTATCCGCTCTTCACTGTACACCACGCCGGTCGGATTAGACGGCGAATTGATAATAATCAGCTTAGTTTTATCCGTTACCGCCCTTCTTATCTTTTCCAGCGGAAGCTGAAAGCTCGGATAGCTGTCGACAAATACGCATTTACCCCCCAGCATATTAACCAGGTGCTTATAAATCACAAAGTACGGGTCCGGTATAATCACTTCATCCCCCGGATTGATAAGTGCCATAAATGCCAGCAGCAGCCCCCCGCTCACGCCGCTTGTAACAAGCACCGCCGACCTCTCCCATCCAATCTCTTTTTTTATCCGCTCCGCAATTTTTTCTTTTAGAGCTTCCTCCCCTGCTGTCTGTGAATACTTATTTTGTCCTGCTTTTATTGCCTTTATCGCTTCTTCTTTTAATTCATCTGGCACATCGAAGTCAGGCTGACCAATTGAGAAATTGACTGGGTCTTTCAGCTTCTCCGCCAGCGCAAAGACCTTCCGTATCCCACTGGCGTCGATAAGGCTTGTTCTATCTGCAAGTAGCTTTTCCATAAATAATAAATAGTAAATAATAAATAATAAATTATTTGGCTCTTGCCAAATACGAGCCGTCCTCCGTGCTTATTCTCACGGCATCTCCGACCTCTATAAAAGGCGGCACACGGGTCTTCAAACCCGTCTCCAGCTCAGCCTCTTTCATCTGATTGGTCGCCGTCGCGCCTTTCACCTGAGGCACGGTCTCGGTAACAGCCAGTTCAACCACCTTTGGCAGTTCTATCGATACTACATTTCCTTCATACATAAGGACGCTGACCGTCGTATTAGGCTTGAGATATTTCACCGAATCACCAACCATTTCCAGCGGTATCGTAATCTGGTCATAAGTCTGGTTGTCCATCAGTACCAGCCCCGTCCTGTCGGCATATAAGTACTGCATATCGCGCTTATCTAAAAACGCCTGCTCGACCTCCTCGGTGGAACGTAATCTTTTTTCGAGCATAATCCCATCCCGCACGACCCGCAGTTTTGTCTGCACGAATGCCCGCAGGTTTCCCGGCGTAACGTGCGTAGCCTGTACGCAGATGCACAGCTTGCCGTCGATTACAACCCCCATTCCGGGCCGCATATCACTTGCCTTCACTATTATTCCTCAAATTACAAACCTTCTAAGTCTTGTTTCTGGTGATTGGAAAAAATTATACGTTTACTTTGCCTTCCGGTCAAGTTTTATTTCGCTCCCCGTTTTACTGTGGGTTTTCGTTTAGCCGTCGCCGCCCCGGCGACGCTCCCACAATCCTAAATCGAAAATCGTAAATCACAAATTGATTCTACCCCCCTGCCGGGATTTGCCATTCCAACTTCAC
>CAYLXD010000135.1:0-4773 GCA_964387515.1 uncultured Pirellulales bacterium | reverse complement strand
TCTAAGAGCGTCGCGCCGGCGTGGATCGAAATCCGCCTGCCGTCAGGCTTAAACGTTACGTTATAATGTCTCATTTTAAAGCTGCAAGTATGACATTTGGCGAATGAGTTTGTTACCGCCCGCCTCGGCTCGCCTCGGCGAGGCTGGGCCGGCTTCGGCGCCTTTGCTATCCGCTCTTTTTATGGCGTACTTTCCAGCGGGAGTGTCTTTTTTTACTGCCGACTTTACGTCTGCGTCTTGATTTCCCCATTCATTTCTCCTGTAATGGCTGGGCTTTTGCCTATGGCAAAGCCACAAAAATCTTGTTGCAAATACTTTCAAACTAACGGAGTATATGATACTATGACGAGAAAGTAAAGAGCGTAAAGTCTGATTTTGGCTTTTGAAGTCTTGCCGATTCGGTTTAGGAGTGAAGATGATTCAATGTAAAGACTGTGAATTTTGCGAAACTGGTCCCGGTGGCCAAAGGGTTTTCAAATGCGACCCCTTTAGCAACATCAAGGAGCCGCAGTGCCTCGCCAAGTGGCAGCTCATTCGTCTCGATATGCTCGTAGCCAGCTACCAGGGAATGCTTAAGTGGTACGGGAAATTCGCCCCACTGCAGGATAAAATCCTCAAGTATATGCAGCGCGAAATCGAGGATATAGACGAGTCTGAGCGATGGAGGCTGGATGACGATGAGCAAAGCGAAAGCGAAGACGAAGGCGAAAAGGACCTTTGACAGGGCCTGGGAAAAATTCGGCTTGCCAGCCTCGCTGAGGCGAGTCGAGGCGGGCCGGCGGGGATGTTGATGACATTTTTGCAGTTTATGCAATAAAATTGTTCCGGATGTCGTCTCTAATAGTGTGAAAAGTGCACAAATATGGCCGAAAGCAGAAATTTGGACCGGATAATAGCCGGCTGTAAAAGCGGCGACGCAGGGTCCTTTTCGCAGTTGGTTGATATGTACGCCGGCCGGTGTTACGGCTATTTTTACCGGCTCACTGGTAATCGAGCCGTAAGCGACGATTTGCTGAGCGAGCTATTTGTCAAATTGGTGGAGAAAATTGGTTCTTTTAACGGTGGCTCTTTCGAAGGCTGGCTGTTCAAAGTCGTTTCTAATATCTTCCACGATTACCTGAGGGCCAAGCACCGACAGAGTCGGCTTTTGGAAGCTCAAAAAGGGCGGCTGCAGTCTAATGTGTCCGAACCAAAGGCCGACAGCGACGCCGTTGACAGATTGCAGTTACAGTTGGATAAGCTGGATGCCGATACAAAAGAGGTGATAATGCTTCGCTATTATTCGCAGGCGAGCTTCAGGGAAATAGCCCGGATGCGAGCCGAGCCGATAGGAACGACCCTCTCAAAGGTCCATCGCGGACTGAAGAAGCTTCGCGAATTAATGGAGGATTGATTGTCTATGAAGGACCAAACGAACGAAAATCTTGAGAAGCTGTTCAGCGAATTTCTACCTGGCGAGGATGCCCGCCAGGCTGCTGAAGATGTTCAAAAGGGCGAACAAATCCTTCGCGAGCACCCCGCGCCCGCGCCTGCCGGTGAGTTTTTGGCTGGTATTAACTCTAAAATCGCCAGCGTGTTGTCAGCCGGAAAGCCAAAAACTCGTAAGCTGGTTACCTACAGAGTGGCGGCTGTTGCTGCGGCGGTTATCATTACGGTCGCTATAGGCGTAAAATTCTTCGAAAAAGGTCCTGCTGAGACACAAACCCCTGTTGTTGTAACATTGATACAGCAGGCAGTCTGGGAAGGTGAAGACATCTCTGCCGACCAGGCCAAGCTGGCCCTTTTGACGGATGCACTTGAACAGATTGAAGGTGAAATATTGGCCCTGCGATTGGGTGAGGACGGCGGAAATGGTGACGGAGAATCTGTCGAACTTGAAATGGAATTGACGGATATTGGCGGCGATTTTTGGAAAGGATAAAAAATGAAGACAAGACACAGTCTCTTATTGGTCCTGGCAGTGGCGGCAGCCGTTTTAGTAACGTCTAATCACCTTTGCCGGGCCGAGCAGGCCGCACAGCAGACCCCGGCCGATACGAACAAACCCTCTCCGCAGGCACCGCGGCTTGAGCCAGAGGAAGTCGCGATAAAGGTGATGATGGAGCGACTGACCAGGGAAGACCCGCTGCGCGCAGAGGAATTGGAAAAGCTGAGAAAGACAGACCCGGAAAAATTCAAAAAAGAAATTGCAGAAGCTATGCGCGAAACGAGCCGCTGGAGAGGTAAAAACCGCGCCGAACAACAGGGCCGGCAAGGGGCTCACATGCGAATGGAAATGCCTTTCACACCACCCGGGGAACGTGGGCGCAGGTCGTCAGCTATAATGCGCCAAAGGCACGAAGAGTATCTCGAATGGCTGCAGGATAATTACCCCGACCAGGCAAAAGAGCTGGTTGAGCTTAGAGACCAGGACCCCCAGCTTTATATGAGAAAGCTCGGCCTTAGCTTCGAAACTTACGGCAGGATAGCGGAAACCGCGAGGGAAAATCCAAAATTGGCAGAGGTTCTCAAGGAGGATTTGGAGCTCAAAAAGCGGCGCGATAGTCTGCTTAGCAGAATAAAGAACACCACAGACGAAAAGGAGAAACAGCAGTTGATTAAGGAATTGGAGGAGGTAGTTAGCGCCAGATTCGACCTCATTGTAGAAAAAACCCAGATGCGGTATGAGCAGCTCCGCAAAAGGCTCGAGAAGCTTAGAGAAGAGCTAAAGCAAAACGAAGCCAGGGTTGAAAAGTGGAAAGACCCCGAATTTAAAAAGCAAAACGTAAAGGCCCAAGTGGAAAAATTACTCAGCGAGACCGAACAATTCAGATGGGAGTAACCAGCGGTTTCAATAATTATCGTAGGATAGGCTTGCTGCTCTGCGAAGTGTCTTCTCCGCCATAGCAGCTATGGCTGCGAAGGCCGGAAGCTCTTCACTTATGATTTGTTTCGCATTTGCTCGGCTTCGGTTGCCCGTTTGAGTACCCTTTTTTCCTTTGGCGTCAGGCTGTGAATGCCGTGCTGATGCACCTTCTCAAGTATCCTGTCGAGCTCGATTTGCAGGTTCCGCCGTTCAGCCGTCTTCTTGTGACGCATCTTTGTTTGGATTTTCAATTTGACTTTTGTCTGCCAGGATTGCGAAAAAACATAAATGGCCCCTGCTGCCATCCCTGCAAGATGTGCCGCGTGCCCACCCGCATTGGCCGCTCTTGTTACGACAAAGAAAAGATACATAGCACTGAAGATTATTGCCGCCGTTCTGATTTTTATGGGAAAGAATAGAGGAAAGATAAACAATCTGATATGTGGAAACAAAATCGCACAGGCTGCTAACATACCAAGTATCGCACCGGAGGCTCCGACCATTGCCATAGCCGGCAAGAAACCCGCAGCCACCAGTAAAAGGTAAAACACACCTCCCGCCGCTCCGCAGCTAAGATAAAATACCAGAAACTTCCTGCTGCCCCAGTATTGTTCAAGCGTCGGACCGAGAAAATACAGGCCGAGCATATTGAAAAAGATATGCCATATATCGCCGTGCAGAAACTGATAGGTTACAAGCCTCCACAGTTGCAGTGCCCGCACCAATGTAGTAGGGTCCAGTTGACACCAGTCATAGATAAGCACACCCAGCGGCCTTATAATTACTGCCGCTAAAAACACACCTATATTGATTATCAGCAGCCGCTTGACTACCGCCGTAACCTTTGGAAAACTCATCCGCATCTGCGGCCCGTAATGGTAGGAAGGTTGATACCTTTCCTGGCTGTAATCTCTGTCGTAAAGCCCCATTATGGTTACTCTTAGAGCAAGCCTGGTTTAACTTTATTATCGCTGTCTCAGCGTCGCGGCTCCGTGTTGTTTATCTTAAAGCCTTTCTTCTATGAAATATTATAAGCAAAACCACACCAAGCACTATCAGGGCAATGCTGAGATTTTGCGATATTGTCAGACTGTCAAATTCAAGTGGGTTATCGTCCCGCACAAATTCTATAAGAAATCGTGTAATACCATAAAGTACGAACATCAGGCTGAAGATACAGCCGGGCCTTGTAAAAAGTTTTTCATCTTTGCCCGCTCGAACGGCATTTTGCGCTCTTCGCCAGAAAAGGTAGAGTATAAGGCACAGGACAGCGCCGTTTATAGATGAGTACAGTTGTGTCGGATGTACAGGCAGGCACCGGTATGGACCGTTATCGACCATTTCCTTTTGCCCGTTTGTTAGCTCTTCGTACGGCTTCAGCTCCGGATACCATAGGCCGTCCACTTTCACATATCGGAAGAACTCATCAGGCAGCTTAAGCTGCGGCTCATCGCGGTTTCTTTGCAGGTCCGACGAAACCTGGCTGTTATAAGCGTATGAGCCGTATGGAAAACGAATCCCCCACGGCAGTTTTGTCGGTCGTCCGAAGCAGCAGCCGTTTAGAAAACAGCCGATTCTCCCGAACGCAAGTGCTAACATAAGCCCGATAGCAATTATGTCGAGATACTTGCGAACGGCAAGCTTGTGATAGCGCGTGTAAATAACAATGACCGTAACGGCTAAGGCTATGCCGCCCAGAAGCTCCAGCCCTCCCTCCCAGATGGCAAACACCGAAAGAGGCTCTGCCTTGAATTTTTCGAGGTAATGAATCACGTAAAACAGCCGGGCCCCAACAATCCCGGCGATAAGCGAGTAAAGGGCTGCGTTGGTAATCAATTGCGGATTTGGCGTAATATTACGCGACAGACGCCTTATCAAAAAGACCGCCGCAAGAAAGCCGATAACCATCATCAGGCCGTAGCTTTTTA
>CAYLXD010000134.1:0-4806 GCA_964387515.1 uncultured Pirellulales bacterium | reverse complement strand
CTGCATGAGGTGTGCGGCCGACCTATGCTTGCTTATGTACTGGATGCCTGCCGGGGGGTGGGTGTCGGAAAGATATACGTCGTGGTCGGCTTCGGCGGTGAGCAGGTCAAGAAGAGATTCGAGGCCGATGATGATATAGTGTGGGTCCAGCAGGATGAGCAGAAAGGGACAGCCCACGCGGTTCTGTGCTGCAAGGAATATCTGGCCGGTTTTGACGGCCAGACGCTGGTTCTCTGCGGCGATGGGCCTTTGATTCGGGCGCAGACACTGAGAACAATCATAAAGAAACACGAGGCTGAGAATTCGGCGGCGACACTGGCGACAGCTATTCTGGACGACCCGACCGGCTACGGACGGGTGTGCAGAGACGCAGACGGCAATATCGAGGCGATTGTGGAGCATAATGACTGCACAAGTGAGCAATTGAAAATCAAAGAGGTCAACCCAAGCTATTATGTGTTCAATAACCGGATTCTCTTCGAGGCTGCGGCGAAGGTCAGGCCTGATAACGCCAAAAAAGAATACTATCTAACAGATGCGATTTCGATTATCATTTCGGCTGGACACAAGGTTTCTGCGGTTGCGGCGATGCGGCCTGAAGAGGCGATGAGTGCCAATACCAAGGCGCAACTCAGCGAGATAAGCAGGATTATGCAGTGCAGGGTCGCAAAGAACGTAAAAAAATGAGAAGTTAAAGTGAAGGCTGAAAAGAAATGTCTCCGAACGATACTTTGAAGGTGTTTTCCGGCAGCAGTAACCCTGCGTTGGCGATGGCAGTCTGCAAGTATCTGAAAATACCGCTGGGCAGCGCGAATATTGATGTGTTCCCGGACGGCGAAAAGGTTATCAGGGTGGAAGATGATGTTCGCGGCAGGGACTGCTTTGTTGTGCAGTCGACGTGCAGGCCTGTTGATGAACATTTAGTGGAGCTTTTGATTTATCTGGACTGTCTGCAGCGGGCAAGCGCCGAGCGTGTTACTGCGGTCATTCCTTATTTCGGCTACGCCCGACAGGACAGAAAAGCCGAGGGCCGTGTTCCCATTACCGCCAAGCTGGTGGCCAATCTTATTACCACCGCGGGGGCCGACAGGGTGCTGGCAATAGACCTTCACGCACCGCAGCTTCAGGGATTTTTCGATATACCGGTTGACCATCTGACGGGTGAACTGGTGCTGAATAAATACTTCCGTGGTAAAAAAATCGGCGACTTAGTGGTGGTTTCGCCGGATGTGGGCAACATTAAGATTGCGGCCAAGTATGCCGCACACCTCGGCGGAGAGCTGGCGATAGTTCACAAAAAACGGATGAGCGGCAGTGAGGTACAAGCCCAGAAAATCATTGGTGAGGTTGAGGGCAGAAACGTTTTGATGTGTGACGATATCATTGCCACGGCGGGGACGGTGTGTGACGCGGCCAAGCTCGTTAAGGAACGAGGGGCAAAAAAGATATACGTCGGGGCAACTCACGGAGTTTTTGCAGACAAGGCGCTGGAAAAGCTCAGCCAGGCTCCGATTGACGAAGTGGTAGTTACCGATACTATACCGCTGGGTGACAAAACCAAATCGTATGACAATGTCAGGGTGTTAAGCGTCTCAGCTATGCTGGGCGAGGCGATAAAAAGAATCCACAAAGATGAGTCGGTCAGCAGTTTGTTCAATAATTTTTGAGCTTCGATGAACTAAGCCCCGCTTAGAGATTTATCTCCAACAGGGCAAGCATTGATGTGAGGCAGTTATGGAAAAGGCATTATGTGTGAAAGCAGAGATTCGGGAACAGGTCGGTAAAAAGTCTGCGGCGAAGGTACGCAGGATGGGAAGGGTTCCGGCAATTATCTACGGCCATAAGGAAAAACCGGTGGCAGTTACTCTGGATACGCATAATTTTGTCGAGGGTCTGCATCACGGGCACCGGCTAATAGAGGTGCAGGTCGGCAAAAAGAAAGAGACGGTGTTTGTAAAAGACCTTCAGTATGATTACTTAGGCAAGAATATTATTCATGCGGACCTGGTGCGAGTCGACGTAACTGAGACGATTAAGGTGTCAGTTCCTATCGAGCTTAAGGGCACAGCCAAGGGCACGCACGAAGGCGGCATCATCGAAGAGCACACCGACCATCTGGAAATTGAATGCAGGGCCGGTGAAGTGCCGGAAATAATCATTGTCTGGATAAAAGAGGTAGATATCGGCGATACGGTTCATGCCAGCGACGTTGAGCTTCCGGCGGGCGTGAAGCTGGTAAGTGAGCCTTCAACAGTGCTTGTTACGTGCAGTTTGGTTGCTGCCGCCAAGAGCACCGAAGAACTTGAGGCTGAAGCGCCGGCGGCGCCGGAGGTCATCGGCGAGGCTAAGGAAGCAGAGGAGACTGAGAAGGCCGAGGAGGCCCCCGAGGAAAAAGGAGGCAAACAGCCCCGGTGAGCCTCGAGATTAACCCCGTTAGAAATCCTGTTTTTAATATGGTTATAAGGATGGGCTATAGAGGTGGATATTTCTAACGGGGCTAAAATGGTTGTCGGGCTTGGGAACCCCGGCAGAGAGTATGCTGATACCCGGCATAATACGGGTTTTCGCGTAATAGATTCGCTGGCAGAGAAGCTGCAGATAGCTGTGAACAGAAGGAAATTTACATCGCGTTTCGGCCTGTGCGAATCAGGCGGTAAAAAGTTAATACTGTTGAAGCCGTGGCAGTTTATGAACCGCAGCGGCTCCGCTGTCGCCAAGGCGACGGCTTTTTATAAGCTCAGCGCGGAGGACTTGCTTGTGGTAAGCGACGATATGGCGCTGGCGGTCGGGGTAATTCGGCTGAGAGCAAAAGGCTCAGCGGGCGGACATAACGGCCTGGCGGATGTTATAGAAAAACTCGGGACCGAGCAGTTCAGCCGATTAAGGATTGGAATCGGCCAAAGCGACAGAGAAGACGACGTTGATTATGTTTTGAGCAAGCCGAGCGAAGAAGAGAGACCGCTGCTGGATAAGGCTACTGAAAGGGCATGTGAAGCCGTCCTTTGCTGGGTCGAACATGGTATTGAAGAAGCGATGAACAGGTATAATTAGCTGGAGGTAAACTGGTTTGAAAACGGTTGTAAAGAAATTGTATGAGGCGATGTTTCTCGTTGATTCGACAGCAGAGGTGGATAAGGACAGTATCAATGGGATTATTAAGAAAATATTAGAAAAAGCCGAGGTCGAGATTGTCTCAATGAAAAAATGGGATGAGCGGAAGCTCGCCTACAAGATTAACGGCAAGGACAAAGGGACGTATATCCTCTGCTATTTTCACGCTGATGGCCAGAAGATTCGGCAGATAGAAAGAGATGCACAGCTCTCTGAGCCGATTTTGCGGGTCCTGATTTTAGGCACCGAGGGCAGAGACAAGGAATATATCGAAAAGGACATTGCATCACAGTCCACCCGCCGCGGCGGGCCGGCAGAGGCAGAAGACAGAGGACAGAAGACGGAAGACGGAAGATAGGAGTTTGATATGGCTAATTTTAACAAGGTATTACTGATGGGTAATCTGACGCGTGACCCGCAGTTGTCTTATCTGCCGAGCCAGACGGCGGTTGTTGAATTCGGACTGGCAGTGAACCGCAGATGGAAAAGTCAGGATGGCGAAAACAGGGAAGAAACCTGTTTTGTGGATTGCCGGGCGTTCGGCCGGCTGGCTGAGAATATAAACAAATACTTAACCAAGGGCAGGCTTCTGTTTGTTGAAGGCAGGCTGACATTCGACAGCTGGACGGCCCAGGACGGCTCCAAACGGAGTAAGCATCGAGTAACAGTTGAGAATTTTCAGTTTCTGCCGGGAGCGACAGCGGTAACGGACGACGGACGACAGAGGACAGAAGACAGAGGGCAGAAGTCGGAAGACAGACAAGAGGCAACAGAGGTTGATGATATACCATTTTAATTCGCAAAAGATGAGGTAAGCAATGAGAGAGGTCAGAAACGGTCCATCCGCCGCGGCGGACCACCGGCGGAGCCGAAGAAGGAAAACCGGCATTATAGGCGTTCGTGAACAGACACAGTGCCGATTCTGCAGAGGCGGCGTGAAGTACATTGACTATAAAGATGTCGATACACTGCAGAGGCTTCTAACCAATCGCGGCAAGATATATTCGCGCAAGCGCAGCGGCAACTGCGCAAGCTGTCAAAGGAAAGTTAAGCGGGCGATTAAACGAGCCAGGTATATGGCGCTTTTGCCGTTTAGTGCGTAAGAGTGAGCTAAAGTGTGGAGTGCCTAAAGTGCCTAAAATTGTGGAGTACTTTTTAATTTTAGTTCACGCTCCGTCGCCCCCACGTCTTCCTGCCCGCCGCCCCGACTCGCGTCGTGAGACGCGGGGGCAGGTCGGAAGACAGGCGTGGGGGAGCGCCGGCGACTTCAGGCACTTTTAGAAGGGGCGAGATATGAAGGTTTTGCTTGTAGCGGATGTTGCAAAAACGGACGGTTCCACAGGTACGCAACTGGGGTGGTTCGGAGATATTGTTGAAGTCAGCAACGGCTTTGCGAGAAATTACCTGCTGCCGCAGGGACTTGCTGTTATACCGACCGAGACAGCGATAAAATCACTGGCAGAGGAAAAGGCCAGGCGTGCCGAGGCCCGCAAGCAGCAGCGCCAGAGGCTTGAAGAAACGGCTGCGGCGGTAGACGGCGCAGAGGTCGTTATCGCCGCAAAGGCAAACGAGGCCGGAGGGCTGTTCGGCTCAGTCGGCAGCCGAGAGATAGCAGCCAATCTGCGAGAGCAGGGCTTTGAGGTCGCTGACGAGCTGGTGCAGCTTTCGGAACACATAAAGCAAGTGGGAACCACG
>CAYLXD010000133.1:0-4825 GCA_964387515.1 uncultured Pirellulales bacterium | reverse complement strand
TTTTTTTATCTCTTTCCACATAAGCACTTACAAATTTTGACCATCCCAAAATTGCCCGAATTTTCGACCAAATGCGCAAGTTCACCCTACTAAGGGGAACGTCTGTTCTCGAAATGGAAACCTTTTAGAGGAATAACCGATGACTATTTATTCACCAGTTACCAGTTACCAGTTACCAATTAACCAATCAACCAAAATTATGCAAAACAAACCCAATTGGCTGGATGCTCAAATGAACGCAAGCTGTTGTTTTACAACGAACTATGAACAAATAACTATGAACAATGCCAATAAAAACAAACCCAAATCAAACCCAACCTGTAGTGAGCTTGTCGAACCTATTTCAAAAGGCACACTTGCTCAGGGCAGGCAAGCTCGGGACAGGGGACTATCGATTATCTTGGCTGAGGTCCTTCGAAATAGTTGCATTTTTTGTGATTTTCCGCGATATTTAATCCTTTGGTTGTGGTTATATGGATTGCCGCTGCTCAACACGGCCACAAGGGGAAAATGGAAGGCAAATTGAGACGGACGTATATCTATCGTGAGGACATAGATTTATCGAAAAATGGTAAATACACTTGCTTTTTTCACGCAAGTTTCGTAATTTGGGAGGATGAGATTGATTGAATTCAATGGAACTGATGGTAAATGAGAAATCCCGGATAAACGTATTCATATCGGAGACTTTATGCCAGAAGGCAGTTTAGATATTGCGTATACCCCCAAAAGAGAAGTCAGAACCTACAGGGTTAATAGAGGAAGTCTTTATACCCAGACAAAACAATACGATGAAGAAGGAAATTTAGGAAGAGAAGTATGGGAGAGAGACACTATTGAAGGATCAATCATCTTAGACGATGCGGCATATATTTCCAAGAAAAAACATGAGGAGCTCAACGAACTTGACCTTTCTAATAAAGCTGACCTTTCTGAATTAATGAAATCAGCTAAAAGTGAAGAGTATACTGGTTATAAAGGATTGATATTCATGCTATTTCAGGGGAAACCTTATTATAGTTCTGAGGTTATTGAGATAGACCCTCCTTTTGGAGAAGAGTTTCCTATTGACGCTTAAATTTTTTCAAGTCTTTCTATTAAAATTTTGGCTGTTACAGTTTTCGCACTCGGACGTTAGAGGACAGAAGACAGACGGCAGAGGACAGAAGACGGACGACGGAAAAAGACTCAAGACCACAGACGCAAGACTTAGCTGGTGCTGCCGGAGGGCTACATTTTCCAGACCTTTACGCCACAGGCGTACAAGTTAGAGGTTCTGCCGTAAGGCGTCCTGTGGAGAATCCTATTGTAGTAACACCAAGGTACTGGGCCCGGAAGGATTCCGGCCTTTGGCCTCGAACCTAAATCCGCCGCGGCGGATTTCCATAGGGGCTCTGCCCCTCTGGCGGCCGCACAGTTTTGCTTTGCAAAACAAAGCAGTAGGGCCTGTCACCCCGACGACCCGGAAAAATCCTTTTTCCAGACCTTTTGGAGGTTCGAATCCTACCGTAGCAGTGTCAAAGAAGCTTAATGGGCCCGGTAGGATTCGAACCTACGACCAATGGATTATGAGTCCACTGCTCTACCGCTGAGCTACGAGCCCTGCCGGGGGAATTTATAACATAAAGTATAGTTGCAATCCAGTAGTTTAGGCGAACTGAAATCCGAAGCACGAAACCCGATCCTCCTACGATAAATCTTCGGCGGACGCTGACGCGAATCCGAAACAAATTCGAAATTCTAATGTTCAAATTTTTAAAACACATTGTTTTGGTCATTAGATATTGTTTCGAATTTAGTGCGATTGACATAAGTGTTTATACAATACTACCTTATAAGTAATGCTCGACGCGAAGTTGCGATGTGGCTCTAAAGGTGAAGTTATTTTAAGGCCGATATATTGTACTTAGGCACTTGTATTTGGTTATATTCCGGATGCACCGATGACCTCAGTACAAATACAGTCTATCGGCGAAAAGCTGCTCGATTTTCCGTTGGGCAAAGACGTTAAGGACTTTCTGAATTACCTGACGGTCGAGGCTGGGCTGTCAGAAAATACCATTTTGGCCTATGGGCGGGATTTGAAGGCGTTTTTACAGTACTGTCAATCGCAGAAAATAAGCCGATTAGGGCAGATTAAGCCTGCCGTTGTGCATAAATATATGCGGATTCTCGACGAGAACGCCAGCAAAGCAGAAGGCTCGATTAAACGGGCACTTGTGGCAATAAGGATGTTTCTGCGTTTTGCGAGGATGATGGGGCTTGTCGAGGACGATTTCACGGCAATTCTTGAGAGCCCGAAGATTTGGCAGAGACTGCCGGTCATTTGCAGCAAAAACAAGGTTATCAGTATTATTAACGCCCCTTTAGCCGATGAGCCGTATTATTTCCGGGACAAAGCTATGCTTGAGCTGCTCTACGCGACGGGCGTGCGTGCCAGCGAGCTGGCGGGTCTGAAAGTCTCCGACCTGAACCTTGATATAGGTTATCTTCGGTGCTTAGGCAAGGGCAGCAGAGAGCGGATAATCCCTCTGGGCCGGGCTGCGATTGCGGCGACGGTCGATTACCTTCAAAAACTTCGGCCAGAGCTCGCCAAACCACATAGCGGTGATTTTCTGCTACTGAGCCGAACAGGCAGGCCGATGAGCCGTATCGAGATTTGGCGTCTAATCAAAAAATACGCTGCTCGCGCGGGAATGCCGAAAAATTTGACCGTTCACACATTGAGGCACTGCTTTGCGACCCATCTTTTGGCCGGTGGAGCGGATTTGCGAAGCGTACAGGAGATGCTCGGACATGTGGACATAGCTACTACGCAGATTTACACCCACGTTGACCAGGAAAGGCTTCGAAGGATTCACAAGCAGTTTCACCCCCGGCCGTAGCAGTGCTGGTAGCAGAACACAGGTCATCAACCGCTTGGGGCGAGAATTGACTTGAAGGTATCCTGGGGCTTGTTATGATAGACTCCTGAAGGGGTAAGATTTTGCTTAAGGTTGTTGATATGAGCAGCAAACGCCTGTTTATAGTCTTGCTGGTGTTGGTGGTTGGCTGCCAGCAGGGCGGTATCAGTGAACGGCTCTCTGAGATTGCGGGTGGTACCGCTGCGGCCGAGGCCAAACTCAGCACACAACTGCAAGTCAACAAAGATGCACTGCTCAACCAGGGTTCAAGCGAACAGATGCGGGTCAACGCGGCAAGCGTGATACTTGTCAGTGAGGAGCCGTCCGCCAGGGCGATTCTGGTCGATACGCTGCGACAATCTGAAAATAAGGCGGCACAGGCGGCTGTGTGCAAGGCATTGAGTCTTGCCGTAGGCAAAAAAGAGCAGATAAGGGATAAACAGGACTTTCTTGAGCCGTTGATTGAGATTCTCCGGACCGAAGCTGACGGTGTGGCGAGACCTGCGGCAGAGGCGCTTTTGATTTTTGAATACAGCCGGGTATCACCTGAGCTGGAAAAGATGGCGAGCGATGGGACAGCTCCAACCAGTACCAGGTTCAATGCGATATACGCCCTGAAACTTCAGCCGAATGTCCGAGCGACAATAAAGCTGTTGAGGCTGCTCGACGACGCCGACCAACAGGTGGCAGGAGAGGCGGCAGTGGCACTGCAGTCTCAGGGTATACCAGCCGGCAGGGACGCCCAGACCCGCCAACAAATCATCGATGAGCTCGAACGTAAGGGGCGAGACGAGTTTCTGCGAAACTGGGTTGTTCACCGTGAGGCACAAATGCGCAAGCTCGAGGCAGAAGTCGCCCTTTGGCAGAAGCTGTATTTGTGGGCGCTGGATGAGATATACAACGGTAAAAGCGACGACGAAGCGAAAGGCAAATTTCTGACAGAACAGCTCGGCAGCACGCAGACAGTGGCGAAGCTGTGGGCGTTGGAAAAGGCTTCTCAGTGGCGCAAAGGTGCCGGTACCAAACCGAAACTTCCTGCCGAGCTTGAGCCGATTCTGGTGAATCTGATTGCAGACCCTGACAGGGACGTTCGGCTCAAGACCGCGAAGCTGCTGTCGTTGATGGTAGAGGTGAACTCGTCGCAGCGTCTGGCCAATCAGCTCAAAGTCGAAAAGGACGATGAGGTGAAGATGGAGTTGTTCGTGGCGCTGGGCGGAGCGTGTCACTATGCATATTTACCCGATTCTGGAATCAAAATCTCCGGCGAAATAAGAAAACAGACTTTGGAGCTGGCGGGCGAGTATCTTAGCGAGGGGCAGGCCCAAAAGGCCCGAAAAGGTGCCGAAGTCATACGAAAACTCCTTGAGCAGGACCAGTTGGAATCAGCCGAGGCTGAGAAATATCTTGCTTTGCTTGCGCGAACGTGTGAACGACAAAAGGCCAAAGCCGATGGTCTTCTGCGCGGGGAACTGCTGGTCGCAATGGCAGGCCTGTGCGGCCCGCGCAGTGCCCACAAGACCGAAGCCGCGAAGACCTTCGAGCGGTTGTTTGAAGAAGCCCTCAACGACGAAGTAGATTTGGCGCGTGAGGCCGCGGTGGAAGGGCTGATAAACATAGACAAAACAAAAGCACTTGGCAAATTAAGGGGAAATTTTGCCAACAATGGTAGTGCGAAAATAAGGCAGAGAGTGATTGAACTTGCCGGTGAAGTAGGAGGCAAAGACGATTTGACCTGGCTGTCGGAAAAGCTCGGTTCAGCCGAGAGTGAACTGGCCTGGCAGACAATGCTCAAGATATTCAAGGCCGTCGAGGCCGACGTACTGGATAAATGGATAGCGCGATTTAGTTCGCAGGATATGAAGGGCAGGCTCTCGGATGAGCAGATGGTGTCTTTGCTTGAAACGGCTGAGCGAAAGGCCTCC
>CAYLXD010000132.1:0-4975 GCA_964387515.1 uncultured Pirellulales bacterium | reverse complement strand
TATCTGGCTTTGGTTTGCTTTGTGTGTCTCGGCGGGGTTCGGCTGATAAGCTTCAAAACCGCTAAGCCTGGCGACATTCGTAATCTCATCGGCAGTGAGCGCACGTTAGCGACTATTCGCGGCAGTATTATTACACGGCCGTATATTAACAGAAACCGTGGGTGGGAATTTGCGAGATTTATGCACCGCGACCCCGGCAGCAGTTTCTACTTGAAAGTACGCGAGGTCGAAACTACCGCCGGCTGGGCAAAGGCGAGCGGCACCGTGCGAGTGCAGGTTGCTGAACCTTTGCTGGATTTGAAAGCCGGTGATTATGTTCAGATGTACTGCTGGTTAGACAGATTCAGAAAGGCATCTAACCCCGGCCAGTTCAATACGGCTAAGTACTTGGCGAGAAAAAATGTTTTCGTTGCAGCTTCGGTACAATCACGCGATGGCATTGAATTGCTGGAAAGTGGGCCCGGCAGCATTTTTGCAAAGATAAAAAGAAAGTTAAGGGAAAAGGCTGCCGGGGCGCTGTTGGCCGGCACGTCTCCGGAGGGCCCAAGCCAAGGCCTGCTCGAAGCCCTGCTATTGGGCTATCGAGGAAATATCGACAGTAAAACTTACAACGCGTTTCGCAAGACGGGCCTTTTGCACTTTATTAGTCTTTCCGGGATGCATCTTGGCATTTTAGTGGGGGTTATCTGGTGGCTTTGCAAAACAGCAGGATTACTGAAACGCGCTCGAGCAGGCGTCTGCATAATCGCAGTAGCTGTTTTTTTGCTGATTGTCCCGCCGAGGGCACCGACGCTTAGAGCAGCTATAATAGTTTTTGTCTTCTGCGTATCATTTTTCTTTCGCCGGAAGTCCAGTTCTGTTAATACACTTTCATTGGCTGCAATACTTCTGCTGCTTATAAGGCCAACAGATTTGTTCGAAGCAGGTTGGCAACTCTCTTTCGCATCGGTGCTGGGAATACTGTTATTCTGCCAGCGGATTCTTTTTTTCTTATATGAGAAGATTACAGGTCGTTCATGGCTTACCGACCTTCCGAAAACCAGACCGTTTTTCCAGATTGTCCCAAGACCCGGGCCATGCGTGCTTCAACTGCTCTCAACCGGCATTGCTGCCTGGCTGGGTGGTGCCGGGATTTTGCTGTATCATTTTTACACGATAAATCCCCCTACAAGCGTCTGGACGGTGATTGTTTTTCCATTTGTAGCCGGCATTTTGACTTTTGGTTTTCTGAAAATAATTCTTTCTTTTTTGCTGCCGAGCGCAGCGATGGTATTGGGTTTGCTCGTGACAGGATTAGCTCAGCTTTTGATTTGGATTGTACAGCACATTGCAAGTTGGCATATTGGAAGTTGGAACATTTCACAAATACTTATAGGGTACGTGCCTGTCGAACCGGTAATCTTGTATTACTGTTTTATACTTTTTGCTTTTTTTGTTTATTTTCGGCGTCCGCTGATTAAAAAAGCGATTTGTACAGTGATGCTTTTAGTAATGATTGCTTTCTTAGGCGTTACTAAATGGCAAAGGACGTATCGGGATAGTTTGGTTCTGACCATCCTGGATGTCGGGCACGGGCAGGCGATACTAGCCCAGCTTCCGGGAAAGGCCAATATTTTGTTCGATGCCGGCTCGTTACATAGAAGTGACATTGGCAGACGCATCGTAGTACCATTTTTAGATTTCAGCGGAATAAACATAATCGATTCGATTATCATAAGTCATAACGATGTGGACCACATAAACGGAATACCTGAGATTGTCGAATACTGCAAGGTCGGCGGTATTTATGCCAATGATGACTTTTTTGACAAGACCGACCAATGGGGCACGGCGAAATTTCTCGAGGAATCGCTAAGTAAGGAAGGGCTTGAAATACAATCTTTAGGCAAAGAGTTGAATCTGCACAGTAATGCGAAGGTGAAAATCATCTGGCCGAATGAGCAAATATGTGCGGTCGGCGAATTAAGTGATAATGACAAATCAGCAGTTTCATCGATTGTATTTGCCGGCAGGGAAATACTTTTGTGTTCCGACATTGAGAAATTCGCGCAAAGAGGGCTTCTTCAATTGTATCCGGGGCTTAAGGCCGATATTGTGGTTGTGCCTCATCACGGCTCAGCTAAAACGGCAGAGCCAAATTTTCTCGAAAACCTCGATGCGGATATTATGATATGCAGTTGCGGCCGCAGCGACTATAAAAACAGCCGGACAATCAAACCAACAAACAAAGCCAGGTGGCTGTGTACGGCTGAGCACGGCGCTGCTGCTGTTTGTATCGAGAAGGACGGCACGATAAAATTAGTGAGTCGTGATTGGTGAATCGAGCATCGAGCCACGAACCACGGTTCGCGCATATCACCTCATATAAACAACAATTTCAACTCTTCGGTTTTTTGCTTTGCCGCTGGTTGTTGCATTGGAAGCGATGGGTTTGCTTTCACCGCAGCCGACCGCTCGAACCTTATCCGGAGAAATTCCCCGTTGGATTAAGTATCTTGTGACCGAAAGTGAACGCTGAGCGGAGAGCTCCCAGTTATCTTTCCACTTATCTTTTGTTACTTTGATTGGGTCCGAATCGGTATGGCCGACAACGTCTATTTGCTTGCCGGCGTACCGCTCCTGCAGTACCGAGATGATATGGTTGAGCTCGGTACTTGTTGCTTTTTTGAGTTCAGCCTTTCCTGAATCAAAGAGTATCGTATTGGGAAGTGTTACCGTAATTGTACCGGCCGAAGTGTCAAGTGAGACATCATATCCGGGGCCGAAACCGGTGGCCTCACCCGGACTTTGGCTGCGTTCGGCAATCTGTCTCTGGAGTTGCTCGATTGTTTGCTGTCCCAGTGTAACCTGCTCAGCCAGTTGGCCTTTTTCGCCCCTTTCACGGTCCAGCAGCCCTTTTAGATTTTGATGCTCGACATTCAACGCGTTGTATTTTTTCCGCCAATTTGTAGGGAAGTTGCCGCAACCGGACAAAAGTGAAATTGATACAAGACAAGTCAGCAGAATGGTAGCTTTGTTAGCTTGCATTAGATATCTCCCTTTTCAAATTACCGTTAGTTCCGAATTCTTTTTCAATGGTAAATGGTAAATAGTAAATAGTCAATAATCCCGTCGTGTAGAATCATAACAGTAAATACACCCAAAGACAAGAAGGGGCCATAAGGAATTTGTCGAGTTTTTTTGAAAAACATCTGAAATCCCGCCCAGGCCAGCCCGAAGAACGGTGCGACAAAAAAGGCCACGACGACGGGGACAGGCCCTATAATTGCCCCGGCGGTACCCATAAGGTGGACGTCGCCGAGCCCCATCGCCTCTTTTCCGAAGCCAAGAGTGCCAAAGATACGTGTGGCCCAGACAACACCGCAGCCGACAAAGTAGCCCCACAGGCTGCCAAAAAGTCCTGCGATGGCAGGGGTTTGTGAAAAATTTACCCACCAGCTCCGCACGGCGGGAATCTCTCTGGTAATGCAGTAAGCCGCCGCCGAGCAGGTGATAATCGGCAACAAAAAGACAACCTCTCTGCAAATCTCCAGGCGGTGGTTGATTCGTGGCTTGTTTTGGTCTGAGGGGGTATCGTCAATTTCATAACTTCTTTTGATTAGGCCGGTTGTCAGTAAACCCATAGATACGGCCAGTCCTATTGCCGCACCGGCTGCCAGGGAGGAAGCGCTTGCCGAAGCACTCGGCAAAAGCAAATAGCCGCTGATTCTTGCCAAGTCTATTACATAGACGCCAAGCGCTGAGCCGACCAAACCGGCTGCTGTAACAAGCCAGCAAATCGAAAGCGGGATGACCCAACGTTCCAAATCGATAGCTGAGGCGGCAATCAGGGCGGCCAATAAAATAATGTGAAGAAGATAAACAAACCAGCCTCCGCCTAAGAAACTGCCTATGCCGCGGCGCAGACCGAAGTGGAAGTATAAAATAAAAAGGCCGGTGAAAACCAGACCTGTCAGAAACTCGATGACAAAATATCGTGGCGATATGGTGGCCTTGCAATACCGGCACTTTCCGCCCAAAACGAGCCAGGAGACTAATGGTATATTGTCATAAAAACGAATACCTCTGCCGCACGCAGGACAGGCAGAAGGTGGAGTTGTTATTGATTTATCGCGGGGCAAACGATAAACGACGACGTTCAGGAAGCTTCCTACACAACAGCCAAACACGAAAATAAAGACAAACCAAATCCACTGTGGTACTGCCACAACGCCTCCTTGTTTGGTTAAATGGTAATCCACCTTCGCCGAGGCTACGGCGGACAAGCTGGTTAAATGGTTACCACTCACCACTCACCAGTTACCAATTACTTCTTTTTTTTATTGATTGCTCCTGCCACTTTCATCGGCAGACCGAACAAACGAATAAAGCCGGTTGCGTCCGTTGGCTGGTATTCAGCGCCCATCTTGAAGCTTGCCAGGTCGGTCCGATATAGACTGTTCGGACTCTTTATACCGGCGGGGCTGCAGCGGCCCTTAAAGAGCTTGACCTTAACTTGGCCGGTAACATTTTGCTGTGTAACATTGACGAATGCGTCGAGCGCCTCGCGTAATGGCGAAAACCACAGGCCATAATAGACCAATTCGGCGTATTTTAGTGCGACCTGCTGTTTGTAATGCATCGTTTCGCGGTCGAGGGTCAGGCTTTCTAAGGCGTTGTGGGCGATAGTCAGAATCGTACCGCCCGGCGCTTCATATACGCCGCGGGACTTCATACCGACCAGGCGATTTTCAACCATATCCAGTTGCCCGACGCCGTGTTTGCCGCCGAGACGGTTCAAGGCCTCAATTAGTTTTACGCCGCTTGTCAATTTACCGTCGAGCTTTATCGGCATACCTTCGTGGAAACCTATCGTTATGTAATCCGCCTTATCCGGTGTTTTCGATACAGGCTGCGATATTACAAACAAATCGTCTTTTGGCTCGTTGGCCGGGTCTTCAAGGTCGGCTCCTTCGTGGCTGATGTGCCAGAGGTT
>CAYLXD010000131.1:0-5010 GCA_964387515.1 uncultured Pirellulales bacterium | reverse complement strand
TCCTCGGTCTTGCAGGTAATAAATTCCTTAATATCGGGGTGCTCGACCTTCAGCGACTGCATCTTGGCCGCACGACGCGT
Organism: uncultured Pirellulales bacterium; assembly: GCA_964387515.1. GTDB lineage: Bacteria > Planctomycetota > Phycisphaerae > Sedimentisphaerales > Anaerobacaceae > CAVXEF01. The sequence goes on along the minus strand of CAYLXD010000131.1, from coordinate 4,930 downwards.
CTTTCCACCTGATTTGATTACCGCTGCTATCTGGTCATAGACTCTCATAAAGCTCAACGGCCCGGATGGCTTACCACCCCCCGAAAGTTTCTCTTTGCTGCTTCGAAGGGTCGAGAGGTCGGTCCCGGTGCCCGAACCGTGCTTGAAAAGCATCGCCTCGCTTGTCGCTAAGCGCATTATATCCTCCATCGAGTCCTTGACCGACTGGATAAAACAGGCCGAAGCCTGAGGATATTCGTAGCTGTTCTCACATAAAACGGCCTTTTTGAGTCGCCGGTCCCAATGGAAATTGTGCCTGCTGCCCGTAACGCCGTAGACGTCAAAGAGACCCACATTGAACCATACCGGCGAATTGAATGCCCCGTATTGGTTCACGCACAGCCACGTCAGCTCATTGTAGAAGTTCTCGCCATCCTCGTCGCTGGCAAAGTAGCCGTCCCTTTTGCCCCTGTCGGCGATAGTCCGGCAGACACGATGGACAAGCTGCTTTACCGAATGTTCCCGCTGGTCTGACTCAACATCACCGTAAAAGTATTTGCTCGCTACGACCTTTGTTGCCAGCTGACTCCACGTAGTCGGAACTTCGATATTATTCTGCTCGAAAATCGTCTTGCCGCTGTCATCCATAATCCTGGCAGAGCGGACCTCCCACTCAAGCTGCTCGAATGGATGAGCCCCGTCGGTGGAAAAGAATCGCTCTACTGTCAACCCCTTTGGATCAGCGGCCTCCGCGGCCGTTTCGGGGCGGCTCCTATGACTTTTGAAAGGATTTTGAGGATTGTATCGCTGCGACATTTGAGCGCCTCCATGCTGTAATTATACACAATATATGGTAAAATGCAACAGAAAAAAACAATATATAGTTGAAAAACTGAGATGGCAGTTTATTCGATTTGGCCCCAGGCTGCAAAGGCAAAAAACGGATTTTTCCCAAATTTCTTAACTTTTTTCTTAGTCCTTGTAGTAGTTGAACCTACGAACGAAAAATTTTTTACGAAGCCCAATGTGTTTTAGATAATCTCACAATGATGTTAAGATAATGATGTGTCAGCCAAAACCAAAAACAAACTCGAGGCGATTCGCCGGCAAATAAAAGGCTTCCCGGCAGGCCCCGGCCTTTACTTTATGAAGGGCCCGAAAGATAAGGTCCTTTACATCGGCAAAGCCAGGAGCCTGCGCAGCCGCGTTTCCAGCTATTTTCAGCCGGCCTGCGACCTCGTTTCGTCCCGCGGGCCCAAAATAGCCGAGATGCTCACTAAAGTCGAAGCCGTTGACTTTCTTGAAACCCCGAACGAAGTGGATGCAATGCTCCAGGAAGCACGTCTAATCAAAGACATCCACCCGCCTTATAATACCGACCTTGTCGACGACAAGACCTTTCCCTATCTGGAGATTACCACAGCCGAGGACTTTCCCGGCGTTTATCTGACCCGAAAACCGCAACGCACCGGCAGCAGGCTCTTCGGCCCATTTACCGGCGCAAAGGACCTGCGGGCCGTCTTAGTGGTGCTCCAGAAGATATTCAGGTTCCGAACCTGCAAGCTGGCTATCAGCGAAGACGACCTAAGCCGAAAATTCTTTCGGCCCTGCCTGTTATACAGCATAAAACAGTGCACGGCACCCTGCGCAGACAAAATCACCAAAGCAGAATACAAAAAAATCATCAAAGACCTGATAAAATTCCTCCACTCGAAGCGTTCGATTATCCTGCGACAGATGAACAAACAAATGGCAGAAGCCGCCGAGTCTCTTCGGTACGAAAAAGCCGCGATGCTCCGCGACCGCATCCGGCTGATTGAACGTCTCGACCGCCGGGGCAGCCCTGATGAAGACATCCAGCCGGAGGTATTCGCAGCAGAACCAACCCAGGCACTCGAAAAACTGCAAAAAATACTGCAAAGACCTGAACCGGTCAGAATCATTGAGGGCATCGACGTCGCAAATATCGCCGGGGCCGAATCGGTTGGCTCACTCGTCAAATTCATCGACGGACGACCATTCAAAAGCGGCTATCGACGCTTCAAAATAAAGACCGTCAAAGGCATCGACGACTATGCAATGATAGCTGAGGTCGTCAAACGAAGATATAAGTACGCCTTAGCCGGTGAAGAACTCTGGCCTGACTTGATTTTGATTGATGGGGGGCTGGGACAGTTGCACGCAGCAGAATCAGCTTTAAAAAAACTGTTCAACACTGAAACAAATTTGATTTCAGAGCAGGAAAAATTTGAAAATAGAAAATTGAAAATTGAAAATCTTCGGTTGGCCGCCATCGCCAAAAAAGAAGAAGAAATTTTCTTACAGGGCAGCAATAAGCCATTGAAACTGCCCGGAACTTCACCGGTTCTCAAGCTGCTCCAGTACGTCCGCGACGAAGCCCACCGCTTCGCCCAGCATTATTTCCACATCCTGCAAAAAAAGAAAATGCTCAGCAAAAGGTGAAATGGGTACAAAGCAGACGGCGTCTAACATAAAACCGGGAAATTTGTCTTGCAGTTTTTTGCATAAACGCCAGAATAACCGGCATTGTATTCGCAGGCGTTTTGTCGGGTCAGAAACGCCAAAACCATCAATCGTCGATTGAAAGAAGGGGTCGGAAATGGAAGTTCAAAAGGTTCTCGAGCAGGTTAAAAAGGACGACATAAAATTCATCACGCTGCAGTTCACCGATTTACTGGGCGTTCCAAAGGAGGTCATCATACCGGCTGAAAAGTTGGAGGACGCATTAGCCGACGGTGTCTGGTTCGATGGCTCGAGCGTCGAAGGCTTTGCAAGGATTCAGGAAAGCGATTTGTTCCTGCAGCCGGACCCCGCAACCTATGCTGTTGTACCCTGGCTGGCTGAAGACGGCAGGACCGCAAGGTTTATATGCGATATCTACGGCTCAGATGGCAAGCCTGCCGAAGGCGACCCAAGATATGTCCTCAAGCGGGCGGTCGCTGAGGCGGCAAAACAGGGCTTCGATTATCGCGTGGGGCCAGAGCCGGAATTCTATCTGTTTAGAACCAACGAAGAAAACAGGACCGGCCCTCTGGACTTCGGCGGTTATTTCGACCTCTCCTCTCACGAAGGATACAAGGTAATAAAGAAAATAGTAGCAACACTGGAAAATTTCGGAATTCAGGTTGAGGCTTCTCATCACGAGGTCGGTCAGGGGCAATATGAAATAGACTTCCAATACGGCCCCTGCCTTGATATAGCGGACAAGGTGCTGACCCTTAAATACTGCGCGAAGAAAATCGCTCAGATGCATAATCTGCACGCGACGTTTATGCCCAAGCCCATAATGGGTGCGCCTGGTTCAGGAATGCACGTCCATCAGAGCCTGTTCGACCTTAAGGCAAAGAAAAATGCGTTCTTCGACAGGAATGAGAAATACAATCTGTCGAAAACAGCCGGTTCGTTCTTGGCCGGTCAGATAAAGCATATCAACGCGATGTGTGCGATTTTGTGTCCGACGGTGAATTCCTATAAGCGCCTGGTCAGCGGGTTTGAGGCGCCGGTGTATATTACGTGGGCGGCGATGAACCGCTCCGCTCTTCTGCGGATACCCAAATGGTTCAAGACCAAAAGTGAGGCTGCGAGGATTGAGCTTCGATGCCCGGACCCGGCCTGCAATCCGTATCTGGCCTTTGCGGTTATGCTCAAAGCAGGCCTTGATGGGATTAAAAATAACCTGCTGCCCCCTGAGCCGGTTGAAGAAAATATATATACCCTCGATGACAAAAGTCTTGCGGAAAAGAATATCGATATTTTGCCGGGCTCCCTGGCCCAGGCGCTTTATGAGCTGAAGAAAAATACGCTATTGCAGGAGGTTCTGGGAAGGCATCTGTTCGAAAGATATGTTGACGTAAAAACAAGAGAGTGGGACGAGTTCAAAAAGCAGGTTACCGCCTGGGAAATCGATACATACCTGGATACCTTCTGAATCCTCGTCTGGGCTTTTCGCGGAATTTCTGGGCTATAAATTTACCGCTATTCCGCGGCTGGCGAGGTACTGTTTCATCTGTTTTATTGTGTAGGGTGTGCTATGCACACCATAATTGAATCTCATTCACCTACAGTATCTTTTATATTATTGAAACTCGGCGGTTTGGGCCGTTCGTCCCTGCAACCGCACAACCAATCAGCAGCGTAATATCCTTCTTCGGCCCAGCGATGAAAACTGGAAAAAGGCCATTGATGCGGACATTTCACCAACTCATGCTTTACAGGATTGTAATGAATGTAATTTACGTGATGAGCCAGATCATCTTCATCTCGAATTGTATGCTCCCAAAAGCGCCTTTGCCAGATACCCCTTTCACGACGCCGCTTTCTGGATGATGAAATGCTGGCCTCATCGCCGCCACCTGCCAGCCATAGGTGGCTAAACTCTTTCTTAATGCAGGCCAAGCGAACTGAGAAATCAGAATCGCCATCCGGCAGCCTCCATATACAGTGAAAGTGGTCAGGCAACAAAACAAATGCTAATGCGTCAAAGGACAGGCCAAAACGAACTTTGTCAATAGCCATTCGCAAACAATCACGCGCTTTTGGTTGACAAAGAAATGGCCGCCGTTGGTGAGTTACAACCGTAAAGAAAAAGGTTCCACCCGGGCAAAAGATTCTATGGTAATCGGGCATAATTAGAAATAATACGTTAATTTTAAGAGGTTATCAACATACATGATAATGGTGTGCGGAGCACACCATCATCTACAATTTGAGAATAGGGCGATTACAGGTTTACCGGTATTCCGCGGTCGGCAGGGTATTGTTTCATTTGTTTTATTGTGTAGGGTGTGCTATGCACACCATAATTAAATCTTTATAGATTTACGGCTATTCCTCGGCTGGCAAGGTATTCTTTCATTTGTTTTATTGTGTAGGGTGTGCTATGCACACCATAATTAAATCTTTATAGATTTACGGCTATTCCTCGGCTGGC
>CAYLXD010000130.1:0-5027 GCA_964387515.1 uncultured Pirellulales bacterium | reverse complement strand
GTTCTTTCACCGATGCCGAGGATTTTGGCGGCGATTTGGCGATTATTGCCTGTTCTGGCTAAGGTGTCGATAATGGCCTGCCTCTCAAGCTCACTTAGCGTGAGGTCCTGCTTTGCCCGGGCGCCCGTCAATTGCCGCACCTGATAAATATCAGGCGGAATGTCTGCTACATCGAGCTGGTCATTATCGCACATTACAACCATCGTTCTGATACAGTTTCGAAGCTGACGAATGTTTCCGGGCCAATCGAAAGCTGTGAGAATATCCATAGCTGCCTGGGTGATGCCGGTAACCTTCGAGCCGGTCTCGGCGACGGCCTCGGTGATAAAATACCGGATAAAATCAGGTATGTCTTCAGCCCTATCGCGCAGGGCCGGTAAAGAGACGCTGACGCCCTTGATTCTGAAATACAAATCCTGTCTGAACTTCTTCTGTTCTATAAGCGCCGGCAAGTCCTGGTTCGTAGCGCTGATTACCCGCACGTCCACGACGATTGGTTTATGTGAGCCTACGGGGAAAACAGTCCCATCTTCGATGACCCGCAGCAGTTTGGCCTGGCAGCTCATCGCCATATCGCCAATCTCATCCAGAAACAATGTACCCTTGTCGGCTATCTCAAACAGGCCTTTTCTATCAGTCGCTGCACCGGTAAAGGCGCCCCTGACGTGGCCGAACAATTCGCTCTCGAGCAGCGTTTCCGTCAGGCCGGCACAATTGACCGGCCTGAAAGGCTTGTCGGCACGCTTCGAATTATCGTGAATCGCCCGTGCCAGCAGCTCTTTGCCGGTCCCGGAGCGGCCTTCAATCAGAACGGATATATCGGTCGGGGCGACACGGCGAAGCACCTCGAATATCCCCTCCATTGCCGGGTTTTTGCCCCGCACACCCTCAAAATCGAAATCCTCGCTGCTTGTTTTGGCGGTTTCGGTCCGGCGCCGGCCTGCAGCGGAGACTTTTTTGCCCGCCTGCTCCACGAGCGTGCGAAGCTGGCCGATGTCAATCGGCTTGACAAGATAATCGTATGCCCCGCGCCTTATCGCTTCCTTGCAGGTGTCGATAGTCGCGTAGGCCGTTATCAAAATAACTTCGGTGTCGGCATTATATTTTTTGGCCTCTTCGAGTATTCCCAGGCCGTCGATGTCACCGCCGAGCTTCAGGTCGGTAACAACAACATTAACCGTTTCGCTGCGAAGAATCTCCAGCGCATCTTTTCCGCTGTAAACCGCAATCGCCTTTGTGTAGCACTTCTGGAGCGCCTCGGCGATACCGTCGGCGTGGTCACGTTCATCATCGACGACCAGAATTATAATGTCCCTGCCCATAATATCGATAGATACGCTTCTGACAGGCGTATTGACGCCTAATCAGTCTGAAGAGGTAACCTTATTGTAAATAACGTTCCTTTGCCCGGTTCACTGTCAACGGTTATTGTACCGTTATGCGCCTCGACTATTCTCTTGGCGGTGGGCAATCCGAGACCTGTACCGTCTGGCCGAAAGGAACGAGAAGATTTAAAAATATCAGATAGTTTTTCCGAGGCGATGCCCCTGCCGGTATCACTAATTTGAATCGCCGCATTTTCTTTTTGCTTAGCCGTTCTTATCATCAACTCGCCGCCGCCGTTCATCGCCCGCTGGGCGTTGATAAACAGATTTAACACAACCTGTTTTAGCGTATCGGCGTCAACTTTGCAAACCAGCGGCTCACTCGAGAGACCCTGCCGAATCGTTATAGAGTGGCTGTGAGCCTGCGGTAAATAAAAATCGACCATATCACTGAGCATCTCATTGATATTGACACTGGCAAGCTGAAGCTCGGGTCTGTTGATGTATCGCAGAAAACCGTCAAGAATCTGTTCAAGTCTGTCCGTTTCCTTTTGAATAACAGCAATCTTCCTGAGCGCCCTTGCTGCTGTCGGGTCGTTTTTACCCGGCCTTTCCAGCTCCTCCGCCGCGAGCTTGAGGTTGACCTTGATGGTGGAAAGCGGATTTTTTATCTCATGGGCAAGTTCACCGGTCAATTTACCCAGTTCTTCGAGCTGTCCGGCACGTTCACCATTACGTGCACGACGTTGGCGGGCCTTATTGTGGAAGAACCACACACCAAGCAATACAACCGCCGGTAAAGCAATGACAAAAACCGCTGCAAAAAGCTGCACCTGTCTTCCCCCTGTCTTTAACAATCGCCGATTAGATTGCAGGCGGCGTGAATATACTGCCCCTGCCCCCGACCTGCATCGTTATTTTTTTTCTGCTACGCGCTGCTCGTTTTTTTCCTTGCTCATCTCCACAAGAGCAGCCCTTCGGGAAAGCTTGAACCTGCCCTGGTCGTCAATCGCCAATAGCTTTACCGGTATCAAATCACCTACTTTGCAAACATCTTCTGTGTTTTTGACGAACCCTTCGCTCAGTTCACTGATGTGACAGAGGCCTTCAACGCCCGGTAAGATTTCGACAAACACGCCAAAATCTTTCACAGACACTACTTTAGACTGACCATATATCCGCCCAACCTGTGGCGGCTGCGTAATCGATTCGATTATATCCCTGGCCTTCAAATGGCCGTCTCCGCCCAAACAACTTATATAAATTGTTCCATCTTCTTCGACTTCAATGGTTGTGCCGGTCTGTTCCTGAATACCTTTAATTATCTTGCCGCCCGGGCCGATTACTTTGCCAATAAGCTCCGGGTCGATCTCAATAGTCGTCAGCTTCGGTGCATATACACTCAATTCGGGTCGTGGTTTGCTGATGGTCTTGGCCATAATCTCTAAAATCTCCAGCCGCGCTGCTTTTGCCCTTTCCATCGCTTCAACCATGATATTATGGGGCAATCCCTCGGCCTTTATATCAAGCTGGACAGCGGTAATTCCCTTGACCGTTCCGGCAACTTTGAAATCCATATCACCGAAATAATCTTCTTCGCCGATGATGTCGGTCAGCAATTCGTGTCGTCCGGTTTCGTCGCTGACCATTCCGATTGATATACCGGCAACCGGTCCTGCAATCGGAACGCCTGCATCCATTAGGGCCAGTGACCCGCCGCAGACAGAGGCCATCGAACTGGAGCCATTAGACTCGGTGATGTCTGAGACTACTCTGACTGTGTATGCGAACTCGTCATCCGACGGCCTTACGTGCTCCAACGCCCGTTCCGAGAGAGCACCGTGGCCGATTTCCCTTCGGCCTGGACCGCGAATTGGACGTATCTCGCCGACAGAAAAAGGCGGAAAGTTGTAATGTACCGTAAAGTTTTGAGCGTACTCCTCCAATAAGCCATCTATAATCTGCGCGTCCCTGATGGTACCAAGAGTAATGCTCACCAGCGCCTGAGTTTCTCCGCGTGTAAATATCGCTGAGCCGTGGGTCCGCGGCAAAATTCCAACCTCACACGAAATCGGACGAATCTCATCATAGCGCCGGCCGTCACAGCGTTTGCCTTCCAGCAACATTTTGCGAACAACCTCGCCTTCTATCTTACCAAAGATACGCTTGACCATTGCTTTGTCGAATTTCGGCGTAGTCCTGGGGACTCCTTCCGGAGAGCCGGTCTCTGCAACGGTTGAAACAGGCTCATCGGGGCAGTATTGGGAGGCAATCTGCTCGAACAATTCCTCTACAGCCGCATTACGCTTCTGCTTTGCGGGTATCTGCTTGAGTTCGTACAGCTTATCCGCTATCTGTGAGTGCATCTGCGAATACAGCTGTTCATCAAACTTTAGAAGAGGAGTTTCCTTTTCAACACCGGCTATTCGGTGCAGCTGCCCAATCAGCTCACAAACCTCTCCGACGATGCTTTGTGCCGCAGTAACGGCATCAGCGATAACCTTTTCCGACAGCTCGCCGGCACCAACTTCAATCATATTTAACGCATCTTTATGTCCACCGAGCAGCAGGTTTAGGTCGCTGACTGCAAGCTGCTTATGCGTGGGATTAACCACAAACTGACCATCTACTCTGCCCAGTCTGCATGCTCCCATGGGCCCCAAAAATGGTATCTTGCTTATTGTAAGGGCCGCGCTGGCACCTATCATTGCAAGCACATCAGGGTCATTTTCCTGGTCGGCACTTAGGACGCTGGCCATAATCTGAATTTCCTGAAAATACCTCTCCGGGAACAAAGGCCGAATGGGTCTATCTATCATCCGGGCAGTCAAAATCTCTTTGGTGCTCGGTCTTCCCTCTCGCTTAATAAAACCGCCCGGGAACTTGCCCGCAGCGCTCTGTTTCTCACGATAGTCCACGCTAAGCGGGAAAAAATCAATCCCTTCCCTAGGTTCTGTCACAACCGCAGTGACAAGAACAACCGTCTCGCCATATTGAACTACAACTGCCCCATCAGCCTGTTTAGCAACTTTGCCGGTCTCGATGGACAGTGTTCTGCCCCCAATTTGCCTTTCGACTCTGTGTACATCAGACATTAGATTACCTCATTATGTTTATTGTTTTGAGTTTATAGTTCATCGATGAACAACGAACAATGAACAATGAACTACAAACAGACTTACTTTCGCAAGCCCAGCCGGGATATAATTTCTCGATAGCGATTGACGTCCCTTTTGCTTATATACTTAAGCAGCGCCGACCTGGTCCCGACCATTTTCAGCAGACCGCGTCTGGATGCGTGGTCTTTGCGATGAATCTTGAGATGTTCGGTAAGTTCGTCAATCCTTTTTGTCAACAGTGCAATCTGTACCTCTGGTGAGCCGGTATCGGCCTCGTGCGTCTTAAAACCGCTGATAACCTCGCTTTTCTGGTCCTTGGTCAACATTTTTCTCCTATGGAGTCCTGACGGACTAATCCAATTCCGGTGTTTTTCCGGACGTCTATTGCCCGATGTTGTTTCGGCAATCCTTCCCTAATTTACCACCTGTGCCTGCCCTCTTGCTTCTGCGGGAAGGCAGGCAGGTTAAATCCAAAAACATCATTGTAACAGTAAATTGCCGCATCTGCAAGTTTTTTTATGATATGCGATTTTCCCGCACGACACGGGGCACCAGACGTGCGGGACAACACCGCAGGTGTCCG
>CAYLXD010000129.1:0-5031 GCA_964387515.1 uncultured Pirellulales bacterium | reverse complement strand
TTGCAGGTTCCGTGTATAACCGGAGTCTGATATGCCGAGTGCGTTATTCATAACCATAGTGTTCATTATCCTGGCGACCGTTGTCGGGGCCTTTGTTAGAAGAAGGTGCAGAGATAAATGTCTGAAGGATTTTTCCAATAATATGGTGACCCTTGAGGAGACATCCGGCAAGAGAATCTGGGGCCAATTACGAGTGGAAAATACCGGGCTGGAATTGATTTATCCAAAGAAGCAAAAAGATGCGGACGGACACGATGAGGCCAGCTATATCCTGTATAAATACGAGTATCCCAATATCGGCGCTTTGATTCGGTTCCACGACGAATTAAGCCAAGAAAACAGAAAGCGAAGACAGCAGGAATTGAAAAGGACATATCACCCCACGCTGCTGCGAAGGCTCAAAAGAAAGATACTAAATGTCTTTAAGACGCTGAGAGATTCGGTGCTGGAGGTGCTGAATGTGCTAATGAGTCAGGCGAAGAAAGCCACGCCAGCCGGTAGCGTGCTGAGCTCCCAGGATAAATACGTTACCCAAATGAAACAGGAACTGATTGGTGCGGTCGGGACTTCCTTCGAGCCTCTGCTGGAAAAGTATATCGGCCATAAAGTTGTGCTTGAGCTGACCAGAGCTGATAAGATATTTGAGTACTGCGGTGTATTGAAAGAATATACAGCGGAGTTCATCGAGATAATGGATGTTGACTACAAGGCGCAGCAGGAACAAATATCCCGAAAGGCTGACTTTGTTGTGCTTCGCAAATACGGCACCATCCGCCATCTTGGAGAATAGATTAGTACTACATCACGACATATCGCCGAGCACTGCTTACAAAGCATTGTTGTATAAGTGGTTATATCTACTGTATTAAATTCGAAATCCGAAAATCGAAATTCGAAACAAATTTGAAATCGTCCAGGTCCAGTCCTGATGGATTCAAATGTTCGAATTTTCAAAACCCCCTCTTCCGGCCATCCCTCGGCTTCGCTCAGGACAAGTTTTGAATTCCGGTCGTTAGGTATTGTCTGGGTAAAATTCGCCGCCCTCGGGGGACAGCTATTTCTCTTGCAAAGCTGCGTTACTTACATATACTTTACGGTTCAAAAGTCTGATATGAACATTCAGGCATCTATTTTGTGAGCTGCTGCAAAACGAGGTCGTGATAAATTTGGAGCGTAGATATGAGTCTGATAAGGTGGTTTCGCAAGTATAACAGGAAAATCATGGCCATTGTGGTCATTGTTATAATGTTCGGTTTCATCGGCGGCTCATATATTCGTCATCTTGGTCAAAGAAGAAGTGGGCTGTACAAAACGGTGGCTTATTTCGGAGATAATGAAAAAATAACGAACTATGACCTGATTCTGGCCCGGCAAGAGCTGGAAATTCTCAGGCTGATTCGTGCAGATGCTTTGCTAAGACAGCTTAGTACGCCGCAGCTTTCTATATCAGATTTGCATTCTCTCCTGCTGGCGGAGGTGCTTTTTGCCCAGCCAACAATTTCGCCCGCCATAAGCCAGCACATAAAACGGCTGGCAACAGCAGGCCGGTACGCTATCAGTGACAGACAAATCAATGATATTTACAAGCTGTCCGCTCCCACCGATGTATACTGGCTGCTGCTGAAGAGGGAAGCCCAACAAGCTGGAATCGTGTTCTCTAACGAAGGTGCAGGTAGACAGCTTGGGGTGATGATACCCTGGCTGTTTGACGGCATGACGTATTCACAGCTGGTCGGCCAGATGGTGAACCAGCGTGGTATTGCGGAAGAGGAAATATTAGGGTCATTCGGCGAATTGCTGGCCGTTCTGGAATACGCCCGGATGGTCTGCTCAAACGAAAATGTTACTACGCCGCAGATAATGCAGATGGTGAGCTGGGAGAATGAAACAATTGATGTTAACTTTGTCAGGTTCGAGTCGGCTGTGTTTACCGATGCCCAGGCTAAACCAACGCAACGTGCATTGACCGAGCATTTCGAGAAGTACAAGAGATACTTCGCCGGTGAGGTCAGCGAAGAAAATCCCTATGGTTTCGGATATAAGCAGCCGGACAGGGTGCAGCTTGAATACATTGCAGTAATGCTTGACGACGTTGCTGCGACTGTTTCGCCGCCCACACAACAGGAGACCGAAGAATACTACCGAAGATATGCAAAGCAATTCACCGAACAGCTGCCTGAGGACCCGAACGACCCGAACTCTTTGATGGTTGAACGCACCAAGACCTACGCCGAGGTAGCAGATGAGATTTCAGAGCGGCTGCTTCGCATGAGGATAAACTCAAAAGCTGAGAGAATACTGCAGCGGGCAAAGGCGCTCACGGAGGCTGGATTAGAAGGAGCGGACATCAAGCCTGAAAAGCTCAGTTCCGAGGACTTTGGCCGCTTGGCCGGTGATTACGCCTCTGCGGCAGAGCAGCTAAAACAAGAGTATAAAGTTGATTTGTATGTGGGCCGGACGGGACTGCTTAGCGCAGCCGAGGTTCGCAACGACCAATATCTCTCAAGGCTGTATCTGGCAAGCCCAGGTTATAAACCTGCTGAATTATCGAAGGTTGTGTTTGCGGTAGATGAGATTGGCAGCAGTGAACTGGGGCCTTTCGATGTTCCAAGGCCGAGATTGTATGAGAATATCGGGCCATTAAAAGACGCGTTCAGCCAAACGATGGGCGGCGCGGAGCCTTCCGGACAAATAATGGTGGTTGTGCGAGTGGTAAAAGCCCAAAAGGCTTCTGAACCGGAGAGTATAGACCAAAGCTTTAGTAAAGAAACTCTAAGAGTCGGCGGTCTGCAAGCGGAGAGTACTAAAGAAGTTTATTCTGTGGCTGATGGAGTTTTAGAGGATATGAAGAAGCTGGCGGCGATGGAGACTGCCAAAGTCAGGGCCGAGGAGTTTATCAAGTCGGCCGCGAAGAAAGGCTGGCAAGAAACTATTGATAAGTTTAACAAGCGTTACGGCCGGCCCACTACAGAGGAAAAAGGGGAACCAAACGTGTTCGAGCTGAGGGAATTAAGGGACCTCAGCAGGATTCCCGACAGGACAGTGGATATATTAGCAGTTCAAAACCAGGGCGACCCGACGAGGCAGTTGCTTCTTAACAATGTTGAAAAAGAGCGCCGGCTTATAAACCTGCTCTACTCACTCGTGCCGCAGGCAGAAGAGACCATCGAGACGTTGCCTTTGGTTCTGGAATTTAAGCCTGATATGAGCTACTATTGCATAAAGGATATCTCAGTGAGGCGTCTTGAGCGCGGTGAATACGAAGAAATTAAGTCAATGTGGGCGTGGAAGGAAGATATTACTCAATCTCAGACGCTGGCTGTGGTGCATTTTAATCCTGAAAATATATTAAAGCGTATGAATTTCAGGCCGCTCAAAGAAGAAGGGCGGCCCGGCGATACCAATACGCCGGCCGAAGCCCGAGGAGCATCTCTGTGACAGCTCGTACGAGAGAAAACCAGATTCTGCTTTTGACTTTTGTCGCGCTACTGAGCTGGTTTGTGCCGGGGGCAGGTTATTTTTGGCTCAAAGAGAAGAGGCGTGCAATAATTGTCTTTGCAACTATCGCGATAACATTCTGGCTGGGCATATATATCGGTTCGGTTGGTGTGATTGACCCCGTTGCGGCCAAGTCCTGGTATGCCGCACAGATTATTAATTCACCGATGGTGGCGCTGCTCGGCCGCGTCGCAGCCGGCGGTAACTACCCCGTATACGGTAAGCCCCACGAAATCGGACAAATTTACACCAGCGTTTCCGGGTTACTCAATCTTTTGTGCATTGTCAATGCTGTTTATCTCGCCCACGTGCAATGGGCCTGGCAAAGAAAAGGTTGAAATGTCTACCGAAGTTATATTTTTCATTGCGAGCCTAACCGCACCGGAAGAGATTGGTGCGACTCCGCAATCGATGTTGTGGCTGTTGCCGTTAGCGGCGGCCGTTGCAGTGGTCTATAAAGCCACCAAGCTGCCGAAAATCACCGCCGGGAGTTTTTTGAAGGAGACAGCGGCCTTGTTTGGCTCAATCGTTCTCTTTGTGGCAGTAACAGCTTTGGTCTTAAACGCTGTGGCGTGGCTTATCAGCGGGTGACAGTTACAGGCGTTTTGCGGCGGTGCAGGCTTCAATCACCCGGCTGCGGTGAAGCCGCCGGGACAACTCCCAATTCGACAAGCGCGTTGAAGGCAGCTTTCTGCTCAGCTTCTTTTTTGTTCGTTCCCCATGCACTTGGGAAGCGACGTATTCCGACAACCGCTTCGACCTCAAAGCATTTGTCGTGGTCGGGACCTTTTTCGTCGAGCGTCTCATAGAAAGGGGTCAAATTGAGCTGCTGTTGAGCGTATTGCTGGAGCAGAGATTTGAAATTTCCCCGGACCTGTTCCGCATTCGCCTGCTCAATTAAGGAATCGAACATTCTTAAGATGAAAGCACGTGCTGCTTCGAATCCGCCGTCGATGTAGATGGCCGCTATAAGTGCCTCCATAACTCCTGCAGCGATAGAACCCGCCAGGGCACGGCTTTCGGCCATACCTTTGCCGACCGTCAGGAATTTCTGCAGGCTGAGCTGTTTGATAATCTTAGCGCAGGCCCTGCGCGAAACGAGCATACTTTTTATTTGGGTCAAGTCGCCTTCCAGATAGTCGGGGAAACGCTCGAAAAGGTTCTGACATATAACCGTACCTAAAATGGAGTCGCCAAGAAACTCCAGTCTTTCATTACTGAAAAGACGATTGTCAACGGCGGAGGAATGAGTGAACGCCTTGTGTAACAGGTCGCGATTAGAGAATTCGTACCCTATTATCCGCTCGATTTGCCGCAGGGTTTCTTCGTTCATTTGCTGATACCGTATTTTGCAAACACCTTGCGAGCAGATTACGAAAGCCGCCTTCGCCGGGGGCCTTCGTAGCCGGCTCAACAAGCAAAATTCTCAGCATATATTATACAAACCAACGGGTTACCTGTCAAAGGATTAGCGGAAGAAACAGGCGGCGGTCGGATTCGAACCGACGAATAACGGTTTTGCAAACCGTCGCC
>CAYLXD010000128.1:0-5041 GCA_964387515.1 uncultured Pirellulales bacterium | reverse complement strand
CGCAGGTCGTTTTCAAAGAGCAGGCGAATGTCTGTGATGCCGTACTTTCGCATAGCGAGGCGTTCTACGCCGAAGCCGAAGGCCCAGCCGGTGTACTTTTCGCTGTCTATACCGACTGCATCGAAGACGTTTGGGTCGACCATACCACAGCCGCCCATTTCTATCCAGTCTTCTTTGCCGGATTTGTCGACCCAAAGTAAATCGACCTCGGCACTGGGTTCGGTGAAGGGGAAAAAGCTCGGGCGAAAACGCCACTGCGTACCGGGGCTGAAAAAGGCGTGAATGAACTGGTCGATGGTGGTCTTCATATCCACCATAGTGACATCCTCGTCGACAACGAGCGCTTCGAGCTGATGAAACATAAACATATGTGTTGCATCGACGGTGTCCGGACGATAGACGCGCCCCGGCGCAACCACGCGAATGGGGGGCTTTTTGTTTTCCATAACGCGAATCTGGATTGTAGAGGTCTGACTTCGCAGAAGAGTGTTGTCGTCGATATAGAAATTGTCGAGGGGGTCTCTTGCTGGGTGCTCAGGCGGAATATTTAGTGCGACGAAATTGTGCCACTGGTCTTCGACCTCTGGGCCGTAAGCGACATCGAAGCCCATTCGGCCGAATATTTCCAGCAGCTCGTTTATGGTCTGGGTGATAATGTGCATTTTGCCGATTCGGATTGGTACGCCCGGCAAAGTAACATCGATAAGCTGCTGCGTTTTTTTCCGCCGGGATTCGGCGATGGTCTTTTTGAGCTGCTCGAACGCGGCGGTAACATCTTTTTTTATTTTGTTTGCGAGCTGTCCGGCCTGAGGCTTTTGTTCGGGTGGGCATTGACCTATCCGGCTTAGCATCTGTGTTATCCGGCCTTTTCGAGCAAGGTACTTTATTCGGAACCGCTCGAGAGACTCAAGGTCGGAGACTTTTCTCAAGTCTTCGAGGGCATCTTTGCCAATTTTTTCGAATTGCTCAAGCATTTTTCGTACTGCGCGTTCGATTAGCTTATTGGGCGATGGACTTGGCCATGCCTAACGGCATTGCGGCTTTGGCGGCTTCAACGACAGCATCGAAGGCGTCCGGGTCGGCAATGGCGATTTCGCTCAACATTTTACGGTTCAGTTGGATGTTTGCTTTCTTGCAGCCGTTGATGAACCGGCTGTACCTTATGCCTCGCAGTCGACAGGCTGCGCTTAATCGTGTAATCCAGAGGCCTCGAAAGTTGCGTTTTCTGCGTTTTCGGTCGATTCGAGCGTCGACGGCTGCCTTTACAGCAGTTTCTTTAGCGAGGCGGTATAATCGGCCGGCGGAGCCGTGATGGCCCTTTGCTGCTTTTAGGATTCGTTTCTTTGCGCGGTGTCTTGCGGCGCCTTTTCTGACTCTTGGCATATCAGCTTTCCTTCAAGATTTTTTGGCTTGCTGGCGGCAGCTGAGTTGATGGCCGAGAAGCAAACCGTTTCTATTGGCTATTTTAAGAGGGTTTTAATGTTCCTTGCAACTATCGATTCCTGTTATTTATTGACGAACATTTTGATTGTTCTTGCGGCGGTGGTGTTCATAAAAGCAGAACCGGCCAGACGTCTTCGGCGTTTGGCATTTTTGCTGCTCATAAGGTGGCCTGCACCAGAGCGTTTGTGCCTGACCTTGCCGGTGGCGGTAACCCTAAGCCTTTTGCTCAGACCTTTGTGTGTTTTCTGTTTCGGCATTTCATCTGATTCCTTCAAAATGGCCCGTCTCGAGAAATCTAAAACGCAACAACATATGCTATTTATGGCCGCCGGTCAATGCCAAAGATTACGAAATTCACCAAGAAAATCGCTCCTGTTACCCCGACGACGTGGGGAAATTCTTTTCCCACGCCTTTTGAGGTTCAAATCCTGTCGAGACTACGCCCGACAGGATTCGAACCTGTGACCTTCGGTTTAGGAAACCGGTGCTCTATCCTACTGAGCTACGGGCGCCTCAATATTTAACCCGCTGTAGTATAGCAACTTCCTACACACACTGTCAATCCTTCTTAGGGATCAAAAGGTGATTCTTCAGTTTTACCTCCAAGTGGCAAGTCGGTTTATGTCATCGTTATTAGAACAGTTATGGTTACCATCACGACAAATCAAGCGGTTTGAGCAACTTAATTAGGATTGATTAGGGTATTTAAGATTAAGATTAGTAGGAGTTGAAAGGTTCCTGATAAATCTTAACTTTTTTAGACTTTTTTGTTGCAATTCTTTTTAGTATTTGATAAATAGGTTTTCTGCAATTCAGGAGGAATAGTGTGTCAGCGGAGAATTGTAAAGGAAGGCTTAATCTCTGTGTGTTCATATCCTGTGTTTTAGCAGGCGCTTCAATTGAGTTCTCGCCGAATATTTCCAGATTTCAATCAGTTAAAAGAGTTAGTCGCAAGTATAGTTATAAACTAATGATAGGAGATTTTAACGATGAATAGAAGACTTCTCTCCACAGTCATAGCCTTAGTGTTTTTGTTGTCTTTGCAGGTTTTTGTGTACTCTGCGGAATCTGCCCCTGATTTGATATCTGCCAAGGACGAAGTTTATAGTCTGATAGATTCTGGCCGGTTTTCCGAAGCCTCTGTTTTAGTGGATAACCTTATTGCAGAAAATTCTGGAGAACCGGATTTGCCGGATACGCTCTTCTACTTAATCCAGCAGTGTCAAACGGATTATATATCCGACGCTTTGGTTCTGTGTTTTGCTTGATCGAAATCAGTGCAACCGGATTCAATGCACTCTCGTCAGATGTTACCATGGAAGTAAAAAAATGTGGCTAATGGTATTTTTAAGGCCCATGATGTGGATTTTCGCGAAAGTAGCAAAAAAAATTGCAAATAATACTTTGTATTATTATGTTTCAGAGAAGATGTTTATATTATTGAGGAATTGTAAGGCTTGGTTGCGTAGCCAAGCGTTTAATAAAGGAAATCCGAGTTGGGGTAAAATGTCACGAAAGACGGTTTCCGATTCCCCCTGGCAGCGAATCAATGATGTACGACTATCTAATCTACAAGGAGACGAACAATGCGAATCATGCAATTTCAAATGCTCTTGATGGCAAGTATCGCCAATATCCTGCTTCAAAGTGGGTGTATCACAACCGCAGAATCCCCGCGCGAGCGCATTTCCATCAACGATGACTGGCGTTTCCACAAATACGGTGCGGAAGAAAAGGCGGACGGCCCGATCTACGATGTGCGCCCGGAGGTAAAGGAGGGAGATAAGTCGGTGGTGGCGGACGAAATGCCTACGGAGGCTGTGGAAGTCGAAGCGACTCAGGCCGTTCTAAAGCCCTGGATTCTGCCGACCGGTAACAACATGTTGCTGGCAGGCAATGCACGCCCGGAGACGAATCCGATCATCAAAGACCTCTTCACCGCGGACCCTGCCCCTCTGGTTCACAACGACACCGTCTATCTTTACGTCGGCCACGACGAGGCGAAGGGCAAAGAGATGTTCACGATGTGGGAGTGGCTTTGTTTCTCTTCCAAAGACATGAAGGCGTGGACTCCTCATGGCCCGATCATGAGGGTGACGGATTTCAAGTGGGCGGTGCGGGATGCGTGGGCGGCTCAAGCCGTCGAGAGGAACGGGAAATTTTATTTCTACGCCACCGTTCAGCACGACAACACGCATCCGGGCAAGGCGATTGGCGTGGCAGTATCGGACAGCCCGACGGGGCCTTTTGTAGATGCCCGCGGCACAGCCTTGGTCACCGATCGCATGACGCCCAGCCCAAATGCGTGGGACGACATTGATCCGACCGTTTTCATTGATGACGACGGAACGGCCTGGCTTGCGTGGGGCAATCCCAGTTGTTATCTCGCCAGGCTCAAGCCCAACATGATCGAGCTTGACGGCCCGATTCAAAAGATTCATCTGCCCAACTACACCGAAGGTCCATGGCTCCACAAACGCGGCAATATGTATTACCTCACTTATGCGGCATTCGCGCATCAGGGGATGTGGGAGAAGATTTGCTACGCGATGGCTCCGAAGATTACCGGCCCGTGGACCTATCGGGGAATCCTCACGGACCAGGCGAAGAACAGCTACACCATTCATCCGGGAATCATCGAGTTCCACGGTCAATGGTATTTCTTCTACCACAATGCCGCTCTCACCCTGCCAAACGGGGAAAAAGGTGGGCTTGGCCGGCGCAGCGTCTGTGTGGAATACCTATATTACAACCCGGACGGAACCATCCAACCTATCAAGCAAACGCTCGAAGGCGTTACTGTTCCACCAAAGGCAACCCCCACATCGGCTGGCAAAGCTGTGCGCCAGGATCAGGCAGACGCTGCAAATGTATCTTCTGCTGGCGTGACCGTGACGCAAAATGCGGGCTACGACCCAACAAACTGGCCTGGCAGTCCTATACTAAGCACCACCAGAGATCCCTATAACACCGCTACCGAAGCGGTGAGTTTCAATCGCGCCGCAGGAGTCACAAACATTGGCCAGACCTTCACGGTCGGCGAAGATTCAAAACTCCAGCGCATCAGCCTTTTCGCCGGAGATGGATTCGGCACTGGACCAGGCAATACCGTTACCCTCGCTCTTTATGACTTGGGATCGCAAGATGCGTCGTCTCCGTCGTCTCTCAACTCCTATTCGGCGGAAACAAACCTGCTCGGCGCCAGCAAAGGTTTGCAGGTTGCCTACAAGCCGCAGGCACCGGGGTTGCTCGTTTTTGATTTTGCCGGCCCCAATCAAGTCATTTTGAAGGCGGGGCATGCTTATGCTTTTGAGCTTCAAGGCCTCCGTAAGTCAGCTCCACTTTTCTGGCGTCGGACCAAAAAAGACGCTTATCAGGGAGGCGCGGCCTATTCAGACCGCGCGGTAATTGATGAGAAATCAAACCAGTGCGATTTCGCAATGGCTGTCTATGGCGTTCGCGTGTCGGACGACGCCGCCCACGACCCAGAGGATTCAAGCAAACCCACGGAGGCTGTGGAAGTCGAAGCGACTCAGGCCGTTCTCAAGCCCTGGATTCTGCCCACTGGAAACGACTTTATCAAAGACCCCGCCAAGCG
>CAYLXD010000127.1:0-5219 GCA_964387515.1 uncultured Pirellulales bacterium | reverse complement strand
AATTTGTACCCCGCCAAATTCCTCGCCAGACGAATCCGCGACGATATAACGATATCCGCCAGCGGTCCGGAACCGTCAAACCATTCGTTTATGTTACTGCTTATCTCAGTCAGCTTCATACCTAACGCTTCACTCCAGCTCGCTTATCTTGTCACGCAACTTCGCCGCTGATTCGTAATCTTCAGCCTGCACAGCGGCTTCAAGCCGCTGACGCAGATTCAAAAGCTCTGTCTGCTTCTTCGCACCCTTCGGGGCCCTCGAAGGGACCTTCCCACAGTGGGTTGTCCTGCCGTCGTGGGCCCTGGCAATAAGCGGCAAAAGTGACTTCTCAAAAACCTCATAATCATGAGGACAGCCCAGAACAGCCTCTTTGCGGAATTGCTCCAGCGTAAAACCGCAGTACTCACACGAAACTTTTTTGTCCGAAAGACCAAAAAGCTCATCGTCCGCCGGCGCAGAGGCAAGCAGCCCGCTGAGCAGCTCATTTACAGGTATATGGCTCTTGACCGCTATGCCCTGCTCCGTGGCGCAGTGCTCACAAATGTGTATCTCCGTCCGCACTCCGTCCGTAATCTCAGTAAGGTGGATGGTCGCTTCTCTGTCTTTGCAAATCTGACACTGCATATTCTTACGCCCTCTCGGGGCCCATTTTAGAGTTTGCTTTGTGTTTCGCGATAGATATCACGCCCAAATATATTATACCAAAACTCCACCTTAAAATAATCGTCAAATTCACAGGACCGCTGTAGGTCCAATTGCCTATTCGCCCCGTTAGAAATTCCACAGTGTTCCCAAACGCCAAAAAGGCTCGTTGCGGAACACCTCATAATATAGCATAAAAAGCAAAGATTTCTAACGGGGTTCGCCAAATTCGGCCCGGCAGCCCGGCTCCTCCGTTACCCTGATACTTCGCAGTTTTACGCCCCTCGGCAGCTTCTCTTGCAGCCTTGCGTATATATATCTCGAGACGTTTTCAGCCGACGGATTGTTTGCTCTGAAATAATCATTTTCCGCCAGCGAAGTATTACCCAGTTCACTAACGATATTATCAACCATAGCCTTGAGCCGGCTAAAATCCATAACCAATCCCATACTGTCGAGCCTGTCGCGACAGACCTCAGCGGTAACCAACCAGTTATGGAAATGCGCTCGCTCCTTTGAGCCGTCCGGTAAAGTCAACCGGTGTGAAGCCCGAAAATGTGTCTCTACACTCACAGTAAACATATCTCACCCTCTAAGAGGCCAAAGTCCGGCCTCAGACTTTGAGGCCTTCGGCCATAGCTCCCCGAAACCGGCGCCGACGACTACAAACAATTTTTTTCAAATCGTTTCCGCAAACGGTCATAGACATTTTTGGGGACCAGATTCGAAATATCACCACCCAATGAAGCAACCTCGCGAATCAGGGTTGAGCTTGTAAAGCCGTACTGCTCACTGGTTATCATAAAGACGGTCTCAATTCCTGTTACAGAACGGTTAGTCATAGCAAGCTCAAACTCATATCTCATATCGGTAAGGCTTCGCAGTCCCCGCAGGATGACGTCGGCCTTCCTTGCAGCGGCATACTCAACCGTCAATCCATCGAAACTCTCAACCGAAACATCCGGCATATCGGCCACCAATTCGGCAATCATCTCCACTCGCTCCTCGGGTGTAAAGATGGCATTCTTAATAGGGCTTCGGCCAACCGCTATAATAAGCTCATCGAAGAGCTTTATGCCGCGGTGAATAACTTCGAGATGCCCATTAGTAATCGGGTCAAACGAACCGGGAAATACCGCTCGTACAAATTTTCTGCTCATTAGTAATCCTTTCCTGCGGGATGAATTCATATTTAGCAAAAATTTGCTTTTTCGTCAACCGCCATAAGGCATCCCCGGGCGGAGAATTTGAATTGTCTGACAGAATCTGGCAGTATATACTCGCACGATATGGCTAAAAAAACCGACAAAGCGATATATTACACAATTTTCAACACCGAATGGGGTTACTTCGGCTTAGCTGCAACCGAAGACGGCCTCATCCGAGCCCACCTGCCCGAACCAATTCCCGAGATGGTCAAGGCAAGGCTGCTAAAAAGCTTATCTGCTGCCCAGTACAGCCAGTGGCTTTTCAACCCTCTCCAGCAGCGGATAATCGCGTACTTTAAAGGCACTCGCATCAATTTCCTCACCGATGTCCCCCTCGTCCTGGATGAATTCAGCCCGTTTACCCGGCGGGTTTTAAAGGTGTGCAGAAAGATTAAATTCGGCCAAACGGCAAGCTATCTCGAACTGGCAAAGAAGGTCCAATGTCCCACTGGCAGCCGGGCCGTCGCTGGTGCCTTGGCCAGAAACCCCCTGCCGTTGATAATCCCCTGCCACAGGATAATCTCCAGCAACGGCAAAATCGGCGGATTTTCCACCCCCGGCGGCATAACACTCAAAAAAAGGCTCCTCCGGCTTGAACAAAAAGCTCCCTCCCCCACCTAAAAAATTTTTGAAAAATTGTAAAAAATACTTGACACCAAGTAACATTTCCTTTACATTATGTACGATATAGTATACATCTACCACAGAATTTCGGGATTAAAAAAGGAGCAGAAATTATGAATAGTGCACAAAAATTTGCATGGTCTAATCTGATTATAATAGGACTAACTCTCACGCTCAGCGGAACGATGACCCTTTTGTTTGCTCCACAGCACGGGATTCCACTTATGGGGTTGCTGGGACTTGTGGGCATATCGAGCGCGGTTTTCCGAAAAAAACGACGCCAAGGCGGGACAAATTTTGACGAGCGTGACCGTTTGATTTACGAAAGGTCTCTTACTGCTGCACACTCGGTTTTTTGGCCTTTCTTTGTCGCCGCCTGTATGCTTCCGTGGCTTGTTTTCAGGTCGAGCGGCCCTGTCCCTGTTTATGTGCTACCCATGATACTTGGTGGTGGAGGTGTAGTTGCAATTGTGGTGCAATCTTTGGCGATTCTGATTCAGTATGGCTGGAGAGGTAAAGGAGAAAAATCATGAATAGAGCACAAAAAATAGAATGTTTCAACCTGTTTGTTACAGCACTGAGTACAGGCGGCAGTCTCGGAGCTGTTATCTTGCTCGCTCGGCTGGTGGGAATGCCCAAAGCGTGGGCTGGAATGGCATTGATGGGTCTTATGGGGCTAATGGCATTAGGGCCGTTCATCTTTCGGAACGAAAAGGGGCGGGACAGGGTTGCCTTCGATGAGCGAGACATGCTGATACATAAACGAGCTGCATCAGCCGGTTTCATCGCAACTTATGTCTTCTTTTTAACGTTCTGCTCTGGGTTATTAAACAGTGTTGGGCTAAACGGCCAGGTTCCTAGCTACATGCTTCTAATACTGCTGGCTGGCGGTTTCGTTGTGCTCATGTTGGCAAAAGCCCTGGCGCTTATAATTCAATACGGCTGGAGGAATAAAGGAGAACAATAATGAATAAAACACAAAAAGGTGCGTTATTTTCTCTCATTAACTTTCTCCTACTTATCATTTTTAGTGTTTACAGCATCAGGATAATACGTAATATATTCTCTCTCGGAGGCTATCCCAACGCACTAAAAATCGTGTTATTCTGGGCATTTCTCATTTTGGGCTTTATGGGGATCTCGGCCTTTTTGCTCTACAGAATGCCCTACAGAAAAAAGCAAATATCCGCTGAGGTAGAATCTGATGAACGTGATGACCTTATAAAAAAAAGAGCCGTGCTGGTCTGTTTCATTTCAGTCTGGTTTTTGTTAATCACCAGCTACACAATTCTGTGGTACATCATTGGATTAGACGGTTCGATTCCTTTGTGCATACTACCGCTTATTTATCTGGGAGTATTTACTGCCACGATGCTTGTTTACAATGTTGCGGTTCTGGTTCAGTACGGCTGGAAAAGTAAAGGAGAAAAATCATGAATAGACAGCAAAAGATTGCATGGTTTAATTTGGCTGTGATTTCAGGATGTATGATGCTGGCAGTGGGTATGACGACGAAATATGCGTTCCAGCACGGGTTTCCCAGCGCTTTCGGTGGTATGGGCTTTTTGGGGTTTGCTTGTTTGATAGCGTTGGGGCCGCTTTTGTTTCGTAAAAAGAAGGGCCAGGTTGCGTTTGATGAGCGAGACGTGATGGTTGAAAGAAGGGCAGTGCGATGCGGTACGACGGCATCATATTTTTATTTTGTGTTCGTCTGTTTGGCGACGTGGTTGTATGTTGGGTTTGACACCAAGATTTCGGCTGGGTTGCTGCCTATGTTCGTCGTGGGAGGTTTCATTGTTGTTAATGTGGTTCAGTCTATCGTAATGCTGGTTGAGTACAGGAGAAGAGGGACGAGTGGCCAAGAGTGAAATTTCAAATCAGATTCGCAGACTGCGGTTTGAAAACGGCGAAATGACGCAGCAGCAGTTAGCTGACAAAGCTGGTGTAACCCGCCAGACCATCATCGCCATCGAAGCAGGCAAATATTCGCCATCGCTGACACTGGCGTTTAGAATAGCTAAAGCCTTTGGCGTGCCGTTAGAAGAGGTGTTTCAATATGAGCAGGAAAGTTCATAGTTCATTGTTCATTGTTTATAGTTCGTTGTTCTTGGTGGAATAGTCAATAGTCAGTTATTCGAGGTGGACTACGCCGCTGCGCTTGTCGGCTTCGAGGCTGGCTTTTTTGACGATGTCGTAAAGCTGACGGGGCCTTTTTATCTTCTGAAAAGTAAACTCCGGGTCGGTCTTGTCGGTGGTTATTAAAGTGACGGTGCCGATGCCGAAGAGGCAATCGAGCGGCGTCCTTCGCATACGCAGGTCGATTACACGGAACATATCGAGGTTATCTACTCTTCTGTCTAAGATGCCGCGGCCCCATTCGACCCTCTCAGCGGTAACTTCGTAATAAATCATCTTTAGCTTTACCGCATTTATCAAAAGGCCAAGTACAATCAGTGCCGCCACTGCAATTGCGGCCATCTCTCTATAGCCGGCAAAGGCCAGAGCCTGGCTGTCGGTAAGGGCGAACCACGACAGGCTCTCCACAGGATAAACAAACAAAAAGGCTGCAACAGCGAGAAAAAACAACGCACGTATTGCCTGGCCGACCAATCCCCACAGTGAGGGCCTGCCTCTGAAAAGGATATTAGCAGGTTCCTGCTGGTCCTGGGATGAATCTGCATCCAGCTCTGAGCCAGCCTGTGCGGCCCTGGCAAGGTCAGTATTTAGAAACTCGTTGCAGAACCG
>CAYLXD010000126.1:0-5252 GCA_964387515.1 uncultured Pirellulales bacterium | reverse complement strand
GTGCTGTCTGCGCCCTTGCCGGCGGAGCCGAGGCAAAGGTAAATCCGATAGTTATGATTCGACAGTGTCTGCTCAAGAGGGTTACAAGCGAGGACAATGATAACCCCGCTGGGTCGTGCAGACCCTTCGACAGCGACGCGAAAGGCTCTGTCTTTGGCGAAGGAGCCGGGATGCTTATACTGGAGAATATCGAAAACGCCCAAAGAAGAGGTGCGGAAATCTACGCTGAGATAGCCGGGTCCGGCCAGAGCAACAGCATAAATCCGGTATACGAACATCTCGAACCAGATGGCTTCGGATTACAGATAGCGATAGAAAAAGCGATGGCAGATGCGAAGATAAAGCCGGCGGACTTGGATTTGATTATCCCGCACGGAACCGGCATAGCGGCTGATGACCTCGCTGAGGCAAATGCTATCGAGGCAGCCCTTGGCGAAAGAGCTCGAGAAATTTTTGTTTGGCCGACCAAAAGTATGCTAAGCAATACCGGCGCAGCCGGCGGAGCGCTTGACGTCGTAGCTGCGGTTTGCGCGATGCGTGATGGTAAGATACCGGCCGCGAAGAACTGCGATAAAAAGGCCGATGGTTGCAATTTGAATATCGTAAAGCAGTCGTTGCAGAAAAAGATTCGTTATGCTCTATGTTGTAGCTATACATATGGTGGGCAAACAGCGGCGGTAATCTTAAAGAAGTGCGAGGCTTAGTAAGTCAAATGACTGGTAGCAATAAAAGTAGGCGCGTTGTAATAACTGGAATGGGTGTTGTTTGTCCGCTGGGTCACGATGTGGAAAGTCTCTGGCAGGCGATGATGGCCGGCAAAAGCGGAGTGGCCAAAACGACTATTTTCGACGCCTCGACATTTCCATCGACCTTCAGTGCCGAGGTTAAAGATTACAACCCCGCGAAACATACAAAAAATCCACAGCTTCACAAAGATGCAAATCGAGGTTCGGGTTTTGTTATAGGCGCAACAGCCCAGGCCTGCAGGCAGGCAGGGATTGATATCGAAACTGCCGAGCCGAGCGACGGCATTGATAGAAGCAGATTGGGGATTTATCTTGGGGCGGGTGAAGGCTCGGTTGACAATGACGTTTTCTTTGAGGCTGTCGTTAAAGGCTGGGACAACAACAGCAGCAAAATGGACTGGGGCAAATGGGCGGAGGTGGCTTTTGGTAAGATGAAGCCGATGCGCGAATTGGAGCAGGAGCCGAATATGCCGGCCGCTCATATTGCACTGCTTACCGGTGCTCGCGGGCCGACAAGGAGCTGCCTTACCGCCTGTGCAGCCAGTACCCAGGCAGTCGGCGAAGCGACAATGATGATTCGCAGAGGCGATGCGGATGTGATAATCGCAGGAGGTGCGCATTCGATGATACATCCGCTGGGTCTTATGGGCTTTAACCGTCTGACGGCGCTTTCGACAAGAAACGACAGCCCCGAAACCGCGTCAAGGCCGTTCTCGGCCAGCAGAGACGGTTTCATCCTCGGCGAAGGTGCGGCGATAGTGATTCTCGAATCGTTGGAATCTGCGAAAAAAAGAGGTGTGGAAATCTTAGCTGAAATTATCGGCTATGGCAGCAGCTCCGATGCCTTCAGGGTTACTGATATGCACGAGGAAGGCAGAGGCGCTATTCAGGCGATGACAGCCGCGCTGGCCGATGCCGGTATAAGCTATAAGGATATAGACTACATAAATACGCACGGCACAAGTACAATGGAAAACGATTCGATTGAGACCAAAGCGATAAAAGCCGTTTTCAAAGAAAAGGCGAAAAGTGTTCCAGCCAGCAGCGTCAAGAGTATGCTCGGCCATCTAATCGGGGCAGCGGGTGCAGCGGAATTGATTACGTGCGTTCTTGCGATACGTGATAATATAGTGCCGCCGACGATGAATCTTGTAGACCGCGACCCGGAACTCGACCTTGATTATGTGCCGAACAAGCCGAGAAAAATGGCGGTTGATATCGCAATGAACGAATCGTTCGGCTTTGGCGGGCAAAATAATGTTGTCATCATCAAACGTTTTGAAGAAAATTAAGCTATGATTGATATTAAAGAAATACGCGAAAATCCGGAAAAATTCAAAAAAGCTGCGAAAGATAAACACTTCAAAATAGATATAGACAAACTACTCGAAATCGATACTCGACTACGAGAAGGCAAATCAGAACTTCAGGAATTCACTACCGAGATTAACAAACTCGGCAAATCAGTACCTAATCTTTCAGATAAAGAAAAACGAGATGTAATAAGCAGGCTCACCGAGCTAAAGCAAAAAGCCTCTACTCTTGATGAAAGACTAAAAGAGCTGCAGCCGGAGTTCAATGCACTGATGCTGCTCGTGGCGCAGCCGGCTGATGATGATGTGCCGATTGGCAAAGACGATACGGAAAATGTTGAGATAAGAAGAGAAGGAAAAGTAAGACAATTCGATTTTGAGCCGAAGGACCACGTGCAGTTAGGTTTGGCTCTGGGCATTATAGATATCGAGCGGGGCGTCAAGTTAGCGGGTACGAGAAACTATTTTCTAAAGGGCGATGGGGCGCTATTGCACTGGGCGGTTCTGCGGTTTGCGATGGACCGAATGGTCGCAAAAGGTTACGTGCCGATGTCGGTGCCGGTTCTTATGAAGGATGAGGCAATGCGAGGGACCGGATTTTTCCCCGGCTTTGAAGACCAGACGTACCAAATGGAAAAAGACCAGCTTAACCTTGCAGGAACGGCGGAGGTACCTTTAACTGCCTATCATATGGGCGAGATATTGAAGGCTGAGGAGCTTCCGAAAAAATATGTGGCGTTATCGAGCTGCTTTAGACGTGAGGCGGGAGCAGCTGGTAAAGATACGTACGGCCTTTACAGAATCCATCAGTTTGATAAGGTTGAGCAGGTGGTTATCTGCAAAAACAGCGTCGAAGAGAGCAACAAATTTCACGAGGAGATTTTGGCTAATGCCGAGGCTGTGATGGCTGCGCTGGAGCTGCCTTACCGTGTTGTAAACGTCTGCACAGGAGATTTAGGCAGAGGCCAGGCCAAGAAATTCGACATAGAAGCCCGGATGCCTTCGCGAAATAGCTACTGCGAAACGCACAGCGCAAGTAAACTTTATGAATTCCAGGCCCGCAGGATGAATTTGCGCTATAAGGACTCAGCCACAAAGAAGAATTTATTCTGCCATACATTGAATAATACCGTAATTGCGAGCCCGCGAATACTAATACCAATTCTGGAGCTTTACCAGAACGCCGACGGTTCGGTAACGATACCGAAGGTGCTTCGGCCGTATATGAGTGGAAGAGAAAAAATTGTTAAGCGTGAATAATGAAAAAATCAGGGATTTATAATCTGGTTAAAACACTCACAGGAAAACTTGCGTTCGCACTTATCTTGGTTTCTCTTTTAGGAAATTACGCCAATGGGGCTTGTATGGGAAAACCAATGTGTGGTGTCTGTTATGGACCTTTTAGGGAAGGTCAAAGTCCGGGCGGTATCTATCCCAGTAGAGAACAGATTGAAGAAGATATATTAATTCTTAGGGAGCTAACTTCAACGATTAGAACCTACGGGATTGATGACGTGCTTTTTGAAATCCCTGAGATTTGTAATGACTATGGGCTTGATTGCTACGTTGGTTGCTGGGTATCGGGTAACTATGGTGATGACCAAAACACAATTTCTGATTTGATTGAAATAGAACATCAAGGTTATAACACAACAAAAGCCCTGATTGTTGGAAACGAGTATATATATCGAAATCTAAGCGACCCTTGTAGCGTGCCATATTTAACAGGGCTTATCAATCAAGTTAGACAAGCAACGGATATTCCAGTAACAACGGGAGAACCCTGGGATATATGGTTCGTTCATCCTGAATTGGTGGATGCAGTGGATTTTATAGCTATACATCATTATGCTTTCTGGAGAGGTTTTGACATTAGTATTGCCGCCCAGGAAAATATCAATGTGTACAATGCAGTTAAAAACGCATATCCGGACAAAGAGGTTATGATTTTAGAGACCGGATGGCCTACCGAAGGAGATAAAATGGGGGCGGCACTCCCAAGCGAGGAGAATCAGGAAAAGTTTTTGAAAGACTTTATTCCATTAGCCAAGGAAAACAATATTAAGTCTTTTATATTTGAAGCTTTTGACGAACCATGGAAAGGTTCCGGTGTTGAGGGCCATTGGGGCCTTTATTACGAAAACAGAACTATAAAACGTGGGCTACAGGGTATTCTTTCCGCCAACTTGGCTGATATAAATTTCGATGGTGATGTTAACAACGTCGATCTTTCAATGTTTACAACTGATTGGTTGGAGCAGAGAGAACCTAACGATTTGTGTTTTTCCGGAGATATAAATCACAGCGGAATTATTAATTTCTATGATTTTGTGGAATTGGCAAACAATTGGCTATGGCACGAGTAATTCTTTATCAAGATACACTTGAAGAGTTAGTTTGTGACCCGCTTAACTATTGAGCAGGTTCGACCCTTTGATTAGACTCAGAGCAGGCAAGCTTACTGTAAAGAGGACCGGTAATGGCGGAGGTTGACACCGACATTGAGATTTTTGAATTTGCTATTGCCCGGGAAGTTGATGCCAACAGGTTTTATCTTACACTGGCACGGCGAATAGATAATCCCGAGATGCGCAAGGTCTTCGAAGATTTAGCGAAGGAAGAACTGGAACACAAGGCCAAATTAGAGCTGGAACTTATGAAGACGGGAAGAGTGGTATCGACTAACCACGCGTCAGCCGAAATTGGCACCGGGCAGGTATGGCAAAACTCCGGGCCTACGCTGGATATGGATTACAAGGATATGCTTCTTCTTGGAATAGAAAAGGAAGAGGCATCGTTCCGGACTTATGTTACTCTCATCGGGACTGTTCACGAACAGGGGTCGCGAGAGGTGCTATTGGCCATCGCGGAGGAAGAGGTCAAGCATAAGCTTCGATTCGAGCTTGAATACGATATGTTACTCAAGGCAGGCTGAGCTACAAGCTATATCCGACTCGCCACGATAGCGACGTCGTGTCGCAGCAGGACAGCTTGAAATAACAACCGATTTCCCTGTATAATCGACCACCGAATACGTCAGAGGCGTATAAAGATGGATGATATACAGCGGAAATTAGCTCTGATAGATAAACAACTTGCCGGCGGTTCTTTTGCAAACCTTCACAGGCAAATTATAAGCACATCGCCACTACTATTTGCGGCAGCGGGGTTGATAATCGGGATTCTGCTGCAA
>CAYLXD010000125.1:0-5397 GCA_964387515.1 uncultured Pirellulales bacterium | reverse complement strand
CCTGGCGGAAAGTCGTTGTGCTGGGCGGCGTAGACTTCGATCATACTTCGCAATATCCGCAGATTATCCCTGGCAGCGGATTCCTTGGCCTGAGTCGACTGTTCGCGGAACTGCGGCACTACAATCGCCGCCAGTATCCCAAGCAGCGCCACCACTATTAGCATCTCGACAAGCGAAAACCCCTTTTTTGTTCCTCGGCCATCCCCTTGCATAGGAAGTCTCCAACGCTTTAATAATATCGTGCGAAAAGCCAACCGGCTTTTGTGAAAAAAGATTATGGGGCTATGAGGTGTCGACAAAATCGGCCGACAGGCTCCCGACACGTAAGGTTCGATCGGCCTGGCAGGTCAGTATTCGAGGAACTTACCGTCTGTCCAGACAGGCATTGAGGTTCCCTGGAGGGCGCCGTGATTGTTATTACCGGAACTATCCGGTACGGCAGTACCTTGTTTTTCATCAAGATGCCAGAGTCCGACAGGGTTCAGGGACAAAGGCGTCGGTCTGCCGAAGCCGCTGTTATACAAGTAGTCAATTTCCTCCCGGCTCAGGACGCGGTCATAAACAGCAACCTCGTCTATAATGACATCGGGTATATACGAGCCGTGGCTCCAGGCTGCTGTGCCGATAACCAGGTCCCATTCGCCTTCAGCCCGCCAATCCGGAAGCGGCGGCCGCTGTTCAGTCCCCACAATCTGTACCTGGTAGCCTGCTTCTTTACCATCGACGTAGAGATGGATTTTTTTGTCCCCGTTATAATAATCGTAAATCATCATTACGAACTGCCATTTACCAATCTGAAGTGTCCCCACATCAGAATGACTGAGAGCGGTGCCGCCCCCGTGTGAATAACCGACCAAAGTGCCTCCGATGTTTGTCATAAAAGCTCTTTCATTTTTGCCTATTATTCTTGCATTGATTTGAGAAAAGCTCAGCGGGTATATCCAGGCGGTGTAGGTGAATGTGAAGACGTTATTCAAAATGCAACCTTCCGGCGTATGAACCCAAACGTAGCCGTCAGAGGAACTGTCGAATTTCAGGGCGGATTCCCGGCTCGTTCTGTGCCACGGCCCTTGCCAGAGCCAGTCATTTGCAAAAACTGCGTAATCGGCAAAGTCTATAAACCCGTCAGCCACCAAATCCGCAGCCGAGCTCTCGTCGCTTGTAAGCCAATCCTCGACCACAGCCATAAAATCCCAGTAATCAACTGTCCCGTCATCGTTAAAGTCTGCTGTGCTGGTTATCACTTCGTCAGCGCCGATGTCAACGACCGCCGGCCTGTTCATATCGAATGCGAACACTCTCACTTCTTTGTCGATATCAAAAACGGATTCTGCCGGCACGGAGTTGTTGTCGCCGGCGTCAATGCAGTCTGAATAGATTGTCAGGTGGTAATCAGCATTATTGGGGTCGACAAATTGTGGGTCGACATAGATGTTACCTTGTCCGCCGGTAGTAGTCTGTAGGCAGCAGTATGTTGGTTGCGAGCAGTCGTTAAGGTCGGAGCTGTTGGGTGCAGTGTTTGCCCAAACGTTGCAGTTGGAAATAATATTGTGACAGCCTTGCAGTCCGCCTCCAGTGATAGCTGCACAATTTCCTGCGATGGTATTGTTGACTATGCTTGCGTTACAGTCATATAGGCCGCCACCGCAGGTTCCAGCGTGGTTGTCGGTGATAAAGCAGTTGTAGATTTGGTTATCGCAGCCGGCTAATCCGCCACCGCCGGTTCCGCTGGAGTTGCTGGATATTTTGCAATTTTTTATCAATCCATCGAAATCACAGATGCCGCCGCCCTCATTTGCAGTATTATTCGCTATCCGGCAGAAACTTAATGTTGCAGCAGTGCCGTTGCCGGCGATTCCGCCGCCTTGGCCGGTATTATTTGCGCCGGTCAGAGTAAAGCCGCTTAGGACGCAGTTAGCATCTTCAGTGCCGGCAAATGTTACTACGGCAGTATCTGTTTGATTGCCGTCTATTATTGTATTGTCGATGCAGTTCCAGTTTGTAGGATTGACCGAGTGAAGTTCTATTGACTTGCCGCTGATATTAATATTCTCGAAGTATCTGCCCTGAATTGCGAGGATGTCATCAGCGTCATTGGCATCGTCAATCGCCGCCTGAATTGTTGCATACTGGCTTTGTTTCGTCAGGTTCCAGACCGGCTTAGCTTCGTCAGCACCAACGTCTGTTCGGCTGTTTAATACACGGAGGTCGCCATCATAGTCGACTTCATTCGGTGTCGGCACAAAATTTGGGTCGCCGGCATCGATACAAGCGGATGTGTAGTTGAGATGACCACACACATCAGGCTCATTAAGAAAATGGGGGTCTGTTGATATATTAGCTGCTGTGCCGGTCAAATCTCCGATGTTAGGGCCATAATTGCCCAGGCCGTTATTCCATACGTTATTGTAACGAATAACAGCGTTAGCATCCGCATCAGCCTTAATCCCATAGCCGGAATGGGTTAATGCTATGATGTTATTCTCAATATGCGGCGATGAGAAACCGGCACAATAGACCCCGCAGTTTTCGTTTTCTATTATTGTATTGTGACATATCAGGGACGAGCCGCCCGTGCAAATAATGGCTGGCCCTTTGGTGTTTTGGTCAATCAGATTATTCTTAATCACAGCGGTGCTGCTGTAATGCACACCGATGATGCTGTTCGTGGCGGAATTCGCCCGTATTCGATTCCCGGTTATATCAGGTTCGGAGAGATAATAAACGTATATGCCGCCGCCGCTACCCCCCTGGTTAGCTTCAATCCAGTTGTCGGCAATTCGTGGAGAGGAAGAATAAGTAACGTGAATACCCCCGCCGATAGTTGCGCCATTACTGATAACTCTGTTGTTTTCGATAATTCCGTTGCTCCACTGACGCAGATGCAGCCCTCCGCCATACATCTGCGCATAGTTACCCTGTATTAAATTGCCTGTTATTGTGGCATCGCAGCCTTGAAAACCTACGATTGCTCCGCCGTCGCCGTGGTCATAAATGTTAGGGTCATTAGGGTCGGGGTCATCAAAGCCATGTCCTATGATAGCGAGATTACTGGTGAAGGTGTTGTCACTGATAACCGGACGGATATGCACCGGAGGGTTTGAGGGGTTGTTTGGGTTTACAGGGTCGCCATAGATATAAACACCTCCCCCTTGACCGGCGGTGTTATCGACAAAGACATTCTTGCTGATAGTCGGCCCGGACATATTGTAGCACACAACACCGCCGCCGCAGCGATTCCATCGCAGGCCTTGAAACTCCCAGGATACCAATAGCCACGAGCCGGTGCCGCCGGTTATCGTAAAGCCGCTCAGCACCGAATTGGCATTCTCGCCGCTGTTGAAGGTTACCACCGAGCCGAAGTTGCTGTCAGCCGGCGCGTTGCCGTCAATAATCGTCCCGGCCGCTACATTCGGGTCGTTCGGGTCAGTGGACTGTACGGTGATTGCTTTGCCCAGAAAGTTGATGTTTTCCTGATACCTGCCTGCCGAGACTATCACGGTGTCCCAATCATTGGCATCATTGATAGCCGACTGGATTTTGGGGTACTCATCGGGGACATACAGAACCCGCCCTTGAGCCTGCACGCAAAACAAGATAAATGACCCGATAAGCAAAAATCTTTTCATTTTCAGCCCTGCCTCCAGAATCTGCGCCGCTCCGCCGCACGTATATGATTATTATAGCAAAAAAACCCTTCTTTGCCAGCTTTTTCTTCTGACCTCACCATTAAGCAGGCTCCTGCGATTTTACCGGACTGTACCGAATTGCTGTCCGTACTGTGGCTGCTTTTGTTTAATCGGGCCGTTTGGTGGGCCGCTTAAGTGGTAATACTGACTAATTGAGGGTCTTCACGGTTACAGGTTAGTTTATGGTCGGCACCTGAAATCTGCGATTGTTTACGACGTGCTAATACTTTTTCCTGAATCTTGCCGCGGGGATATTTAACAGCTTGCGGTACTTCGCAACGGTTCGTCGAGCCAGATTTTTTATGCCGGCCTCGGCCAGCTTTTTACATATCTGGTTGTCGTTTAAAGGCTTGCTTTTATCTTCGGCATCGATAATCTGCTGTAGTTTTGCTCGTATGGCCGACCAGCTGTGCTGCCGTCCCGACTCATCTGCTACACCGCCGCTGAAGAATTTCCGCAGCGGCAGTATCCCCCACGGACACTGAACGTATTTACCGGCAACGGCCCGCGAAACCGTCGCCAGATGAACTCCAACTTCATCGGCGACCTTCGACATCGGCAGTGGACGAAGGTGCAGATGGCCCTTCTCGAAAAACTCCCGTTGGTGTTTTACAATCGCGCGGGAAACTTTCAGCAGGGTATGCTTGCGCTGCTCTATCGCCTCGATAATCCACTGGGCCGACCGAAGACTGTTTTGCAGAAAATTCTTTGTCTTTTCGCCGACCTTGCCGTCTTTTGCTAAGTTTGCGTAGTAGTTATTCACCTGCAGGCTCGGCAGATTCGAATCCGCCAATCGCACGCGAAAGCCCTCCGAATCGTCGCATCGCTCCACTATCACATCCGCCGTAATGGGGTGATTGTGTGCAGGGCCAATCTGAAGCCCCGGCGAGGTGTCAAGCTTACTCATACGCTCAATCGCCTGGTTGATTTCTTCAACGCTGCAGTTCATTTTTTTTGCGATATAGGGAAGCCGGTTCTCAAGCAGCTCCTCCATATACTCGCTGACAAGGTGGGTTTCGAAACTCATATCATCGCCGTTTTGCGCCATCTGAATGAGAAGGCATTCTTTCAAATCCCGCGCGCCGACGCCCGCCGGCTCGAGATTTTGGATGAGCTCCAGTGCCTCTTTCAGGTCGTCGACGGTAAAATCAGCTTTGTCTTTATTGTAAAGCTGCTCTAATCTTATGGTCAGATACCCCCTCTCGTTGATGTAATCGATAATCATATCGCCGGCTTTTTTTACCGCCTCGCCGGCCTCAACCAGCCGCCACTGCTCTGTTAAATGTTCGTGAAGCGACTGCTGCCGCGCTGCCGTATTCTTCATCGCTTCCAGTTTTCTGTCAGGCTCGTCGCTTGAAATGCCGCGGCGAAACGACCCCGCTTGGGCCATATGGTCCTGGTAGTCATCATCGAGACTCGCAAGACGCTCGAAATCTTCTGTCCTTTTTGAATCTGTGCCGACGACCAGGTCTTTCTCATCAAATTCCTTATCCCTTTGCTGTTCGATAGCGCCTTGTTCGTCCGGATTTGTCGGCTCAGCTATTTCCAGAACGGGATTACTGTTGAGTTCCTGCTCTATCCTTTCCTGAAGGGCGAGGATGGGAAGCTGTAGTATCTCCATCGATTGAATCATGCGCGGAGCCAGCACCATCCGCTGCTCCATCCGCATATCACCCCGCATCTCCAGCTTCATAAAAACTCCCGAAAA
>CAYLXD010000124.1:0-5428 GCA_964387515.1 uncultured Pirellulales bacterium | reverse complement strand
CGGGGCTGAGCGGTAAGGCGATAACGCCGACAGGCTCTGCGACGATTGAAGAGGCCAATGTGCAGGTTCCGGATGAAAGACTCGACTGGCTCGCCGGATACCACAAGCCGAAGAAGATAACGCATGCAACGATTGATTGTCTCGATTTGCCGGGGCTGAATTTTGTCGATGAGCACGGCAGGGCGCTCAGCCGGCGGCTGATTAGCCACGTCAGGACGGTCGATTTACTTGTGCTGGTGGTTCGGGGGTTTGAAGAGGCGACGGTGCCGACTTATCGAAACAGAATTGACCCGGCTGGGGATTTGACAGAGCTGCGGACGGAACTATTGCTTTCGGACCTGGAGCTGGTTACGACGCGGATTGAAAAACTCGAAAAGCAGATTGGTAAGCCGGCAAAGACGCAGCCTCATGACAAGGTTGAGCTGGCACTGCAGAAGAAGCTGCAGGAGACAATCGAATCGGAAAAGCCGATAAGCAGTGCCATCGAGACCGAGGCTGAGCGGGAGATGATTAAGTCGCTCGGATTTTTGACGCTAAAGCCGATTGTGGTTGCGGTAAATATCGGCGAAGGGCAGTTGGATAAGGAATTTAATTTCGGCGGGGTCATCGATGCGGCGGTACCGGTTGTCTCAATTTGTGCGAAGCTGGAATATGAATTGGCACAGTTAGATGCCGACAGCAGGGCGGCTTTTATGGCGGATTTGGGTATCAAGGAATCGGAGAAAAGTAAATTCGTCAGGAGCTGTTACTCAGCGATGGGTCTGATTAGCTTTTTGACGATGGTTTCGGATGAGTTGCGGGCCTGGCCGATAAAGCAGGGCACCAGCGCATTGGACGCGGCGGGCAAGGTACATACCGATATTAAACGCGGCTTTATCAGGGCCGAGACCTTTAGCTTTGACGATTTGAAAGAGCTCGGCAGTGAAAAAGCGGTCAAAGCGGCCGGTAAAATTCGGCTGGAAGGAAAAGAATATATCGTTCAGGACGGCGATATTATTAATTTCAGATTCAATGTTTAGTTTTGGTTAATTGGTTAAATGGTAACTGGTTAAATAGTTACCAATTACCAGTATCCAGGTACCAATTATGAAGGCTGTTGTGCTGACAGGGATTCGACAGATGGAGGTAGTTGAGACTGCAGAGCCGAGGATAAAAAACAACACTGATGTTTTGCTGAAGATTGAAGCAGTTGGTGTCTGCGGCTCGGACGTACACTACTATGAAACCGGCAGAATAGGCTCACAGGTGGTTGAATACCCTTTTGTTGTCGGCCATGAATGCGCTGCTACAGTTAAAGCTACGGGTAAGGCTGTCAGGCGTGTTAAACCCGGCGACCGGGTTGTTGTAGACCCCGCTGCTTCGTGTCAACAATGTGACCAGTGCAAACAAGGCAGGAAAAATACCTGTAGAAACTTACGTTTTCTTGGCACGCCCGGCCAGGGCGGCGGCTGCCTTTGCGAGTACATAGTTATGCCGGAGGAAAGCTGTTATCCTGCTAATGGAGAAATTACTTTTGAGCAGGCGGCGTTGTGTGAGCCGTTTGCCATAGGCGTGTATTCAGTTCAGCAGGCTGAGCTGCCCAAAAAAGCAAATATTGCAATTTTAGGGTCGGGTCCAATAGGACTTAGCTGTTTGGCTGCAGTACAGATTGAGCAAGCCGGCAGAATTTATATGACGGACAAAATAAAAGAGCGCACCGAAATCGCCAAAAAAGCAGGGGCTTTTTGGGTCGGCAATCCAACACAGGAAGATATTGTTAAAGCAATTCTTGAACAGCAGGATTTAGGTCTTGATATTGTTTTTGAATGTGCCGGCCAGCAGGAGACCCTTGATGAGGCGGTCGAATTGCTTAAGCCGGGCGGAAGATTAGTAATTGTTGGTATACCCCGTGAAGAACGAGTTTGGTTTGTTATTGATAAGATTCGCAGGAAAGAAATAACCATTGTTAATATCCGTCGACAAAGAAACTGTACTCAAAAGGCAATTGACCTGATTGCTTCGGGTAAAGCAAAAATTGATTTTATGGTTACCCACAGGTTTAAACTCGAACAGACCCGGGAGGCCTTCGATATGGTTGCCGGCTATCGTGATGGCGTGGTCAAGGCACTAATTGAAATTGGTAACTGGTAATTGGTAATTATTTAAGCGATTATCATATAATTAAGCAAGTTTATGAAAAGGGCATGTATTGTAAGTATCGGCAATGAGCTTCTCGGCGGCCAAATAGTAGATACCAACTCTGCATATCTAAGCGAAAGACTGTTTTCAATCGGCATACCTGTTATCAGCTCCTATACCATCGGGGACGATGTGGATTCAATCGCCCAAATTTTAAAATTAGCAAGCGAAGATGTTGATGTTGTGTTGGTAACAGGCGGGTTAGGGCCGACTGATGATGATGTTACGCGACAGGCTCTTGCCAAATTCCTCGGCAGCAAATTGCAACTTCAGGATGAACTGCTGGAAAGAATAAAAAACTTTTTTGCGAAACGAGACCTGGCAATGCCTGAGAATACCAGGATTCAGGCGTATATCCCGGCTGGTGCAAAAGCACTTTTGAACAATCTCGGTACGGCACCGGGCATTATGGCAAAGTATAAAGGTAAATTATTCTTTGCCCTGCCGGGGGTGCCGGCTGAAATGAAGGAGATGTTTGAAGAGCAGGTTCTGCCGGAGCTGACGGCACTGGCGAGTGACCAGGTGATAGTTACACGAAAACTAAAATGCTTCGGGGCAGGTGAATCAGCCGTTGCAGAACTAATCGGCGATTGTTTGAAACGAGGTAGAAATCCGCTGATTAACTGCACAGCCCAGCACGGCGTAATTACTCTGCACATTGTCGCAACGGCAAAAAATAAAAATACTGCTGAACGAATGGCACAGGTCGATGAAAAGATGCTGCGGGGCTGTCTCAAAGAGCTGGTTTATGGGGTGGGGGAACAAACATTGGCGGAGGTAGTAGGAGAAAAATTGGCCCGGCAGAAAAAGACAATCGCTGTGGCTGAATCCTGCACAGGAGGGACGCTGGCTAAACTTATAACCGATATTGCGGGGGCGAGTCGATACTTTACACACGGCTGGGTTACCTACAGCAATCAGGCTAAAATCAAAGAGCTTGGTGTATCAGCGGATTTGATTGAAAAATATGGGGCGGTCAGTTGCGAGATAGCAGAGGCGATGGCCGAGGGCGCCAGAAAAAAAGCTGAGACGGACTTTGCTATCGGTATAACCGGTATAGCCGGGCCCCCACGTCTTCTTGTCGAAGACAAGCGTGGGGGTGGAAGTGAACAGAAACCTATCGGGCTGGTATATATTAGTATAAGTTCCGAAACGACATCGGGCTCCAAACTCCGCTTGGGGATGCCTTACGGCGGTGCGGAAAAGACACCGCAGGTGTCCGATAACCATATGGAGACCAAGCGATTTATTTTCTCTGGTAACAGGCGGCTCATCCGGCTTAGAGCGGCATTAACAGGGCTAAATATGCTGCGGCTGTCCCTCACCAATTGGCCGCCGGCGAAAGATACTGCCCCCGGATGAGGGTAGTAGTGCCGATTCGGGTTCAATTAGTGAGGGATAAGTTTGACTGACAGCGTCAAGAATGGTATAATGGAAAGTGGTTTAGGTCTAAACAAGGCGTGAGTATGCCTAAAAAACGGGGACATTTAGGTGAGATACTGTATAAGGCCGGCGTGGTTAAAAAAGAAGCTCTGGTCGATGCAATAAAGACGTCGAGAGCCAACAAGAGACGATTGGGCGACGTATTGCTCGAACTGGGGCTTGTCAACGAAGACACGCTGACTAAAGCGATAGCCAAGCAGTTTGGGCTGAAATATGTGGACCCGGGGAAGATTTCCATTCCTGCTGAGGCGATGAAGCTTATCCCGGAAGATGTGATGAAGAAGCATAACGTCCTACCGCTGGGTATGAATAACGGCAGATTGAAATTGATTATCAGCGACCCGTTAGACCTTGATATGATGGACGCAATCCGGTTTCGTCTGAATGCTGAGCTGGATTGTTATCTCGCCAGCCCTTCGAGGATTCGTTCTTACATTGAGGAGTCATTCGGCCGGACGGGGGAAGTAGCAGTGGAAGAAGACAGACTTAAACACAGCATCGACGCGACCGCGGCGGAGCTTGCCGAGGCGGGGCACGAGCTGCAGGCCGAGGCCCTGCGGGCCCAGGCCGAGGGCGGCGACGACGAAGGACCCATTGTCAGGCTTGTGAATCTGATAATAGACAGCGCCTATTACATGCGTGCCAGCGATATACACGTTGAACCGATGGCTGACAGAGTGCGAATACGGTACCGTGTAGACGGTGTTTGTCTGGAAAAAGATAATATACCAAAGAACATGCAGGCGCCGCTGACTACTCGTCTGAAGATTCTGTCCGGAATGGATATTGCCGAAAAAAGGCTGCCCCAGGATGGCCGTATTAAACGGGAGATTGGCGGCCAGGACATTGACTTTCGTGTGTCCGCTCTGCCGGGTTATCACGGTGAAAGCATGGTGCTGCGAATTTTGCGGCCGGACGCCGTCAACATCGGTATCCAGTCGCTCGGCTTTGAGCAGGATGATTATGAACGATTTCAACGGATAATCAAAAGACCCAACGGTATCTTTTTAGTTACAGGGCCTACGGGAAGCGGTAAAACCACAACCCTTTATGCAGCGTTGCAGGAACTGAACAAGCCCGACAAGAAGATAATCACCGCA
This sequence comes from uncultured Pirellulales bacterium, assembly GCA_964387515.1. Classification (GTDB taxonomy): domain Bacteria; phylum Planctomycetota; class Phycisphaerae; order Sedimentisphaerales; family Anaerobacaceae; genus CAVXEF01. The sequence goes on along the minus strand of CAYLXD010000124.1, from coordinate 707 downwards.
GAAGACCCCGTAGAGTACAATTTTGCAGGTATGAACCAGTGCCAGGTGAAAGAAGACATTGGTCTGACCTTTGATAAGATTCTGAGAGCTATGCTTCGGCAAGCACCCAATATTGTGCTGGTTGGTGAGATTCGAGACAGCATTGTCGCGGATACTGCCATTCAGGCAGCTTTAACGGGACATCTGGTCTTCAGCACACTGCATACAAATGACGCACTCAGCGCAATCACCCGTTTAATAGATATGGGAGTAAAGCCGTTTCTCGTGGCCAGCTCAATACAAGCAATTATGGCGCAGAGGCTTGTGAGGGTTATCTGCAGTAACTGTAAAGTTCCCGACGATGACCCGGACCCACAGTATCTGCGACTGCTCGATATTACCCCTGAGGATATCGAAAACCATCCAATCTACAAAGGAACAGGATGCAGCCAGTGCCAGGGCACCGGCTACAGAGGCCGAATCGGCATATTCGAGATGGTCGAGATGGACAACGAACTGAGGGAGCTGGCCTTTGCAAAGGCACCAACGGGCGAATTAAGAAAAGCAGCTAAGGCGAGCGGAATGAGGACGCTTATGGATGACGGCAAGATTAAGATATTTAATGGCATCAGTACATCGGAAGAAGTGGCAAGAATAACGCAGACGGAGAGTTTAGTTATTGATTGAAAGGTAAACTGTTAGGGGTTTTCAAATGGCAACGGTTAATA
>CAYLXD010000123.1:0-5504 GCA_964387515.1 uncultured Pirellulales bacterium | reverse complement strand
CTCACGGCTGCCAAAGAGCAGATTATGGAAAACTATGAGAATCTAAATTACGCCGCTGCAGTCAGAATGATTAACGCCCTGGCCGATGAGGCAAACCGGTATGTCGAACAGAATCAGCCCTGGGTAACTGTAAAAACTGATTTGGAGAAAACCAGAACGACTCTTACCGTCGTGATAAACGCTGTACGTATTCTTACGATTTACCTAAAACCCATACTGCCCAAATTTGCCGAAAAGATGCAAAAGTTTTTGAACGTCGAGGCCCTGACGTTTGCAGATGTCGAAACGCACCTTGCCAATCACAGGATAAATAAATTTGAACGATTGTTTGAAAGGATTGACGAAGAACAGGTGAATGCAATGATGGAAGAAAGTAAAGAAACTAAAGCAGCTCAACCGACAACAACTCCAGCCGGGCCGATAGCGCCCGAATGTACGATTGACGATTTCGCAAAAATCGATTTGCGAATTGCAAGAGTTGTAAAAGCCGAATCTGTCGAGGGCGCCGATAAACTGCTGCGTCTGGAGCTGGATGTAGGTGGATTGCAAAAAAACGTCCTGGCCGCCATAGCTCAGGCATACAAACCCGGTGAACTGGTCGGCAAAATCGTAATCTATCTGGCCAATCTAAAGCCGAGAAAGATGAAGTTCGGACTGTCCGAAGGTATGATACTGGCAGCAGGTGCGGGCGGAAAAGATATCTTCATACTCACGGCGGACGCAGGAGCAAAGCCCGGACAGAAAGTTAGCTGATGAAAGAAAGCCTCGAAAAAATCGCCGGAGGCGATGGGCGATTCAGCCCGAGTGCCGTGCATTTTGTTTATGATGGGCTCGGCTACACGGTAAAAAAGATTGTCGATGAGCCCAGCCATGTCGGCGGGCAAACTCTCTGCGAAGGGCTAAAGCAACTGGCGATTGAAAAATGGGGCAGACTCGCGATGCTTGTTCTGGCTAACTGGAACATCAAAACAACACGCGACTTCGGCGAAATCGTCTATCTGCTGATAAAGCACAAATGGATGAGTGCCCAGCCCACCGATTCCATCGACGATTTTAACGACGTCTACGATTTCAAGACCGTCTTCAAAGACCAGTTCAAATTCTAAGCCTGAGGCAATGTGTTAAGTGTACTATGCTTTCCATATTTCCAGACTCAAAAGGATGAATAACCCGAAACCTGCGATTATTATGCCGGAAATTTTGTTCAGCGAGGCCAGTTTACTATAACCCAGTTTTTCCAGAAATATGCCTGTGACACCGCTCAGTGTAAACCACCAAAGTCCGGAACCAATAAACACCCCTGTAATTAGCAGGCCGGCCGATACATAATGCCCGACTGCGCTCACCAATCTTAAGCCCGCGAATATTGCTGCAAAAGCAAGAAACGTTGCCGGATTTGCGAGAGTCAGAAAGAACGCAGACACATAATTACCAATATAGCTGATATTATTTCCCGAAACGGCTTGTTGCACCGGCTTCGACCGAAAAACCCTCAGCCCCATGTAGCAAAGAAATATGCCGCCGCCGAGACGGAGCCATATTTGTTCTTTGATTAGAAAATTTGTAATAAACGTCAGGCCAAAAACTGCAATGAGGCTATAAATGACATCCGCCGTAGCTGCTCCCAGCCCTGAGACCATTCCGTGAATCTTTCCCTGATTCAAGGTTCGCTGTATACATAGCACAGCAATCGGCCCCACGGGAGTGGACACCAAAAAACCTACAGCTATGCCCTTAAAAAAGAGCGCGATATTCATAAATACTACCCTCTCGGCGTTGAACGTAAATTACACTCTGCTTACTATCGTCCGCATAATGCTCAACCAGTTGTTCTGCCGCTTCAAGTTCTAAGTGTAGTCTGCCAACCCATGTTACCGTTAGTTTCAGACTTCGGCAGGATTGTACGCCGCGCTTGACGTGTCTTTTTTACGCAGCGCCGCAAATATAAGGATGGTCAGAAGCACTACAGCCGATGCGTATTTGACAGGTTGAGGCAGCATCCAGCCTGGCCGGCTGACTATTTCAAAGTGGGTGCCGGCTGCGATATAATCGAGCACAATGCCGCTCACAAGAGCACATCCTGCCACGGTTGCCAAATAGATAATCGCAGTTGTCCTTCCCAAAATTTTCCAGATGGTTACGAACGATGCGGCATTCGTGGCTGGACCGGTCATAAGAAATACCAGCGCCGCCCCGGGTGTTATTCCCTTTAATATAAGTGCCGCTGCTATCGGTACAGATGCTGTCGCACAAACATAAACCGGTATGCCCAGAGCCATCATAACGAGCATTGGGATAATGCCGGTACCAAGTTTGTCGGCGAAGAAGCCGTCCGGCACAAAAGCTGAAATCACCGCTGCAACAACCAGCCCCACCAGCATCGCTCTGCCGATGTCACGAGGCAGTGTTACAAAACCATATTTTAGTCCGCCGACGAGTTTTCCGGTTTTTCCACCCGCACAACAGGTGTCGGTACATTTCGATGGCGGCTGACCGCTCTTTGCTGTTCGGTCAAATATATCAACAAAAACGCCGCCAACTATACCGGTTACAAACGCAGCGATGGGTCGAAAAATCGCAAAGATAGGCCCAAGAAGACTCAGCGTTACAAAGATACTATCAACGCCGGTTTGAGGCGTGGATAGCAGAAACGCTATTGTGGAACCCTTGCTTGCTCCGTGTTTGTGCAGCGACATCGATACCGGAATAACCCCGCACGAGCACAAAGGAAGAGGAACGCCGAAAAGCGAGGCTTTCAACAATGGCCAAATGCCGAAGCCGCCGAGATGCCTTTCCACAAGCTCCTGAGAGATAAGAACTGAAAGAATCCCCGCTACAAAGAAGCCAAACAACAGGTATGGCGACATCTCGGCCACTGTAGCCCAAAAATCAACCAGTATCGACCTGATGAATCCGCCCATATAAACACCGCGCATACAGAAACAAACGCAAACTACACCACTAAAACTTCGGCCCAACCCCAAAATACAAAGCACGGATAACTTCTACTGCCTCAAGCCCCGCTCGAGGTCATCAATCAAATCTTCAACATCTTCGATTCCAATTGCAAGTCTGAAAAGAGTATCGGTGATTCCCAGCTCATAACGCTGCTTTCGCGAGTAATCGTAATAGCTTACCAGCGCAGGATGTGTTATCAGCGTTTCAACGCCGCCGAAACTCGGACCGATATAGCACAGTTTCAAGGCATCCAAAAATCGTTTTGCGCTGCTGAGATTACCCTTTATTTCAAATGTAACAACCCCACCGCCGCCGGTCATCTGTTCGGTTGCTATTTTATAGTGACGATGACTCTTTAGAAACGGATAATAGACCTTTTTCACGCGCGGATGGTTCTCGAGAAATTCGGCAACCTTTAATGCAGTCTCGTTTTGTTTTTGTACGCGCAGAGGAAATGTTTTAAGCCCGCGGAGCAAAAGATAACAGCAATGAGGGTCGATAAGGCCTCCCATCGACTTATGCAGGTCGCGTATCCTTTCAATCAGTTCTTTTTTCCCAAGCACAGCCCCGGCCAATATGTCATTGTGCCCTCCAAGGTACTTCGTGGCGCTATGCAGAATAAGGTCCATCCCGAATTCGATGGGTCTCTGGTTAAACGGAGTGCTGAATGTACTGTCTATAAGTGTCAGAACGTTATGTCTGTCTGCAATTTTTTTGATTTTGACAAGGTCAAAGATATTCAAATAAGGATTGGTCGGCGATTCAGAAAAAATAAAACGGGTGTTTTTTTTAATCGCTCTTTCAAGAACTTTGTAGTCTCCGAATGGAACAATAGTGCACTCGACACCGAACTGCTTAAGATAGGACTGGCAAAATTCGAGCGTCTTTTTGTAGCTGTCGTCGGTAATAACAATGTGGTCGCCTGACTTCACCAAAGTAAGAATGGTCGTGGTTATTGCGTTCATTCCGGAAGAAAAAACAACACAGTCTTCGGCACCTTCGAGGTCGGCAAGCCGCCTTTCAGCGATTTGGGCCGTAGGATTGCCGTATCTGCCATACTCAAAGTGCTCTTTTCCTTTCTTGGTGTAATCTTCAATGTGCTTGCTGTCTCGGAATGTAAACGTAGAGGTCTGAATAATCGGGGTCGTCAGCGAATCCGCATATTTTCTCCTCGGCTCACCGGCGTGTATCGCCCTGGTGGACAGAGACCGCCTGTTACGCCTGGCTTTAGTTTTGTGGGGTCTTTTAGCCATTATTTATTACATCCTTGATAAAAGTTAGTGTTTGCAAATCAGGTATCAGGTTTCTAAAGGCTACAGCCCGGCTGACATTGCAAATCAATTGTAATATCTTCAAAGGTTATTTTCAACCCCCTTCAAACGATAGCATCCTTCGCGATACACATCAACCCAAAACAACACAGAACCTCCATGCAAGTTATCTCCACGATGCTTTGCACAACCATCTCGAAGTCTCTTCATTCTGAAGCTTTTGGTCCCTTAGCCTGTTCGTCGGATTTTTTCATAATACCCAGACACTGCTCAGCATATTTGCACCACTCTGCACAGCCGAGGTCTATCCTGGGATTAACTACCATTTGCCCGCATTTACGGCACTTTTGTTTCGGCTCATCCTTAAAGAATTCTACAGTCCGGCCACAACCGGGACACTTCACATCAAAAATATCATCCGGTTTCCAAAATCTTTTGTCTTGTCCTGGACATCTGAGCATAATACACCCGTTCATTTTTAATTTATGTTCGAATCATTGTCAGCAGCATTTTAAATCTTTCCTCAGCAGCAACGGCATGCGGTACGTTGGCCGGCATTATGATGATTTCACCAGCTAAAACCTTTACGTCTTTACCGCCTATTGTCAACTTAGCCGACCCGTCAAGAATCTGCACAACCGCATCATAAGGGGTGGTATGTTCGCTTAATTTCTGCCCCTTATCAAAAGCAAAAAGGGTAATCGTACCAGCCGATGCATCCAGTATCGTCCTGCTGACTATCGAATCGTGCGAATACTCTGTCAGAGAAACCAGCCCCTCACTTTTTCCTGTACAGGCATTTAATGCACTTACGCCTCTTTTGGTACAGTTCATTTTTCTCCCTTCAGAATCTCCTTATTGATTCTCTACTTTTATTTTGCTTCGGTTCTGCAGTATTTCCTCGAGGGTAATCCCGCCAAGATAACCATCTATATACAGTTGAAGACAGGCCAGCTTTGTATGTATCTCGCACTCGGGCTCAAATTCGCATCCCTCGCCGCCCAACAGGCACCTGTTCAGCCTAATCCCGCCCTGCATAACAATTATGATTTCCATTAAGGTTATCTCTGATGGCTTCCTGCTTAAGGCAAATCCGCCTTTCGGCCCCATATTGCTTTTAACTAATTTAGCATTGTGAAGCTTTTGCAGTATCTTGCACCCGAGTTGATACGAAAAATTTCCTTCACTGGCCAACTGCCGGGCTGAAATGAATTCCCCGTTAAAAGGGCTTGCGAGATTCACCATCATACGCAACGCATAATCTGTATTTCTACG
>CAYLXD010000122.1:0-5533 GCA_964387515.1 uncultured Pirellulales bacterium | reverse complement strand
GCCGTCATATTCGAAGCTGCCGTTCACGATGACACTGACGTCTGCTCGTATGTAACCGGTGAACACCAACATAATAATCACCGCCTTAACAAACACCTGTTTTTGCATCAACCGCATCTCCATAAATTATGGCTCAAAATTGAATATATCATCACGTGTGCCGTACTGACCATCGAACCCCGCCGAGAGAAGAATATAAGAGTCCGACCTGTAAGGCCTGCTAACAGTTTCAATCTTCTTATTCCTTATATAATCTTCCCCGTAAAATACTTCAGGGTCATGCAACGGATGCTTGGGGTCACCGCCCCACGCCGTAGGCGGATTCCACGGCATTCCCCATCCCACCAAGTAATCGTTATCGAGGTAATTATAAAACTGGCCCTTATTATCGAGTCCCGCCGGCTCATAAGCAGCATTTGGGTCATGCCTTAAACCTGCCGTATTCGCCTTGTAATAAAGTATAGGCATACCGATTCTCTTGCCCGTGCTCTTATTCTTTACGCGAGCATATTCATCACACAGGACAAATAACCCCGGCTTGATGTCTCCTATTCCCGTGGTACCGTAGATATCTCCGAGTCTGTATGCGTTGGCCTTTTCCAGCGGCAGATAAAGCCCTTTTCTGGCCTGCAAATTCTCCGTCTCGCCTGGGTCAAGAGGAGAGCCGGGTGGATTATCGTATAGCTGATTGGTCCCATCTGTACAATCGGCCCTGAAATGCGAATCCGGATGGAAGCCCAGCAAATCCTGGCCCAGCATCACCTCACAGAGTCTCGCTGCGCCGGGGTAATCCTCATCATCTTCATCATAATCAGGCACATGACCGTGGGTGGATGAATCCGGATAGCCCTCGAACTCATTCCTGAAAAGTTCCAGTGCCGCGTCGATGCCGTGGAATTGTGCCTTTTGCTTGACATCTTTGGCATACCGGTTGACCATATTCAAAGACGGCACAAGGATACCTATGAGGATTATGATAATGCTCATAACGGTCAAAAGCTCCACAATGGTAAAACCCGCCTTGTTTTCGGACACCTGCGGTGTTGTTACCGCATATCTGGGGCCCGATGTCGTTTCGGATTGTCTGATGAGTCGTCTCATTTTGACCACCTCCCTAATCTTTAATCTTTGCACACCTGGTTTACCGGCACATCTTACATACTGGTGCCCAGCGATGAGATAACCTGTATCATTGGCAAAAATACCGATAGAACGATACACATAACGATTGCGCCGAGGACCAGAATCATAATCGGCTCAAGCAGTGACATCAGCGAGGCGACCATAACATCAACCTGCTCATCGTAGTTGTCAGCCACTTTCAGCAGCATCTTATCCAGGTCACCTGTTTCCTCACCCACAGCAACCATATTTGAAACGATTAAGTCAACGGTTTTGGACTGCCGCAGCGGGCCCGCGAAGGTATCACCCTGCCTGATAGAATTGTGAACGTTTCCGAGACAATTCGCATACACCTCGTTTCCCGCCGTTTCACGCGAAGTATTGATGGCGTCAAGAATCGGCACGCCCGCACCAATCAGCGTCCCTAAAGTTCGCGTCCATCGCGTCACGGCGATTTTACCACTGAGCGGCCCCAACACAGGCAGCCTGAGTTTTATGGTGTCCAGAACGTATCTGCCCACCCGAAACTGTCTTATAATCTTCAGAGCAGCAACAAACGCAAAAGGTGCCCCTAACAGAATAGCCCAGCCGAAATCGTACGCTATCCAGTTGCTTATACCAAGCACCGTTCTCGTCATCGCGTTCAGCTCGCCGCCGACCATTTCGCTCAGCACTTCCTTGAATTTCGGTATAACAAATTTCATCAAGCCCAAAACGATACCGAATGCCGCACACAAAACTACCATAGGGTAAACCATTGCGCTTTTAACCCTGGATTTAAGTTTTTGAGCCTTCTCCATAAAGTCAGCTATACGTGACAAAATCAAATCCAGCACACCGCCCGTTTCGCCGGCCGCCACCATATTGACAAACAGCCGGTCAAACGTCCTTGGGAATCTGCCCAGCGCCTCCGACAGCGTCGCCCCTCCTTCTATGTCGTCAGCCACGTAGCCGATAACCTTCTTGAAAGTCCCCGACTTCTGCTGCTCTTCAAGAATCCTCAGCGACCGCAAAATTGGAAGACCTGCGTCCTGAAGCGTCGAAAGCTGCCTTGCAAACTGTGCCACCATTTTCACCTTTACCCTGCCGCGCGCCCCGCGCCTGGCCTTAGGCCTTGCACCCGCCTTGGCAGCCGGTTTCTTCTTGGCGCCGAGCTCCCGTACCTTCGTGGGGAAATACCCCATATTTCGTATCTTGCTTATCGCTTCCTTTTCGCTCAGAGCATCTACTTCGTCTTTTATCCCCACTCCCTGCGAGTCCAGAGCTTCGTATTTGTAAGTAGGCATCTTAAAACCTCCACTGATTGTTATCTTTCCGATATTGTCTCTTTTACCACCTCGTCTACCGTCGTGATACCGTCGTAGATTGCAGCCAGGCCGTTGTCGCGCAGCAGCCTCATACCGGCCTTTTCCGCCGCCGCGCGCAAAACACTCGTCGAAGCCTGACTCATAATCAAGTCACGTATCTCATCGTTAAACAGCATAATCTCAAATATGCCCGTTCGTCCCCTGTAACCGGTCTTATTGCAATTACTGCAGCCCCGCCCGTAATAGAACTCCTTGTCCTTGATATCCTCCGGCGTAAGTCCCAGCTCCATTAGCTGAACTTCGGTGGGCTCGATGGGGGTCTTGCATTTTTCACATATCCTTCTGACCAACCGCTGCGCAACAATGCCTTCGAGCGTCGCGGTAACAAGAAACGGCTCCACACCCAAATCCAGCAGTCGTGCTATCGAGCTCGGAGCATCATTTGTGTGTAGTGTGGTGAATACCAGGTGCCCCGTCAGAGAAGCCTGCGCCGCAATCTCCGCCGTCTCGAGGTCACGAATCTCACCCACCAGTATGATATCGGGGTCCTGACGCAAAATCGAACGCAGGCACCTCGCAAATGTCAGTCCGATATCAGACCTCATTTGAACCTGAATCAGACCGTCGACATCGTACTCAACGGGGTCCTCTGTCGTGATTATTTTACTTTCAACGTCGTTGAGTTCGGCCAAAGCAGCATAAAGAGTTGTGGTTTTACCGCTGCCCGTCGGCCCTGTAACGATTACGATACCGTTTGGTTTACGTATAAGTCTATGTACTAATTCGAGGTCGCGGGCCCTCAAGCCCAGTTTCGCCAAATCAAAGCTAACCTGCGTCCTGTCCAGAACACGCAGCACGACGCTTTCTCCGAACATCGTTGGCAGAACGCTGACACGCAAATCAACCGGATTGCCCTGTACCGTCAGCGATATTCGGCCGTCCTGTGGCAGTCGTCTCTCCGCAATGTCGAGGTTCGCCATAACCTTTATTCGGGAGCTCAGTGCCGCCGCAATGTGCTTCGGCGGAGGTACCATCTCATAGAGCACGCCGTCAATCCGGTAGCGCATCTTGTACTCATTCTCGAAGGGCTCAAAATGAACGTCCGACGCTTTATCCCGAATCGCCTGCAGCAGAACAAGGTTCAAAAGCTTCTTGACGGGGTTTGATTCGGAAAGCTCCTTCAGTTCATCCAGGTCGATACTATGGTTTCTGCCTTCGAATTCCGCAAGGAAACTGTCATTCTGAATCTCGCCTATCAGGTCATTAATACTCTCTTCTTCGGTCTCGTAGTATTTAGTCAGCGCACTTTCCAGGGCCTCGACATCGGTTATCTTTGCCGTAACCTTGAAACCCATCAACGTGCTTAGGTCGTCTGTTGCCCTGAAATTGTCCGGATTATCGAGCACAACCGTCAGCTCGTTTTCCTTCTGGTTGTATTCAATCGGCACAATGTGATAGGTTTTAGCCATTTGTGCCGGCACCTTGGCGATGACGTCAGGGGCAATATTTATATTATTCAGGTTCATATATTCCATCCCCCGCTGGGCTGCCAGTGCAACCTGCAGCTGTTTTTCGTCCACCAGACCCAGTTCCAGGAATATCTGCCCTATCGACACCGGCTCAGGCCGCTGCTTTTGTATCTTCAGGCACTCATGAACCTTTTCCCGCGTCAGAATGCCCATCTTTATAAGCACCCTGCCTAACGTTCTGCTCCTTAGCTGCTCTATAGGGGGAAGTTTTCTTGATATCTTTGCTTCTGCCATTGTACTCTCACCTCACAATCAATACCGTCCCGTATCCACTCCTATTATATAACATTAACATTTTTTTAGCAAATAAATTACGAATTGGACACTTGGTTATTAGGATTGTATCCTCTACCCCTCCAACCTCATTACCACCGCGGGACAAACTTGCCAGTCGATTCGTGCCTATGTTCTTAAAACGGGCCCAATATCCTCAGCCTTTACAGGCCGTTTCCTCTTCGCCATGGCCTCTCGTTTAGCCATTGCCTTATCGTGTAAAGCGCCGGGCTGTCGGGCCTTGTCCATCATCTCCTCTAACGTAATCCTGCCCGTATCGTAAAGATTCCACAGGTGCTCATCCAGCAGCTGCATCCCCAGTCTCTTGCCCGTTTGGATGCTTGAATCAATCCGATAGGTCTTGTTTTCGCGGATAAGATTGGAAATTGCAGGCGTCACAACCATAAACTCATACGCCGCAATCCTGCCCTTGCCGATAGCTAACGGGCACAGGGCCTGGCTTAGAACCGCTATCAGGTTGGTGCTTAGCTGTGTCCGAATTTGCTCCTGCTGGTTCGGCGGAAATACGTCGATAAGTCTCGTAATTGTTCCCGCGGCGCTGGTTGTATGCACGGTGCTGAACACAAGGTGGCCCGTCTCCGCCGCTCGTATCGCCGCCTCAATCGTCTCGAGGTCACGCAGCTCACCTACTAAAATCACATCCGGGTCCTGCCGGAGAACACGCCTCAGTGCCTCGTTAAAACTGGGGACATCGATACCCACCTCGCGCTGGTTGACTATCGATTTCTTGTGTGCATGGTAGTATTCAATGGGGTCCTCAACGGTCACAATATGACGGTCGAGATTCTCGTTAATATAGTTTAACATACACGCCAAGGTCGTGGTTTTACCACAGCCTGTAGGGCCCGTAACTAAAAACAGGCCCCTTGGCCTGCGGCACAAAGCCGCGCATAGCTGCGGCAAACCTATTTCCTCAAAGGTCATAATTTTTGTCGGTATCAGACGCAAAACCACTGTAACATTGCCTTTTTGCTTAAAAATGGCTACACGAAACCTCGCCTTATCGCCGAAGGCGAATCCAAAGTCGGTACCGCCTTCTTCCTGCAGTTCCTGCTGATTCCGTTCAGGTGTTATGCTCTTCATTAAAGCCACAGTATCATCCGGCTCAAGGACCTTGGTTTCGAGTGACCTGAGTCGGCCGTCTATTCTCAAAACAGGCGGTCGGCCGGTAACAAGATGGATGTCTGAGCCGCCCTGCGTAACACAGGCCTGCAGCAATCTGTCCATATTAACCGTTGCCATTTGAAAACCCCTAACAGTTTACCTTTCAATCAATAACTA
>CAYLXD010000121.1:0-5537 GCA_964387515.1 uncultured Pirellulales bacterium | reverse complement strand
GACATAATCGCACCGGTGCCGTAGCTTATCAGGACATAGTCGCTTATCCAGATGGGAATTTTTTCGTCGTTGACCGGATTTATTGCGTAAGCGCCGGTAAAGACGCCGGTCTTTTCTTTCGCTAAATCGGTCCTGTCGAGGTCACTTTTGCGGGCAGCTTCGGCGCGATAGTCCTGGACCTGCTGTTTTTTATCCTGGCTCGTAATAATATCAACAAGTTCGTGCTCCGGTGCCATTACCATATACGTAGCCCCGAACAGAGTGTCCGGCCGAGTGGTAAAGACGCGAATCGTCCGGTCAAAACCATCGACCTTGAAATCGACATCGGCGCCAATGCTTTTGCCTATCCAGTCCTGCTGTAATTTTTTGATTGATTGCGGCCAGTCCACCTCAGCTAAATCCTGCAGCAGTCTTTCGGCGTATTTTGTAATTCTCAGCATCCACTGGCGCATCGGCTTTCTGATTACCGGATGTCCACCTCGCTCGCTTAAGCCGCCGATTACTTCCTCGTTGGCCAAAACTGTACCGAGTGCGGGGCACCAGTTGACAGGAACCTCAGCTTCGTATGCGAGACGATGCTCATCTATGTACTTTTGTTTGTCGGCTTCGCTCAAGCCGTTTGGTATCGGCAGCTCTTCGATTGGCCTGGCTTTTTGCTCGGTTTCGTCAAAATAGCTATTGAAGAACTTTAGAAATATCCACTGCGTCCACCTGTAGTAATTCGGGTCGGTGGTATTAACCTCTCGCTGCCAATCGTAACTAAAGCCCAGCGATTTAATTTGCCTGCGTATTCGGCTGATGTTTTTTTGCGTGGTTTCCGCCGGGTGCGTACCGGTCTGCATTGCGTATTGTTCCGTCGGCAGGCCGAATGCGTCCCAGCCCATCGGATGCAGTACGTTGAACCCCTTCATCCTTTTGTAGCGGGCGACTATGTCGCTTGCGGTATATCCTTCCGGATGGCCGACGTGCAGGCCGTCGCCGCTCGGGTAGGGGAACATATCCAGCACGTAATACTTATCCCTGGAGTCGTCACAGTCAACAGCTTCGAAGGTTCTGCCGGCTTCCCAGAACTGCTGCCACTTCTTTTCTATCGCATTGAAATCGTAGCCTGGATTCGACGGGCTCACCACAGGTGGTGTTTTCTCATCCATCTATTACTCAACTCCTTTTTAACTCAATACTTCGGGCAACATTATATTGCGGGTTGATACTACCGTCAAGTCTGAGGTCGTCACGACTGTCTTAAGGATTGTTACGAAAAAAATGCTTGTTTTTACGATTAGGATGGGCATAATGCTGAGGTAACGAAGTGGTAATTTTGTAAGGATGCCGGGGACACAAGACGGCAGAGAATATATGTGCGTAACAGGTTCGAAGTGCGATTGCGGCTGCGCTGATGTAGCTGGTGGGGAAAGTGTGTCTGTTCTGGTCAAATTCAGGGTTCGGGACAGCTTAAGGTATCTCTCCCATGCGGAGACAGTGAGGGTTTTCCAGCGGGCGTGCGTTCGGGCAGGTGTAGAAATTCAATATACAGAGGGTTTCAACCCTCACCCGAAAATGTCACTTCCCCTGCCGAGGACCGTTGGGGTGGAGTCGGAGGACGATTTACTATACCTGAAAGTGGACACCGGACAGCGAACAGGGAATCAATCCCCAGCCTCAACATCATCCATTGATTGTGACCGGTTTAAGAAGAAGCTCTCAGAGCAGCTGCCGCAGGGCTGCCAATTGCTTGCAGTAAGTTTGTCAAAAGGCAAAGCCCTATTGCAGCCGAGGTCAGCTACGTACATACTGCCGGTAAAAAAAGAGCACATCAACGAGAAACTAAAGGCTGTTATCGCGCATTTACTGGCAAGCGAAAGCCTCAGCCTGCAGCGTTGGATAAATGATAAAAAATTGAGGTCCAAAACTGTAGATGTTAGGGTTTTTTTGGAATCGATTCGTGTGGAGGAAGGAGCCGTCATTGTTGAATGCAAGGTCAGCTCCGGCGGTTCGATACGAGTGGATGAGATTTTGAAGCTGCTTGAGCTGAATACAGAGAAGTTAGCTGGGCCGATTAGACGGACAGCCTTGGAATGGCAAAGCAATTGACTGCTGTAAATTAGTCGGGATGGATAAACGATGGCAAGAGAAATGCTTATAAATGTGGCCGAGAGTGAAGAATGCCGTGTGGCCGTGGTTGAGGACGGCTCGCTCGAAGAGCTGTACATAGAAAGATTGGGTCGAGGCCGTTATGTCGGTAATATATACAAAGGCAAAGTGGTAAACGTTGAGTCAGCTATCCAGGCGGTGTTTGTAGATTTCGGTGCGGGCAGAAACGGTTTTCTGCACATTAGTGACCTGCACCCCCGATACTTTCCCAAAGCTGACGACAGCCGTACCGAAAGCATCGGACACCGAAAATCACTAAAACACCGTCAGCCCATTCAGAACTGCCTTCACAGGGGCGATGAAGTCGTTGTTCAGATAACCAAAGAAGGGATAAATACGAAAGGGCCGACCCTTAGCACATATCTTGCGCTGCCTGGCAAGTTTCTGGTTATGATGCCGTGGATGCGAAGGCACGGGATTTCACACAAAATCGAAGATGAGAAAGAACGTGCGCGGCTGCGGGGAATTCTCGACGAAAGCAACCCGCCCAAAGGTCATGGCTTTATTATCAGGACAGCCGGGCAGGGATGCTCAAAAAGAGAGATACAAAAGGATTTGAGATATCTCTGGCGGTTGTGGGGCGCTATTGGGAAACGGATGAAAGCCGAGAAAGCCCCCGCCGAGCTCTATCGTGAGTCGGATTTGGTTATCCGAACACTCAGAGATGTCTTTAACAGTAAAATCAGCAGGGTAATATGCGACTCAGAAAGTGTGGTTCGCAGAATCAGAGACTTTCTTTCGCAGGCTTACCCGCGTCTGAAACGCAGGGTCGTCTATTATGACGGCAAAGTTCCGCTTTTTCATAAGTACAAAATTGAGGATGAGATTACGAAGATTCAGTCTCACACAGTGGGACTTAAAGAGGGCGGCTCAATAGTGATAGAGCAGACCGAGGCACTGGTGGCCATAGACGTCAACAGCGGACGATACCGCAAAGACCAGAGCGCCGAGCAAACGGCGTATAAAATCAATATGGAGGCGGCAACTGAGATAGCCCGGCAGCTGCGACTGCGCGACCTCGGCGGACTTATAATCTGCGATTTCATTGATATGCGCAACGAGAAACACCGCAGAGATGTGGAAAGAGCCTTTAGAACGGCCGTTAAGGCCGACCGAGCGAGGTCGAGAATATTGAGAATAAGCAGGTTCGGCGTGGTGGAAATGACGCGTCAGAGAATGCGTCCCTCGCTGCAGTCGGCGACCTATCTGGCGTGCCCGAACTGCGGTGGTACAGGATTTGTCAAAAGTCACGAGTCACTGGCCCTTGATGTCATCAGGCTGCTGACTCTTTCGGCTGCAAAGGACCAAATCAAGCGTATCGAGCTGTTTGTCTCGCCGGAAGTTGCCGACTACCTTCATAATGAAAAGAGGGCTGCGATTGCGCACATTGAGCAGCTTAACGACAAGCGTATAGTAGTTCATTCCGCGACAAACTACACCGGCGAACAAATTGAGCTGGTATGTTATAACGAAAGGGGCAGTACGGTAAAATTATGAGTCAGTGCCCAGGAAGCTGCCAATCGCCGAAGAATACGGAGACGTAAATGGGACAGGAGCGTAAATTCGACCTTGCTGATATACAATTGTTGGTGCTCGATGTGGACGGTGTTTTAACCGACGGAACGCTGATAATTAACGCCGACGGAAGCGAAAGTAAATCCTTTAACGTGCTCGACGGTCACGGAATTCGAATGTGGCAAAGAGCAGGGCTGAAGGTTGCTTTTTTAAGCGGAAGGATCTGTGAATCAACGAAACATCGTGCTGAGCAACTTGAAGTGGACTACTGCTTCCAGAACTGCTATGACAAGCTGCCGATACTTGAAGAACTTCTCGAAGAGTCAGGCATCCGCAAGGAAGCTGTTGCCTATATCGGCGATGATTTGACGGATTTGCCGGTGATGAGATATGTGGGGTTCGGCGCAGCTGTCGCTAATGCGACCAATGAAGTCAAACGTTATGCTGATTATGTAACCAGCCGGCCAGGCGGAAGCGGCGCGGTCAGGGAAGTGATTGAATACATTCTGAAAGAGACCGGCAGGTGGGAGCAGCTGATGGAAAGATATTTGCCGGACCAACAGGCCGTGTAAAGGACGTTTTCTGTAAGAGTGATGGATAAATAAACCTGCTATGAATTTCAGGTCACGAAAATTATTTGTATGGCTTATCTCGTTTGGGGCTGTGCTGACGGTCTTTTTGCTCTACAGTCTGCTAAGCGGGACTGCTCGAATTGAGATTGATATCGATACCGACTCCGAAGCTGTTGACACAAACAGCGACTTTGATGCTAAGGTCGGCGTCGTCGGCGATGTGGGGGTCGGGCCTGTCGAAGTGGCCAGATTTACAGACTTGAATAAGGATAAACAAATAGAGCGGGAGTTCGGATTCGAGAAACTGCTGCATAAAAGCGGTGATGAATGGGCGATTGAAAAGCCTTTTATGAACATTTTTCGGTCCAGCTTCAAATGTTATATTACAGCCGACAAAGGGGATGTTCAAGTTGAGACGGCAGCGGGCAAAACCAGCCCAAAAGATGCGAAACTTACCGGAAATGTGGTTATCCATATCGTGCCCGAAAAAGGCAGCAGTATGGGGGAAGGTTTTATTTATCTGGACGATGTCATTTATATCAGTGAAAAATCTCAGTTCTCGACCGATGGACCCGTCAGATTCACTTCGCAAGACGCTAACATGCTCGCCACGGGAATGGAGCTTGTTTATAACGACGAACTGGGCCAGCTCGAGTTTTTAAGAATAATCAACTTAGAGAGTCTGCATATAAGGTCATCGTCACAGAGCATGCTATTTTCATCGCGACAGCCGCGTGATGCCGGTCCGGCTGATACCGACCTCGCTCCGCCGAAGCGCTTCGCAAAGGCGAGCAGCAAGGTTCAAACGGCCGGGACGCCCAAAGCCGGCAAGACCGAGACATCTGCGACACCCGGCAAAAAAGTAGCCGAGCAGGCCGAAGGACAAAAATACAGATGCCTGTTCAGTAAGAATGTTTTTATAGACCACCCTGAGCAGGTGGTTCTGACCGATGAGCTTTTCATTAACAATATTTTCGAGCCGAAAGGTTCCGGTCCGTCGTCCGCCGAGGCTGACCCCTGTGCCGCGGCAGGAGTGCAAACCTCGCCAGACATCAGCAAACAAGATGTTGCGTCCGCACCGAGCGCGTCGGAGCGACAGGACAGGGCCTCCGCTGATATTGTTGTTACGTGCGACAACGGCATTTTTGTTACACCAATAGACTCAACGAAGGTATATGGAAGTTCTGTTAAACCACCGGCTGATGATATGACTATAAAGCCTGGGAAAACTTTGATAAGTTCTGACGATGTTAACGACCGGGCCACCTTCATTGCTCAAAGAATCGATTATGACTACGG
>CAYLXD010000120.1:0-5670 GCA_964387515.1 uncultured Pirellulales bacterium | reverse complement strand
GTTTGTGCACTATGGAGAGGATTATGCTCGAGGTTATTGACAGGGAAGAGTCCCGCAATTGGCTTAGAAGGTAAAACAGAATCAGGCAGGTAAGGAAGATTAGAGATGTTACGCAAAGCAATATCAGCAGGTATCATAATATTGTGTGCGGTCAGCGGCTGTGAATCGCAGTCCGAAGGCAAGAAGCTGGCACAAACGCAATGGCAGAAGGCTTCAGCTTATGCAAAGTTAAATCTTGCCGAGCAACAGTACCAGAACGAGCAGCTTGAAGAGGCCCTGAAGACCGCTTCCGAGTGTGTAAGTGCAAACCCCGATATGCCGGAAGCACATTTGTTGTTTGGAAGATTGCTGTTGGCACAAAGGCAGCTCCATAAAGCGGCGAATGAGTTAACCAGGGCTGTCAAACTCGATGAAAAATTAGACAGCGGCTGGTACTGGCTTGGAGTCGCCGCTGAAGGAGAAGGAAACTACCAGCAGGCCCAGGCCCATTATGAAAAAGCGATGAGTCTGAAGTCTGAAAACGTTGATTATATCCTTGCGACCGCAGAGATTTTGTCTGCGCAGGACAGAAAAGACGATGCGATACGGCTGCTTGAGGCAAAGGTGGCAGAAATGCCGAAGGAGATTTCGCTGAAGGTTGCCGCCGCTGATTTTATGTGGCAGATGGGAAAAGACCAGCAGGCTATCGAGCTTTACAAACAGGCGATGCTTATGGCTGATGACGATTACAACAGAGAAATCGCCGAATCGCTGGGCTATTGCTATGTCTTTAGCGGCGAGTGGGATGAGGCGGCGAAGATTTTTACTGAACTGAGTGAGCGGTGCACGCAGCAGCAGAGGAAGAAACTGTACCTTCAAGTGGCGGCCCTGTGCGGTATGAACTGCGGCGGTTACGGCACCGCTATCAATTGCTATAACCAATTAAGTGTTACAGAGAGAGATAACCCTCAGGTGTGGCTGAAGCTGGGCCAGGCGGCGCTGGGCGTAGGGGCGGCAGACAGGGCTTTTGAATGTGGACGCAAGGCGCTGAGCCTGCAGGGCGGTTCAGCAGAGGCGATAGCTCTTGTCGGCTGTGCGCAGTATGTCGGCGGCGATTATGCCGCTGCGGTTACAAACTTTGAGAAAATAGCAACTGATGATAAATACGGGTCTTTTTCCTGGCTGATGAGGGCCAGATGCTACGAGCGGCTGGGAAAGAAGGGCAAAGCCAGCCTTGCGTACCAAAAGGCCCTGGAGATGAATCCTCACAGCGAACTGGGAAGATTTCTTACCCAGGAGATACACAAAAAAGCACCGCCGGTGATTAAAGGCGGAAACTAACTCACAAATGAAAAGTTTGAAAAAGCTGGAGTTGTTGGTTTGAAGCTCATGAGAAACATATATCTGGCAGTCGCCACTGTTGTGGTGTTAAGTTTGTTTTTGGTTGGCTTCGGGTGGTGGTGTTCTGGCATCGGAGGTGGCGGTCTCACCTGGAGGGCGCTGATTTGGAGTATTTGTACGGCTGTGGGCGTGGTCTGGCTCAGCTGGTATTGGCTGAGATTGGGTCGGGCAATCACGTCCATAGCCAACAGACTCAGGTCCGAGCAGCCGGCCGATGTCAAGCTGTGCAACAGCACGATAGTAAAAGAATTAAACGAAGCGATTGACAAAAAGTTTGGCCGGGAAAGAAATCGCAGACTTGCTCTTGAGAAGCAAATCGAAGATTTGCAGATTCAGATTAAGCTTTCGCAAAGACAAAAGAGAAACATTGAAGCCATTATATACAGTATTCGCGATGCGGTTATAGTTATCGATGAGTCTGATAAATTGCTGATGGCGAATGAAGCAGCCGGTGTTCTTTTCAATTTTGATTTTCGGAATTCACAGCACAAGGCCATTGGTGAGTTGATAAGTGCGGATAAAAGTGAATTTGTGGATTTTCTACATCAGAGCAGGCAGGCCAAGGGACGGCATACAAGGCGGGAGATTTCGTTTGAGAAAGGTGATAAGACAAGGACTTTTGATTGCATTGTCTCATGTGTTTACGACAACAGAGAGCAGGTCTGCGGGGTTGTGGCTGTGCTGCATGATGTTACCCGTGAGAAGGAAATATCACAGATGAAGAATGATTTTGTGAGCCACGTTTCGCACGAACTGAAGACCCCGATTGCGTCCATAACCGCTTATTCGGAGATGCTGGTAGACGGCGAAGCGAACGATGAAGAAACGAGGAAAGAATTTTATTCAGTGATTCAAAGCCAGGCGGAAAGACTAAATCGGCTGATTGAGGATATTCTGAATATTTCGCGCATAGAGTCTGGTCTGGTGAAAGTGGTGAAGAAACCCGTCAGCCTGACAATATTGATAGAAGAGCAGCTTCAAATGATAAAGGGCTATGCTGAGGAAAAGAACATTACGGTTATCAGTCAGAAGCCGATAATCTTCGACCAGGTATATGCAGATAAGGATATGATTTCTCAGGTTATTGTTAATCTGCTCAGCAACGCCGTCAAGTACACCAAGCCTGGAGGTTCGGTGGAAATTAAGACGGAGGTTGACGAAGCTGCATCTGTAGCACGAGTCAGCGTTACCGATACGGGGGTTGGAATTCCTGAGGATGAAGTAGAGCACGTATTTGACAAGTTCTACAGGGTCGACGCAAATAAAAAGCAGGCAAAAGGAACCGGCCTGGGCCTTAGCCTTGTTAAGCAGATGGTTGAAAAGGTTCACAACGGCCGGGTATTTGTTAAGAGCAGGGTCGGCCAGGGCAGCACTTTTGGCTTTGAACTGCCTTTGGCAACAGCGGAGGCAGTAAAAGTTTGAGCTGAAGTACAATAAGTTTTCCGAAACGGCTTCGGGCAATAAACATCCGGTAACAACTCCGGAATTGTGTGGAGGCAAGACGATGGCGGGTAAAAAGGTCTTGGTTGTTGACGATGAGATACATATCGTTCACGTGGTGGCGATAAAGCTCCGCAATAACGGTTTCGAGGTGATATCGGCAGGGGATGGAGAAGAAGGGTTTAAGCTGGCCTGTGAAGAAAAGCCGGATATTATCATTACCGACTTTCAAATGCCGATTATGACGGGGCTGGAAATGGTGCAGAAGCTTCGGGACTGTGAACAGACAAAAGATATACCTGTGATTATGTTGACAGCCAGAGGTTTTGCCATCGGGGATGAGCAGAAACATAATTTACAGATATCGGAGTGTCTCAGCAAGCCTTTCAGTCCGAAGGAATTGCTAAGAGACATTGAGGATATTTTGTACCAGAGGGCATCGGTTCAGAAGAATTAATCACTCGCTTTTGGATTTGTAGGTGAAGGGTTATGCTGCGTACGATTGAGGAAGGTTTAAGCCACACACAGCTGGTCCGGCTGGAGAAGCTTGGCGATAGGGTGAATAAGCTGGGCGCCAACTTTGCGTTTTGCAACGCTAACGGCGAACTGGTGCTGCTGTGTGAGGCGGACGGGTTCAAAAGCGATACCGGAACGTTAATAGAGTCAGGCAGGCACGCTATAAGTCAAAAGGCTGACCCGAACCTTTGTAGTGACGATGAGGTATCTGCAAGCCGGTTTGCGGGGCAAAGCTCGATACTTGCTTCGGTGTTAAAGTCAGATAGTGAAATTGTGGGGGCAGCCTTGATTGACTTAGGTGAACTTGACTCGGCTGCAGTCCACCGCAGGCGGAGTGAATATCTGGGCCAGATGCTCGAGGTTTTCGCCGAGAGTTTTCAGGCTGGCGCTGCTGCCGAGAAGCAAATTGAAATGGTTGGAACCGAGTTAGCACAGGTCTACGAAGAGCTGGTGTTGCTTCACAAGCTCAGCTCGAATATGAGGATTAATGAGCCGGACGCCAATTACCTGCAAATGGCCTGTGACAGCCTGACCGAGATAGTGCTCGTTGAAGGTATCGCAATATTGCTGAAAAAGACTATCGAGGACAAAGAGCAATTGGTACTGGTGGCAGGGTCGGGCTTGATAGCTATAGACAGACAGATGATGGCTGCTCTGTATGAGCGTCTGGTGGCAGAAATAAACAGCGGAGGAGAGGCATTGCTGGACAGCAAAGTGGATTCACCTTTCAGATACCGCTGGATGGAGAACATAAGAAATATCATCGCAGTACCTTTATATGGCAAGAACAAGGCGGGCAGTCAGTTCACGCAAATGGCTGAAGACAGCAGGTATATAATGGGCCTGATGGTCGCGATAAACAAGGTCGACAAGCCTGATTTTGACAGCATTGATGTAAAGTTGTTCAACTGTGTTGCAAACGGCTGTGCAGTGTTTATCGAAAATGGCAGATTATTTACAGACCTGAAGGGATTATTTATAGGTTCGCTTCGAGCCTTGACGAGCAGTATCGATGCCAAAGACCAATACACACGAGGTCATTCTGAGCGGGTGGCATTTGTTTCACGATGGATTGCAGAGAGACTCGCCGAACAACATCAGCTCACTGAAGAGGACATACACAAGGTTTATTTGGCTGGCTTGCTACACGATATCGGTAAGATGGGAATAGACGAATCGGTCTTACGAAAACGAGGCAAACTTAGCGAGGATGAGTATGCTCAGATAAAGACACATCCGACCGTCGGAGCAGGGATACTGGGCGAAATCGAGCAGATGAAGGATATCGTGCCGGGAGTCCTGCAGCATCACGAAAGATGCGACGGAAAGGGATATCCAAACGCCTTAAAACAAGATGAAATTACACTTATGGGAAAAATCATAGGCCTCGCTGACAGCTTCGACGCCATGACCTCAAAAAGAACTTACAGAGAGGCCATGAACATCGGACAGGCGATGGCTGAAATCGAGGAGAATCTGGGAACTCAGTTCGACCAGACCGTCGGATACGCTTTTCTAAACAGCGATGTCGCTCAGCTGTGGGACATTATGCAGGAAGGATTCAGGGAAATTTATGGAAGCGGTATGGCGGCTGACTATGGAGCTGCTGCCGTTGGAGCACTGATAAGATGAAAATCCAAACGCAGGAATATGACGAGGTGATTGTTGTGACGCTGCAGGGGGACCTGAACGCCGGTGCCAGCGAGATGTTGCAGAATACCCTCAGCCAGATAATTGCGAGAGGTAAAAAGGGCATTGTGCTGGATATGAGCGGGGTTGGATTTATTGACGGGCTAGGATTGGAAAAACTGCTGTGGGCACGGGACTACTGCCATGAGAGTTACTGCCAGCTGAAATTAGCAGGACTTGATGAAAACTGCGAAAAAATTCTGGAAATTACCCGGCTTGAGGACGAGTTTGACCGCTATGCGGAGCTTGCCAAGGCGGTGAAAAGCTTTGTGTAGGGCCCTTTTGCTTTCGTGCCTGCCTCAGCTTCCACTGCTGTCTTGCGACAGGAAGACGTGGGGGCGAGACGAGGCGGCCTGCCGCGGCGGACAAGCAAGAACGGGGGTTCGGCCGGCGAAACAGAGAGACTGATAGAAAGACCGAAATAAGAGGTTTTTCGCTTTGCCCGGAACGTCAAAAAGGGCTAAGCCCTGTGGGGAAAAATTATGAAGCAGGCGACGACTGAAAAAGGCGTCCAGCTTGGAAAGCTGCTTGAGGCACGTGGTGTTGTGACCCGGGAGCAGATTGAGGAGGTTCTGGCCGAACAGAAAGAGAAAGGACACCGAAAGCTGCTTGGTGAGCTTTTGGTTGAGAAAAATTACTGTACGG
>CAYLXD010000119.1:0-5704 GCA_964387515.1 uncultured Pirellulales bacterium | reverse complement strand
CAAAAAACTTACAGATGCCCTGAGGCGGCGTATTGTGAAAAAAGAGATTATTAAATCCGTCTCTTTCGAGGAGCTTATGGTAGCAACCGCCGGCTACGGCGTCTCAAAAATTGAAATCTGTAAAGACAGCCCGGTACTTAACAAAACGCTTCTTCAATCCGGCCTGAGAGGTCGGGATATCACAGTTCTGGCGGTAATAAGGGCCGGCGAAACAATGCCCAACCCCGCGGCAAATACCAAAATCACCCTCGGTGACGAGCTTGTATGCTTCGGCAGATTAGACAATATCAGAAATACAATTTGTGTTATAAATGAATAATAGATTTTTCGACTGTGAGGAATCTATGGAATTCAAGATTGAGCCGGCCCAGAGAATAAAGCGTCTGCCGCCCTATTTGTTCGGGCGGCTGAACGCTCTGAAACTTGCCAAGCGCCAGCAGGGCGCAGACATTATCGATTTGGGAATGGGAAATCCGTCCGACCCGGCACCGCAGATGGTTATTGATAAGCTGTGCGAAGCGGCTCAGGACCCGCGCAACCATCGCTACAGCGCATCGAAAGGTATCAAAAATCTGCGGGGCGAGATTGCCAAAAAGTACGAGCGCCTCTGGAATGTGCAACTGGACCCGGAGACGGAGGTGCTGGCCTGCATCGGCTCGAAGGAAGGTTTCAGTCATTTGTGCCTGGCGATGCTGGGGCCGGGCGACACCGCTGTTGTACCCGACCCGGCCTTTCCGATTCATAACTACTCGGTGGCGCTGGCCGGGGCAAACGTGATATCTGTTCCGCTTGGCAATGACCAGAAGTTTCTCAAAAATGTCGCAGAGGTGGTTGAACACCTGTATCCCAAGCCGAAACTGCTGATTCTCAATTTCCCTCATAATCCGACGGCAATGACGGTCGATGAGGGATTCTTCGAGCCGGTTGTGGACCTGGCAAAGAGATTCGGGATAGCGGTCATACACGATTTTGCCTACGGCGAGACCTGCTTCGATGGGTATAAAGCGCCGAGTCTTCTCTCGGTCAAAGGGGCGAAAGATGTCGGCGTGGAATTTACTACAATGAGCAAGCCTTACAATATGGCGGGTTTTCGCATCGGCTTCGCGGCCGGCAACAGGGATATGCTTGATTATCTTGCCACGATAAAAGGCTACTACGATTACGGCATATTCCAGGCGATTCAAATAGCCGGCATCATCGCACTGCGAGACTGTAACCAGGATATCATCACCCAAAACAAAAGATACCAATCGCGACGTGATGTGGTTTGCGAAGGGCTTGCAAGACTCGGCTGGGAAGTCCAAAAGCCTCGGGCAACGATGTTCGTATGGGCAAAGGTGCCAAAGGAGCACTCCAAAGGTAAGGGTAGTATCGATTACGCGATGGACCTGATGGAACACGCGGAGGTCGCAATCGCTCCGGGCAGGGCATTCGGCGAAAACGGCGAAGACTATATGCGGATAGCGCTTGTCGAAAACGAGCAGCGTCTGCGCCAGGCAATTCGCAACATCGGACGATTTGTGCAGCAAAGACCCATAAGAAAGGCAAAACCGCCCATAGAAAGCTGACGTTGGCCTTCTACGAACCCGGCAAGACTAAAAATACCCCCATTTCATCAACCACCATAGGGGTGAGTGAGGAAACAGCCTCCACACAGCCGGTCCACACAGTGTGCGGGCAAGGACACATTTCGGCCTGAAAAAAATAGTGATTCGGCAAGATTTGTAGCTGTCCCTTTCGCCACTGTGGACCTTCTGAGACCCTTTCAAGGGGCACCTTTGGGGAGCATCCCAAAATTTTTTGCCGAGCCGCCAAAAAAAATCAAAAAAAGACTTGACATTGCAAGGTCAATCTGGTCTAATACTATCAACCTTGGGGGCTGAGAAAACCCACAGTAAAAGCAGTCTTTGTTTTGCTTCTGAACGTTCTGTTTTTGGTTTTTTCTAACTTGAATTTGTATACGGTTACATACCAGCAAGAGGGGGTAGAGAGAGTCGCGAAATTTAGGCTCTTTGAATTTTGAGCTTTTGCGTAACGACTAATTAACGCAGGAGCGAAATCACCAGGGTCGGGGCATAGAAAGCTAATATAGGGAAGAAAGCTCAGGATATAAGTACGCCCAAACCTGGGTAGTGCAAGAGCACGGGATGCTTAAGGGGGAGAAGACTCCGCGCACATAAGATTAAGGTAGGTGCGCGCACTGACAGAGTGGTAGAAGTCTCTCTCGAGTTTTATCGTCTCTTTCCTGGTGGAAAGAGACGGCTGGAAGTAGAGACGGAATCGACAAAGGTGTCTGCACAAGGGCCCAGAACAGGGCTTTAGGCAGCGCTTCGGATAAAGAACGTGTTTGATGAGGAAATAAACAAAGTGAATTAGCGGTTTTTGATTTTGAGGAAGGTAAATATGAAAGTAACAGAAAAAATCAAATTATTAAGTGTGCTGATTTGTGTGGTGTTTTTGGTGCAGAATTCCTCCAATGCCACTCTGGAATACCTGCCGGAAAGCTCCCACTACCAGGGACGGTCCTATTTCGACTTCGGCTCCATTAGCGGGCGTATAGAGTTCGCCGTTTACGACACACTGACGTACCCGGATGAGCTGGTCGGGGCCGACGGGCGTAACGAAGATTTGCCCTGGTGGGATGATACAGACACTGAAGAAAACAATCTGGACAAATACCAATACGTCTACGCGTATCAGATATTCGTTGATGATACAAGCTATGACATCATAGATTACTTTGCCCTTTTGGGCCTTGGTAGCCCTATTTCTAAAGACCCATCCACCGACGAATGGCCAATCGGCTCGATGGATGACCTAATCACCACCGATGGTGTGGCTCCGGACGACGACCCGTATCCTGCCTCGTCAAGCGAGTACGGCCAAATGGTGGTTTGGGAGTTTACCAATGGTTACTTGGTCGCGGGTGACCATTCATGGTTTTTAATCCTGGGCAGCCACAACGACTGGACTTACGGTGGGTACACATTTAACAAAACGCTGGCTGATGAGGTGCCACTTCCCAACCCGGAACCCGGCAGCATAGCATTATTCGGCCTGGGGGGCGTGATGACGTTTATCAGAACAAGAAAGAAGTCTCGCAAGACCTAAAGGTCTGCATTTATGAACAACTAAACTGTTATAACAAAACAGGGGGAGGCGTGATAAAGGACAAAAACAACTCGACGGCTTTCGGTTGCCGAATTTTATTGGCGGCCTTCGTAGCTATTTTAACATCTTTGACTAATCCGGTATCCTGCCACGCAATGCAAACGGCCCTTTTGCTGCAGCAATCACCTAAGGAGGGCGGGACCATAAATCTTGGCGAGGGCGTTCACCACTTTGAGCAATATACCGAGATTACTCTGACCGCAGTTCCTAAATTCGGCTGGCAGTTCGTCTGCTGGCTGGGCGAGGTCGGCGACGCCACCACACCCACCACTACAGCATTTATTGACGCACCAAAAATTATTATTGCGGTCTTTGAACGTGTTGCGTATGAGTTTCTAATCGCGGAGGCCGGTATAGCAAGCAGCCCGGCCCAAAATTTGTTTCCAAGCGCTTCAGACTATGCTCGGGGGGGGGGACAAGGCGCAGTAAAATATCCACCTTATCCACCCCCCCCACCCCCCCCACCGCCGCCTCCGCCACCACCACCGCCTGAGCCGGAGCCGGAGTCGGACGATTTTCCGGTCCCATCGGACGACTTCCCAGTTCCGCTACCAGAGCCGACTACGGCTGTATTGCTGGCATTGGGTGGTGTGTATGCCTTTAGGAAACGCGCTGCAAATCCGCCTGCGGCGGACTAAGGGAACCGTTTATAAACAGATTTCAGCAGGCTTAATGCCGTGAGGCATCCCTTACGGGATTACGACTTTCTAAATACCGCGACGACGTTCTCGACCTCAACCACAAACAAACGATTATCGCCTTCGAAATCAACGGGAATTGCACCCTTGGGATTGAACAAGACCTTATCGTACTGACGCAGCGGTATATCCGGCGAGTTCTCGACTTCTGCCGAGATTGCCACGACGCGGCCGGTTATCGTAGGAATTTCTATATTGTCCGGCAGCCGGATGCCGCCTTTGGTTTGTTTCTTGTCTTCATCCTTGCGTATCAGCACGCGGCTGCCTATCGGCTCGACTATCTCGAGCTTCTTGATATCAGTTTGGTTCTTCCTGCCCACTTCAACACCTGCTTTGCCTGAGAGGCTACTACTGTTAATATTTCAATTATTATACACTCCATCAGGCAGCTCTGCAAGCTATTTGTTGGTTGCGTTATTAACAGTTTGACAACGCCGTGAGACTTTGGTATCATTAACACAGGGTTAACAGGGGACGAAAACAGCAGTAAGACTCGTTTTATAACATGTGCCCAATCGCGGCGGTGCACTGCTGCGAGAAGCTTTTGTCAAGGGTAACTTAAAGTTCGGTTTGCATTTGGGCGTAAAAATAGCAATTGGCGGCAAAGGGGGCGTGGGCAAGACCACCGTTTGTGCGGTCTGGGCACAATTATTGGCCGAGGAAGGCTTTGACGTTCTGGCCATCGACGCCGACTCAAATACCAACCTTGCTTCGGCTTTTGGTATACCCTCGGTGCAGAACCCGGAGCCGCTTATCAAAATGAAGCAGCTAATTGCCGAACGTACCGGCACCGGAAAAGACGCGGTAGGTGCATACTTCAGGTTGAATCCAAAAGTCAGTGATTTGCCGCAAAAATACTGGCTTGAAATTAATCGGGTAAAGCTGCTTGTGTTGGGGGCTATACAGCAGGCCGGCTCAGGCTGCGCATGCCCTGAAGGAGCATTTTTGCGGGCGATGCTCACGCACACGATACTACAACGGCAGGAAGTTGTCCTGGTCGATTTGGCAGCCGGCGTTGAGTTTATGGGCAGAGCAAGCGTTCAGGGCATTGATGCCCTGGTGGTTGTGGTTGAGCCGGGCAGCAGAAGCATCGAAACCGCAAAAAACATAGTACGGATGGCTAAGGAGCTGGGAATAAAACACGTTGCGGCAGTTGTGAACAAGATTACAAAAGGTTCGCAAATTGAAGCAATAAAGCGCGAATTGACAGATACAACCATTCTTGCTAACATCCCGTACAATCCGGCGGCGCAGGAGGCGGATTTAAAGCAAAAAAGTGTCTTTACCACCTGCCCGGAACTTGTAGAGCAGTTGCGAAAAGCGAAGGATGCATTGATAGATTTAATCCCCAATGGCTAATGACCATTATCACGGAGTCGAAGATGGACAAGGTAATTGTTGTAAATATCGAAAAATGCCTGGGTTGCAAAAGTTGTGAACTGGCATGTGCGCTGGTGCATTCGAAATCGAAAGTATTTGAAGAGGCGATAGCGGAATCACCGAGGCCGCAACGGATGGTCACAGTCGAGGCAGCCGGCGAATTTGCAGTACCAATCCAGTGTCGGCACTGCGAGGCTGCGCCCTGCGTGGCGATTTGCCCGACCGGGGCTATCCAGCGTCAAAGCGAACAGGCACCGGTCATGGTCGATGAGGATTTATGCATCGGTTGTAAGCTGTGTATGCTTATCTGTCCTTTCGGGATTCTGCAAATCGGTCCGGAAGGACGAGCCGTCATCAAGTGCGATATGTGCCTGGAGCGACTGGAAAAGGACCAGGAGCCGGCCTGCGTCGAGGCATGCCCAACCGGCACACTGAAGTTGGTTTCACTCAAGGAA
>CAYLXD010000118.1:3736-5706 GCA_964387515.1 uncultured Pirellulales bacterium | reverse complement strand
AAGGCAGTTCAACAAGCCCTTTTGAACGGCCGGCATTTGGTGGTTGAGGCAGGCACAGGAGTCGGCAAGAGCTTTGCGTATCTTGTTCCTGCGATTGGGCTGGTCAGAAGTAGGACGGGGAGGGTTCTTATCAGCACTTATACCATCACGCTTCAGGAGCAACTAACCGATAAGGACCTTCCTTTTTTGGGTGAGTCCGCCTGCGGCGGATTTACAGCGGCTCTGGCAAAAGGCAGAGGTAATTACCTTTGTAAGCGGCGGCTTGAGTTTGCTCTGCGCAGGCAAAAGGGCCTGTTCGACGAATTTGGCTCAGCGCTTGCGATGTTAAAGGACTGGGCTGGTCAAACGAAAGATGGTTCACTGAGTGATGTTCCATTTGTGCCCAAAGCCGGAGTCTGGGATGCGGTCAAAAGCGAGCACGGTAACTGTCGAGGTCGGAAATGTTCGCATTTTCGTGACTGCTTTTACCGGCGGGCAAGGCGACAACTGGAGGGCGCTGATATCATCGTAGCAAATCATTCACTTATGTTCAGTGATATTGTTCTTAAGGAGCAGGGGCAAAAGTTGCTGCCGGATTATCGGTATGTGGTTGTGGATGAAGCACATAATATTGAACATGTGGCGGAGAACCATTTCGGGATAGATATCAGCGATAGCAAAATCAAGTTCCTGCTTAACAGTCTTTACAATCTGCGGACACACAAAGGCCTTTTGGCTTATCTGAACGCAGAGAAGGCGGTTAATATTGTGGGCCGGACTATGCGAGAAGCAAGGGTTTTTTTCAAGAAGGTTCAGGATTGGTATGAGTTGAACAAAGGCGAAACCGGCGGCAGATGTTATGCTAACTTTGTTGATGACACTGTCTCAGGACACCTGAAAAATCTTCGGTCGGAATTGGTCAAGCTGGTGAAGAAAGCTGAGGATTTTGATGAAAAGTTTGAGATTATGCGGTTTATTGACCGGTGCGAGGTGCTGGCAGAGGAATTGGATTGTTTTTTGAGGCAAGGCAAGGGCGATTATGTTTATTGGGTTGAGGTGAGAGGTAGCGGAGGTTCAGCAGTTGGTCTCAGAAGTGCACCACTGAATGTTGGGGAGGATGTGCGAAGGTGTCTGTTTGATAAATATGAGTCTGTGGTACTGACCAGCGCGACGTTGAGCAGCAGCGGTTCAGATGAAAAAAGCGGGTTTGGATTCTTCGCTGAGCGGGTTGGTCTGAGGGATTTTAATGCGCTCAGGCTTGGTTCGCCGTTTGATTACGAGAAACAAGTTACGGTCTATATTGAAAAGGACCTGCCAAATCCGAACGAGGCGAGTTTTGTCGGTGCTGCGAGTGAGACGCTGAAGAAATACGTACAGCAGACGAGGGGGAGAGCGTTTGTGCTTTTTACCAGCTATGCGATGCTTGAGGAAATGGCTGAAGAGCTTCGTGATTGGTTGGCTGAAAATGATATTGAGTTGCTGCAGCAAGGAGCAGGTGCGGACAGGACGGCACTGTTGAAGCGGTTCAAGCGTTGCAAAACAAGTGTTCTTTTTGGGACGGATAGTTTCTGGCAGGGAGTTGATGTTCCGGGAGAAGCACTTAGTAATGTTATTATTGTTCGATTGCCGTTTGCAGTTCCCGATAGTCCACTGGTGGCGGGCCGACTTGAGCAGATAAGGGAAAAGGGCGGCAACCCTTTTTATGAGTATCAGCTGCCATCGGCTATTCTTAAATTTAAGCAGGGTTTCGGTCGACTGATTCGCAGCAAGAGCGATACCGGTATCGTTGTTGTCCTTGACTCTCGCGTAGTGAACAGACCGTATGGTGCGAAGTTTCTGGAGGCGATGCCCAAGTGCAAAATGAGGATTATCTCCGCGGGTAAATAAGTGTTTGTTTTTTGTGGGGGGTAAGCTTTTTTAGCATTCCTGGCGTCTTCCGGCCAATTAGCGTATTTGTCCGAAACGACGTCGGGCTCCAGACGTGCGGAAAC
>CAYLXD010000118.1:0-3636 GCA_964387515.1 uncultured Pirellulales bacterium | reverse complement strand
GAAACGACATCGGGCAACAGACATCCGGTAACGACACCGGAGTTGTCCCAAACGACATTGGGCTCCAGACTCTGCTTGGGGACGCCTTACGGCGGTGCGGAAACAATACCGCCGGTGTATCCATAAGTCAATCAAAAACAGACACAGGTACGGCGCAAAACATGAGTTTTTGAAAAAATCTTTAGTCCTTTTGTTATAAGGGTTTAACCAAAGAGTCGTGGCAGGCCACAAGCCTTTTTTCGCATCAAACGCGCAAGCTGCCCCAATTGTGACGGTATCAGGAAATCAGGTTATCAGAAGAGGGGAAGTTGGTATGGGATTTGACCTTGGTATTTTTGAGGACAACCAACTGCAAGCAGATTACATTGAGTGGCTCGTCGAGGAACGATGGGCAGCGATTCAGGCACACTTCGGCAAGCTGTGGGAGTATTACACGAATCGAATGTACGATATAGGGGCCTCCGGCGCATTTGACAGGAAAGTAAGCGAATCAGGAAGATGCTATCTGCAGGCGCAGGAATATGGGCTGCCTGCGAGAATAACAGGGCTTGCGCATTCAGCAAATTCGGGGGTCTTTGGGGGAAAAGCTATCAAGGATGTACAACGAAAAGAAGTTGTAATTGAAAACGATATTGCGTGGCGGATTAACGCCGCGGTGGACTTTTTATTTGGAAAGCCGATAAGTTTTGTTTCCAAATCGCCAGATAGTCGCAAACGCATTGAAATTGAATCAATACTAAAGGCTGTGTTTTCGGCTAACGGTGGTATTGGATTTTTTCAGGATATGGCGGTGCTCGGAAGTGTTTATGGTTTCGTCGATTGTCTTGTCAGGCCTGACGAGAAAATCACACAACACGTTTTTTCCTCCTCCCAAACTCTCTCATTTGATGATGTGCTGCAACTGGCGCAAACAATCGACTTGGAGCTGATTGATGCACCAAGGGCACTGCCTGTCCTGGATGAAGACGACTACAGGAAAATCAGATATTACATTCAGCATTTTTACCAGAAGAAGAACGCGGTGAGCAGGAAAAGCACTTTCCTGTCGAGGCTTCTGGGGCAGAGCAGCCGCGGCGATAGTCGCCAGACGGCAGCGGTTACAGAGATTATTTCGACGACAGCCTGGCAGAGGTATGAGAACAAGTCACTCGTTGCAGAAGATGAACTGCCGTGGGGATTTCTGCCGGTAGTACACATCCAAAATACGCTACAGCCATTTTACTACGAGGGTATAAGTGACGTTGAGACGCTGATACCACTACAGGACGAGCTTAATACGCGACTGAGTGACAGAGCGAGCAGGATTACATTCCAATCGTTTAAGATGTATCTCGGCAAAGGGATAGAGGGTTTTGAGGATAGACCTGTTTCGCCGGGCAGGATGTGGTACACCGATAATCCGGAGGCGGCAATTGAAGAGTTCGGTGGAGATGCATCAGCGCCAAGTGAGGGTTTGCACATCGCCGAAATTAGAGAGGCGATGGATAAGACAAGTGGCGTGACACCTTTGGTAGGCGGGGTTTTGAAAAGCAAGCTGGGCAATCTTACAAGTGCAGTTGCCCTTAGGCTTACACTTATGGGGATGTTGTCAAAGACAGAACGCAAGAGATTTACATACAGCGAAGGTTTGAAAAGAGTTTGCTGGATGGTTTTGGGTATCCTTGACAAGGCGAACATTTACAGGACGACGGAGGTGGACAGACAGGTGGATATTATTTTCTCAAGTCCTCTGCCGGAGAATTTAACAGAGAAGCTAAAGGAGGCCCAGATCAAGAAGGAATTAGGTGTTCCAACCGAACAGGTGCTCAGGGAATTAGGTTACGAAACCACAAAAGAAAGTTGAGACTTTAGTCTGGTCAGGAGGTTTCATGAGTCAAGTTGACGATGAGGGTATTTTGTCAGAGACGACAGCGGAACAAGCCGGCGGCGAGGGCTTGAAGCTTGTTCCAGTGGCTGAATCAATTCGCTATCGAAAGAGGGCGCAGAGTGCCGAGAAGAAGGTCGAAGCTTTGGCGGAGCAATTGGCGCAAGTGGAATCACAGGCTCGCGAGATGGCTGAGCAACTGCAGAGTCTGCAGATTGAGCAGAAGCTGATGCGCAAATTAGCTGCTGCGGGGGCGGTTGATCTGGAGACAGCTGTACTGATTGCCAAAGCCAGGGTAGAAGGCAAGGAGAAAGCGGATTTGGACGGTGCGATTGAGCAGTTGAGAAAAGAAAAGCAATATTTGTTTGCGGGACAAGCAGAGAGGGGCATGACGGCGAAGAGGACCGCAGGAGCTAAAGACCGAATGCAAAACAGCCAAACAGTTTTGGAGAAAGCAGCTAAGGAAGCGGCTGTTACGGGAAGTAGAACAGATTTGCAGAAGTATCTCAAGCTGCGAAGGAATTTTGTTTGAAAAAAGGAAGGCATAGAGACAGAAGAAAACACAAAGAGAATGTTAAGGGAAATAGACCCCCTGCTTTCCGAAGCGGGCTCTCCGCTTCGCTTCGTGTCGCAGGAATGACAAGAGTAGATAGAAGGAGAATTAAGAAATGGCTTTTACAGGAAAAGCAACTTATTCAGCGGGTACGACTTTGCCTGAGTTGGCTGAGGACGTATCGGATTTGATAGGGATAATTTCGCCCTATGAGACGCCCCTGTTAGATGCTCTGGGAGACCCGATGCGAGAGGTGACAAGCACACATCATGAGTGGCTTGAGGATGAGCTGCTGCCCAACAAAGATGCTGTCAACGACAGTACCTTTACCGACCCAGCGGCGGATACAGATTTCGATGTTGATAATGGTAGCAGATTTCGTGTTGGTGATCAGATTCAGGTTGAAGGTTCAGAGGAGTTGATGCTGGTTACCGGTATAAATGGCGATACGCTAACGGTGGTTCGTGGTTATGCGGGCACTACAGCAGAGGACCTGGCGGACAATCAGGTGATTAACATCCTTGGGAATGCGGTGCTTGAAGGAGCAGACAAGCCTGGGGCGAGATTTACTAATCGCAGCCGGTGCGGCAACTACACACAGATATTTGCCGCGACGGTGGAAGTGTCGGGGACTGATATGGCTGCGAGCCAGTTGGGCCTGGCTGACGAGATGGATTATCAGAAACAAGAGCGACTTCGTGAGTTGATTCGCGATCTGGAAAATACCGTCGTCAATGGCGGTCAGCCTGTCAGCAACCCGGAAGGCAGCGGTACGGTGAGAAGGTCGATGAATGGGATTATTCAGCATCTCTCGACGAATGTTCTCTATGACGGTGATACAGGTCATCCTTCGGATGATAACCTTGACGAAGCCTGTGTCAATTTTATGCTCAGGAAGATATGGGAGAACAGTAACGGCAACGTTGATTTGATTGTTGTTAATGGGTTCCAGAAACGGAAGATTAACTCTTTCATCTCAAGCAGCCGGAGCTATGGTGCAAACGATACGACCTATACCGAGATGATAAGCGTTTATGAAAGCGACTTCGGGATTTGCCGGATAATCACATCGAGATGGATACCTCAGGATGCGGTTTTGTTTTTGGATTCCTCGCGGATAAATGTTTTGCCATTGGCGGGACGAAGTTTCCACTTTAAGCCTTTAGCGAGCAGTGGTGACTACGAGTGTGGTGAGCTGATCGGCGAATATACGCTGGAG
>CAYLXD010000117.1:0-5730 GCA_964387515.1 uncultured Pirellulales bacterium | reverse complement strand
GTTACTTTTGCAATCACAGGTTCCATAATATCGAGTGCCACAAGCCAATCGTTTAGTTCCTGGGTTGTAAAAGTGCTCCTGATGCCGTCCAGCGTAATGGCTCCAATTAGCTTCTTATTACTGTCAACAACAGGATAATAAAATTTGTCGGTGGTGCTGACGATTTTTATAACTTCGCTGAGCGACGTACCTGAGGTTATGACTGGGGCCTTTGTGTCCATTACATTGGCCACACGGTAGGTCTCGATAAGGTCTTCTTCGGTTATGTTGACACCTATCTCTTGTGCTTTCGAAATCGCGAACTTGGTTCCAATAGGCCCAATTATTTCAAATAAAATTGTGGTGGCAGTAATAGTGTTAACGGCGGTCACAGCCAAAGCTTGGCCGGCTTCTCCGAGACGGTTAAACTCGCTCGCTGCAAGGACGGCAAGGCCTATCGCCACACCGGCCTGAGAAAGGATGCCCAGTCCTAAATACCTTCGGATAACCGCACTTTGTTTCGACAAAGTCGCGCCCAAAGATGCCCCGCCAACCAACCCGCCTGTCCTGCAGACGAAATATACCAGTCCCAGGATTCCCATAGCTGGGAGAAGTCGGATTTGCAGGTGGGCACCGGCGATGAAAAAGAAGATTATGTATACAGGCAGGGAAAGGGACTGTATCGCGCGATAAGCCTTGCGGTTTGGTGCCTCGAACAGATTGACAAATACCATACCCAGACTCAGATTTGCGAGGATAAGTGAGAAATGCAGATAATTTGCTATTCCTGTGCATACCAGTATGCCACCAAGGGATGCAGGCAATATCTCATTTTCTCCGAGAAACCTGTTCGCAAGGTATCCGGTAACTGCCCCTATCAGGCCCCCAAGGACAATGGAGCCAACTATTTCGAATATAGGCCCTCCAAAAACCGCTGCTGGTGATATTGTGTCTCCTGTTATAAGCAGCTTTGCTAATGCAACGGCAATCGCAAATATTATTATGGCCAGGCCGTCATCCAAGCCTACTACGGCATAAAGCAGATTCGTCATACGTCCTTTTGCTTTATACTCCTGCAATACAGCGACCGTACCCGCCGGTGCTGAGGCCGGTGCCAGCGCACCGAAAACCAAAGCTATATATAGCTTGCCTGTCAGAAGGTATATACCGAAGGCGACAAGCAAAAAAGCGCCGAATGACTCTAACAAGGTGATGATTCCAATACCTCTGCCCGTCTCCCGTAGCGTGCTCAGCTTCATCTCGCTGCCGATCATAAATGCCACCAGTGACAAAGCGAAACCAATAAAGAGATCCAGCTTTTCCAACAGTGGTTCATCAAAGATATTCAGAAATGACGGCCCAAGTATAAGGCCGGCAATCAAATAGCCCACAATAGCCGGCAATTTAAGCCGATGGACAAATTTACCTGCTATAAAACCAAAAATTATGGCCAAGGCTACAAAAAGCAACATGTTCATTTATAGCGAATCTCCTCTTATCAAAGATGCAGGACAGAACTTCGACACTAAAAAGGCTGAACCGGCACTTGATGTAAGAGCACTTATGCTAATTCCAAAATTCGACTTGTCAAACGATTTTCGCCTGTCTTAGTTAAAGAGTTTGTAAATTTAGCCTTTATTTAACGGCTGATTCGGTGTATAATAATAACCGTCGATTTGCAATCAAAGGAGAGGCGTAAGATGCTGGAGCAAAAGGAACGAATTATCATTTGGGTGGCAATTTGCATTTCCGTAGTTGCAATTGTAGCGGTAGCAATGTTGGCAACAGTAGGCCGTCAACCCGCTGAAGATGTCGATGTTGTGCGGTATCACGAATTCCTGCCGTCTGAATCGCAGATTGAGCGTACCCGCAATAAAACTGCCAAGCTGGATATTAAGCCTGTCAGCGGTGCCAAAGTTACTTTAGACGACATCATCAGGGCCGGGAGAAGTTGGGGGCCGATTTACAGGTCTTGGTATGGCAGGATGTCGCCGGACTTTACTCTGGCCGATATCAACGGCAAAAACCACAAACTAAGTGATTACCATGGCAAAAACGTTATGATTATCTTCTGGGCAACCTGGTGCGGCCCATGCATAACGGAAGTCCCACATCTAATCGCCTTGCGAAACCTCATCGGTGAAGACGAGTTGGCGATGCTGGCGATATCATATACAAGCATGTTCCCGCGGGAGACCCCTGAAAAGGTCAGGAACTTTGCAAAGCGAAACAAAATTAACTATACGGTCTTTTCCACTGATGCCCGTGCAATGCCGTTTCCTTTCGGTCACATATCCGGAATTCCCACCACCTTCTTTATCGACAAGCAAGGCAAAATAAAGCTGGCAGCCGAGGGCGGAATCTCATTAGATGAAATCAGGGCTATTCTCGAAGCTGAGCGTTGAAAAAATGTAACTCAATTCTCGATGCGAAGAACCCCGAGGACAGAGGGCATAAATCCGAAGTACGAAATCCGAAACACGAAACAAATTCGAATTACCAAAGCACGAGATTCAAAACAGCCGGCATAGAAAAATCTTGTAGCCAAATCCACAATTGTTATAATCTCCACCAAAGGACAGAAAAACAGTGAAGGGAAAGGAGAATTTTATGAGGCGAGTCCTGTTTTCTATAGTTTGTATTTCTCTAATACCTGTGGCCTTTGCCGAGTCGGATGTATCAGACAAGAATGCCCAATTGATTCAAGCCGCAAAAGATAGCAACCTCCCGGTTATTCAAGCCCTTCTGGCTGACGGTGCCGATGTCAACGCCAAGACTATCTACGGCCAAACGATCCTGATGGTAGCAGCGGGGCACGGCCAGATGGAAATCCTCAAGTGCCTTCTGGAAAAAGGCGCT
This sequence comes from uncultured Pirellulales bacterium, assembly GCA_964387515.1. GTDB lineage: Bacteria > Planctomycetota > Phycisphaerae > Sedimentisphaerales > Anaerobacaceae > CAVXEF01. The sequence goes on along the minus strand of CAYLXD010000117.1, from coordinate 2,892 downwards.
GATATCGATGCCAAGGATAACAACGGCCAAACGTCCCTGATGATGGCGGCGGGAGAGGGTCATACGGAGGTCGTCAAGCTACTTCTGGAAAAAGGTGCTGATGTCAATGCCAAGAACACCGCCAACGGCGCAACGGCCCTGATGTGGGCGGCAGGTGCTGGCCGTACGGAAATCGTTAAGCTACTTCTGGAAAAGGGTGCTGAGGTCAATGCCAGAATGAACAGCGGCGTAACAGCCCTGTGGATAGCGGCGCACAGGGGCCTTACAGAAATCGTCAAGTCCCTTCTCGAAAATGGTGCTGATGCCGATGCCAAGGACAACAACGACGTAACGGCTCTGTGGATGGCGGCGCAGGAAGGCCATACGGAAGTGATTAAGCTGCTGCTGGAAAAGGGCGCTGAGGTCGATACGAGGGACACTACTTACGGCGACACAGCCCTGATACGGGCGGCTGAGAACGACCATACGGAGATAGTCAAGTCATTGCTGGAAAAGGGCGCTGATGTTAATGCCAAGAATAAGGACGGTATAACGGCCCTGATGTGGGTGGCGGGCCGTACGGAAATCGCCAAGCTCATTTTGGAAAAGGGCGCTGATGTCGATGCCGGGGATAACAACGACATAACGGCTCTGTGGATAGCGGCATATAAAGGCCATACGGAGGTCATCAAGTCTTTGCTGGGAAAGGGCGTTGAGGTCAATACCAAGGATAACCGTGGCAGAACGGCCCTGATAATGGCGGCGCAAAACGGCCATACAGAAATCGTCCGGCTACTTTTGGAAAAGGGCGCTGATGTCAATGCCAAGAATAAGGGCGGTATAACGGCCCTGATGATGGCGGCGGGAAAGGGTCATACGGAGGTCGTCAAGCTACTTCTGGAAAAAGGTGCTGATGTCAATGCGAACACCGCCAACGGCGCAACGGCCCTGATATGGGCAGCGGGGATGGGCCGGACGGAAGTCGTCAAACTCCTTCTGGAAAAGGGCGCTGATGTCAATGTCAGGGATAACAATGGCAGGACAGCCTTATGGGTGGCAAAAAGGACAGGTCACACAGACATTGTTCGGCTGCTTGAAAAGGCCGGTGCAAAGGAATAACGTAGAAAAGGAGACTTCTATGAAACGAATTCTGTTTTCTATGGTGTGCATTTCTCTGATACCAGCGGTTTTTGCTGACGTAAAGGTGCTGGACAAGAACACTCAATTGGTTCAGGCCGCAAAAGACGGAAACCTCCCAGCCGTGCAAACCGAACAGAAAGAAAAAGAATATGAATTTCCGCTTGGTGTTGCAGCTAATCTGGGTGACATAGAAAAAGTCAAAGAACTTATCGCAAAAGGTTATAACGTTAACACTCGAGACGATGTTAACTGGACGCCTCTTCACCGTGCCATTTTCTCCGGCCACAAAGAGATAGCAAAGCTTCTTATAGCCAACGGTGCTGATGTCAATGCAAAAAATAACATCGGCGTCGTTCCCATTATGCTGGCTGTCATACGCGATTATAACGATATAGTCGAGTTGCTAATCAAGAATGGGGTTGAGGAAACCATTTATGTGGCGTCCGCCCGGGGGGACGTCGATAGTGTTAAGGCCTTGCTGAGAAAAGACCCGAACCTGATTAGCGCCTTTAGCTCGAATGACGGATGGGGTGCGCTGCACTGGGCGGCATATATGGGCCGATTGGATGTCATCAAGCTTCTTCTCGAAAATGGGGCTGATGTAAATATTCGCAATGGGGCTAACAATATTACTCCTTTATTTTGGGCGGTTCATACGGGCCATTTAGATGCTGCAAAACTTCTCGTTGAAAAGGGCGCTGATGTCAAAATTAAAATGAAAGGCTTCGAAACTATACTGCATAGCCCTGGAACTTTTGAAACCGCCAAACTGCTCGTTGACAACGGGGCTGACGTCAATGCCAAAAATGACCGCGGAATGACCCCGTTGCATAGTATAGCTGACAAAAGCGGCCTTAATTGGGTGCAGAAAGAACTTTTAGATGTTTTCTTCTGGAAAAACGGAGGAACCGTCAACACGTGGAAGGCAGATTTTGAAAAATACCGTGGCGACGCAGAGAAAGTTACAGCTGAAATAGCGGAGCTACTGATAAAAAATGGTGCAGATGTCAATGCAAAAGATGAAAAAGGCAATACGCCGCTTTCTTTGGCCAGAGCGGCAAAGAATAAAGCCCTGGTTGAACTGTTCGAAAAATATAATGCGAAAGATAAAACAGATTGATTTTCCGTTGCTTAATTAGTTTCAGTTAGAGCAGAAGACGGAAGAAATTGCAGATTTTAAATTGCTGATTGCGGATTTCCAGTGCTCGATGTGTGATTTTCAGTACTCAAGGCTGGATGTTCGATACTTGATTAGGAGAATCCCGCATTAAAATGCGGGTCTAAATACGGCAAAAAAACTGCTGGACAAAGGACTTCATACACTGTAAAATTGTTTGTCTGAAGTCGGTGTTGGAAAACAGAGGTGATTGAGTATGGCACATAAAAAGGGACAAGGCTCTTCGCGAAACGGCAGAGACAGCAACGCCAAGTACAGGGGCGTGAAGCTGTTCGGCGGCCAGCAGGTTACGGCAGGCTCGATAATCGTTCGCCAGTGCGGGACGAGATTTTTCCCAGGCTCAAACGTGGGAATGGGCAAGGACTATACACTGTTTGCCACAGTGGATGGACAAGTGCGTTTCCGGGGCCGAAAGGTGCACGTCGTCTAAGCGACAATAAAAATAGTTGGCAAGAAAAGGATGGTTTTATACCATCCTTTTTTATTATCGAGATACGAGAAACGAGTGACGAGATACGAGATATGTTTATCGATGAGGCAAAAATCTACGTTAAGGCGGGTGACGGCGGCAATGGGTGTCTGAGCTTCCGCAGAGA
>CAYLXD010000116.1:0-5815 GCA_964387515.1 uncultured Pirellulales bacterium | reverse complement strand
TCGGAAACACATTTATTCGGTAATAGAGGTCCTGGCGAAAACCGCCATCTTCGACGGCCTTTTCCAGGTCATGATTTGTTGCCACGATAATTCTCGCATTAGTTTTCAATGTACGGTTGCTTCCAACTCGCTCAAACTCGCGCTCTTGAAAAACGCGAAGCAGTTTGACCTGAGTAGCGGGCGAAAAATCGCCGATTTCGTCAAGAAATATAGTTCCACCACTTGCTTCTTCCAGTCTTCCTTTTCGGCTTTGGATTGCTCCTGTAAAAGCCCCTTTCTCGTGACCAAATAACTCGCTTTCAAGTAAGTTCTCATTCAGAGCAGCACAATTAACCTTTATGAAGGGATTCTTAGCTCTTACACCAGTATAATGAATTGCATGAGCTACAAGCTCTTTACCAGTGCCGGATTCACCACGTATTAAAACAGTAGTGTCGCTTTTTGAGACCTGCTGGATTTGTCGATACACATCGCGCATAGCACTGGAATTGCCTATTATGTTTTCCGGCCGAAATCTTCCCTCCAGCTCATGACGTAATCGCAGGTTTTCGTCTTCGAGTAGTTGCCTCTGGATGGCAGCTTCTCGTCGCGTCCTCATATTATTGGCAATCATACTTGCAACGATGCTCAAAATGCGCATCTCTTCTTCCAATGGTGCTTTCTCAGCATATGGCCTATCTACCGAGATTGTCCCTATAACTTCATCGCCGATTGAAATCGGAACGCAAATAAAACTCAGCTCTTCCTTAGTAACATTCCATCTCTCAAAACGGTTCAAGAAAAGCGGCTCCTGAGAAACCTTTGGTACAGTCATTGCCTTTCCCGTTTCCATAACTTTCCCGGTGACTCCCTCGCCGATACGATATCGAATCTTGCGGCTGTGCTCCTCGGAGAGATTATGTGTTGCTTCAATCATAACCTCATCCCCGGCAGGTGTTAGAAGTGTAATGGTCCCTCTTTGTAGGCCAAGGTCGCTATCGAGAGTATTTAGTACTTCTGCCAGCGCCTGTTTTTGTTTTTGTCCCGCTATTAGTACCTGGCTGATTTTATAAAGTACTTCAAGCTGCTTGACATGTTGTTTTGGATGTACAGTTGAGATTCGCAAGGCTCTGCTCCTTTCTTAAATTCATTGTTTGGCGACACCCGTAGCAAATCCTTAAACAACAGTACGCAACATAATTGTAACATTACTTGATGGCATCACAAGATATTTTTTCTAATAAAGATTATAAGCAGGGAGGCAGATGTTTGTAAGTCCTGTATTGAAAGATAGATACAGAAATACAATTACAGAAAACGGCAAAGCCAATAAAATTGTATAAATGTGCGTGCCGTTCAACATAAAGTGACTAATATGTTGTAGTTTCTGCCAAATGCGACAATATTGTAACGCTAATTGGGCTGCCCGGCCCCAGCGATTGAAGCATAACAATATTATGAATAAGCACTTACGACTTCGTCATAGTTTTGGTACGTGCTTTGCATATTTTAAGAAACGGTGATTTTAGTGAGACGGACTATTCACTGGATTATGTAGCACAAGAAAGGATGCCAAAATGAGTGCTAAAGCCTTACGGCTATGTTTGGTGGCGATATTGGCACTTATAGTAGCGGTGCCTGCTTTTGCCGGGACGGTTTCTGCGGAAGTTAGCAATAGTTTCAGCTCAAAACAGGGGCTTGATACAGTATGGGTGCTTATCGCAGCTTTTCTGGTGTTCTTTATGCAACCCGGCTTTGGAATGGTGGAAGCGGGCTTCATAAGGGCGAAAAATACTTGCAACATACTTACGAAGAACTTTCTCGATTTCTGTATGGCGTCGCTCGGATTCTTTCTCATCGGCTACGCTTTGATGTTTGGAGACGGTAATAGCTTTGCAGGGTCGAAAGGATGGTGTTTGTTCGGTCTGGAGCCTGTTGCTAACGGTGTTCCTTTGTATGCATTCTGGTTATTTCAAGCGGCTTTTTGTGGCGCCGCCGCAACTATCGTCGCCGGCGGGATGGCGGAGCGAATGAGATTTCCGGCATACTTAATTTATTCGTTTCTTATATCGGCCTTTATTTACCCTGTCGTGGGCCACTGGGTATGGGGAGGTGGATGGCTTGCGAACATGGGATTTGCCGACTTTGCCGGCTCGACGGTTGTGCATACGGTCGGTGGTGTTGCAGCTCTTGTCGGGACTTCAATGCTAAAACCGAGAGAAGGTAAGTTTGCGATTGATGGCAAGGCTAATGTCATTGCAGGCCATAATATACCATTGGCATCTTTGGGAGTGTTTATTCTTTGGTTTAGCTGGTTCGGATTTAACGCGGGCTCAACTCTCTCAGTTGGCGATGGCTCGTTGATTGGCAGGGTCGCAATCAATACAAACTTGGCAGCAGCTTTGGGAGGTATAGCGGCTATGGCCACTGTCTGGAAAAGGTTCGGCAAACCTGATCTTTCAATGGCAATGAACGGTGCTTTAGCTGGTCTTGTGGCTATTACCGCACCCTGCGCATATGTTGAACCGTGGGCAGCACTGATAATAGGCGCAATAGCAGGCTACATAGTGGTAAGAGGAGTTGAATTGCTGGATAAACTCCAGATAGATGACCCTGTCGGTGCTTTTCCGGTGCACGGGATTTGTGGAATCTGGGGCACGTTATGTGTCGGAATCTTCGGGAAAGCATCTCTGGGGCTGGCTAATAATGGTTTCATTTACAGCGGCAACCCAATGCAGATTGGCATCCAGTTGGTAGGCAGTGTGAGCGCAATAGCTTTTGTAGCTGTAGGTATGGGCATCATTTTCAAGCTGATTGACCTAACGGTAGGTTTACGAGTAAGTCGGGTCGAAGAGCTGCGGGGACTCGACATAGGAGAACATGGTATGGAGGCTTATGGAGGCTTCCAGATATTTAACACTGTGTAAGCTGGTTCGGATTGAAGGAGCCATTCGATGAAATTGATAATAGCTTATATTCAGCCGTACAAATTGAAAGATGTTAAACAGGCCCTTTATAAGGCCCAGGTTTATAAAGTGTCGGTTACGAATGCACTCGGATGTGGAGAACAACAGGGATACGAGGAAAGCTACAGGGGTATCAAATTCGAGGTAAACCTGCTCAAAAAGGTAAGGCTCGAGATAGCAGTAAATGAGAACTTCGTTGAAAAAACAATCGATGCGATTATCGAAGGAGCAAAAACAGGCCAAATTGGTGATGGCAAAATTTTCGTTGTGGACCTGCCCGAATGTGTCCGCATTCGTACAGGGGAGCGAGGAATGAAAGCAATTGGTTAGGGAAACTTAAAAAAAGTAAATCCAATTTTCGAAAGGAACAAAATAATGAAGCCTAAAGAATTTTTTGAATTTGCAGAAAAAAATAATGCAAAAATGGTGGACCTGAAATTCACCGACCTTTTGGGAACATGGCAGCATTGCAGTTTTCCAATTGACACATGGGACGAAGAGACTTTTAAGGAAGGTGTTGGCTTTGATGGTTCATCCATTCGCGGCTGGCAGGGAATTCACGTCTCGGATATGCTGGCCGTGCCGGACCCTGATACTGCGGTGTTGGACCCGTTTTTCAGGGAGCCTACCGTCAGTGTCACAGCCAACATTGTTGACCCTGTCACAAAAGAGGACTATAGCCGTGACCCACGCCATGTTGCACGAAAAGGAACCGCTTACTTGAAAAAGACAGAGATTGCCGACACGTGCCATATAGGACCGGAGCCAGAATTCTTCATATTCGATGAAGTTCGTTACGAGCAAAATCAACATACAGGTATGTATCAAATTGACTCTGTGGAAGGTGCCTGGAACACCGCCCGTTTCGAAGAGCCTAATCTCGGCTATAAGCCGAGCTTCAAAGGCGGTTACTTCCCGGTCAGTCCCACCGACACCTACCATGACCTGCGGGGCGAAATGGTTGCCGAGATGCAAAAGGTCGGCATTGTAGTCGAAGCGCACCATCACGAAGTTGCCACGGCCGGGCAAGCCGAGATTGATATGAAGTTTACAGAACTATTGAAGATGGCCGACCAGTATATGTGGTACAAGTACATAGTAAAAAATGTCGCAAGGCGCCATGGCAAAACGGTAACATTTATGCCAAAGCCGGTATTCCAGGATAACGGCAGCGGGATGCACACGCACTTTTCGCTCTGGAAAGGAGGCAAGCCATTATTTGCAGACAAGGGGTACGCAGGTCTTAGTGATATTGGTTTATACTCGGTCGGCGGCATATTAAAACATGCACCGGCAATTCTGGCATTTGCTGCTCCGACGACGAATTCATATCGCCGCTTAGTGCCGGGTTTTGAAGCACCGGTTAATCTTGTACTGAGTGCGCGTAATCGCTCGGCTGGCATCCGAATCCCTATGTATTCCGATAGCCCAAAGGCAAAGCGACTTGAGTTTCGATGTCCTGACCCGACCTGTAACGGCTACCTTACTTGGACGGCGATGCTAATGGCAGCAATCGACGGCATCCAAAACAAAATCGACCCGGGCGAGCCATTAGACAGAGACATCTACGAAATGACACGGGAAGAATTGGCAAAATATCCGAAGACGCCCGCCTCGCTGGCGGAAGCAATTGATGCAGTGGAGAAGGACCATGCATTCCTGACGGCAGGTAGTGTGTTTACCGAAGACCTCATCGAGACGTGGATTACCTGGAAACGGGAAAAGGAGCTGAATGAGATAGCGCTGCGGCCGCATCCGCATGAGTTTCATCTATATTACGACAGTTAAAAAGAAAAGATGCAAAATAACCATAAAAATCAGGGCTTGTATGAAAGCCGACGTGAGCATGACGGCTGCGGCATCGGTGCGGTTGTAAATATCTCAGGCAGCCGCAGCCACTCGATAATTGAGTACGGCAAAGAGATACTGCTTAACCTCCGTCACCGTGGTGCAGCCGGTGCAGATGAGATTACCGGTGATGGTGCAGGTATCCTGTTTCAGATTCCACATAAGTTTTTCAAAGAACAGTGCAGACAGCTTGGCGTTACTTTACCTGCAATGTCAGAGTACGGTATCGGAATGATATTTGGCTCACAGGATAGTGAACTTCGTGCAAAATGCAATGAAGTGCTGGAAGATTCTATCAGTTACTACGGAATGCAGGTGTTGGGCTGGCGCGATGTGCCGACATCGAATGATTGTCTTGGACCAATAGCACTGGAGGCCGAACCCACTATCAGGCAAATCTTCATTGATGGCTTAGGGTTGGAAGGTGAACAGCTGGAACGCAAGCTGTACCTTGCCCGCAAGCGCGCTGAAAAAATGGTCAGAAGGAATCTGGGCCTGCGAGGTAAAGACTTTTATGTTGCCTCCTTATCGTGCAGAACTATTTGCTACAAAGGTATGTTCATGGCCTGGCAGTTATTTGCATATTATCCAGACCTTGCCGACGAGCGCATAACCTCTGCTCTTGCAATAGTGCATCAGCGCTATAGTACAAACACGTTTCCGAACTGGCAGCTTGCTCAGCCGTTTCGCTGCATAGCTCACAATGGAGAAATAAATACGCTTAGCGGTAACCGCAACTGGATGTGGGCTCGGCAGAAGAAAATGGCAAGTGAGGCCTTCGGTGACAATATCAGTGACCTCTTCCCTTTACTTACCCCAGAACTGAGCGACTCAGCTTGTTTTGATAGTGTGCTTGAGCTGCTCGTACGCGCCGGCCGAAGTGTACCACACTCAATAATGATGATGATACCCGAAGCCTTCGGGCCGAGCTACCATATCAGCACCGACAAGCGGGCCTTCTACGAATACCATGCTTCCATTATGGAACCGTGGGACGGCCCTGCCGCACTTGTTTTTACCGA